>JAIRYT010000067.1 GCA_031267675.1 Treponema sp. | reverse complement strand
TTGATTCGTTGCGAAGGGTCCATACCCCGGCCCCTTGGGGCGGAACCAAGGGTATGGACCCTGAGTCAAATACCTTATGAGAACAACATACCCCGTCCGCTTGCGGCGGGGTTGTTGATATATTGACATATCCGCGCGTAACGCGTATCGTGTTCAACAAACAGTAGTCTGCTGTAAAATTTTTATGAGAGGTTCGCATGAGCGTTAGAGCTACAGAAAGATTAGTCGGTGACGTGGTAGTTGCTTCCGGTTTGGCAAACAGCGCCAAAATGGTGGTTCAGTCGGTGGATATTGAGGCAAAACTGGTAAATACCATTTGGTTCTCGGCTGATTCCAAATCACAGACAGGGACTTTTCCCGCCAGTTCTCTTGACCGGGCTGAGGACAAGGTTCCCGCCGCGGCAAAGAAGCCCGCCAAAAAACCCGCGCGCAGAAAGTAAAAAGAATTTTTAACCGCAAAGTTACACTCTTTGCGGTAAAACCTCCTTCCGGAGTGGTCGCATTGCGAAAAAACGGCAAATCGTATAGTATAAAACCGTGCAGGTGATCGCTTTTGCGGGCGGGGGCACCGGAGGCCACATTTACCCCGGCCTTGCGGTAGCTTCCTATGTAAGGGAGCATTCTCAATATCGCGTTTTTTGGATTGGTGTTGATTCCGGCATGGACAGGTCCATTGTCGAATCCGCCGGCCTGGAATTCTACGGTATTCCCGCAGGCAAACTGCGGCGTAATTTTTCGTTAAAAAATATAAGCGACATCTTTAGGGTGGTTGCCGGGTTTTGGGCGGCAAAAAAAATACTAAAAAAAGAAAAACCGGCCCTGCTGTTTTCCAAAGGCGGCTTTGCCAGCGTTCCTCCCTGCGCGGCGGCGGCCGCCCTGGGGATCACGGTTATTACGCATGAATCCGACTATAGTCCCGGTCTGGCGACCCGCCTTAACGCGCGTTTTGCGGCAAGGGGAAACGGCCGCATCATTACCGCGTACGAGCAGACCGCAGCGTTCTTTCCCGAATCGTTCCGCGCGCGGGTGTCGGCGCTGGGAAACCCGGTGCGGTCTGTTTTTAAAGACGCTGATCCGGAACCGGGAAGGGCGTTTCTTGGCGCCAAAAAACGCGACCGTATTTTACTGGTACTGGGCGGAAGCCAGGGCGCGCGGGAACTGAACGAGCTGGTATCGGCATCCCTCGATTCGCTTACCCGAACATACCTGGTGGTTCACCAGACCGGGCCGGGGAACAACAGCGCGGCGGAACAAAAAAACAATTACAAGGCGTTTGCCTACCTGGATACGGAAATGCCCCACGTGCTTGCCGCCGCCGAACTGGTCGCGGGCAGAAGCGGAGCCGGAACCGTGTGGGAATGCGCCGCCGCGGGAAAGCCGATGGTTCTGGTGCCGCTGGCCGGGCAGGGCACGCGGGGCGACCAGCTTGAAAACGCCCGGTATTTTAACGAAAAAGGCGCGGCGCTTGTCCTGGACAGAAACAGGCGCGGCGCGAACGATTTTTCCGCCGCGATACTTTCGCTGGCGCGCGATGGCGCACGGCGCGAAACAATGGCCGCCGCTTCAAAACAAATCGGGGATCGGGACGCGCGGGCAAAAATAGGCGATATACTGCTGCAGGCGGCGTCGGCATGACTGTTTCACCGCTCGATCTGGCTTTTTTTATTCTGCTTGCCCTTTTAACCCTGCGCGGTTTTTTAAAAGGCTTTACCGGAGAATTTATTTCGCTGGCGTCCTTTGTACTGGGATTGATCGGGGCGCTTTTCTTTTTTAAAAACGGCGGGGCGTTTTTACGGACAAATTATCTCGCGATGCCGGTTCTTCCCGAAATTCTGGCGTTTATCGCCGTTTTTTTGGTAGTCTTTATCGCCGGAAAAATCGTAGAAAAAATTCTTTCCGATATTATCGACAAGCTCAATCTTGAAAAACTTGACAAGGGTCTGGGCCTTTTTCTTGGTTTGGCGGAAGCGCTCGCGCTTGTTTCCGTTGTCGTGCTTGTGCTTTTTATCCAGCCGCTCTTTGATTCAAAAAACCTTGTATCGGAAAGCATCTTTGCCCGCGTTATTCTGCATCTGGCGGGAGCTTCGGATGTTTGAAAACATACTGAACCAGAATATCGTTTTACAGTTAAAAAAAGATATTCTTGATTCAAAACTGGCGCCGGCCGTTCTTTTTTCGGGAACCGAATATGCGGGCAAGGGAACAAGCGCCCTGGAACTGGCAAGGGTTCTTTCGTGCGAAGCGCAGGGAAAATGGAACTGTACCTGCGGCGCCTGCCAAAAACACCGTTTGCTCGCGCACAGCGATCTTTTGTTACTGGGACGCCGCCATTTTTTTGAGGAAATCAGCGCGGCGGCAAACTATCTGCTTCGGGAACCGCAAAAAGAAGGAGCGCGGATTTTATTTTCGCGCGCCGTACAAAAACTGCTTGCCCGCTTTGCGCCGGTTTTATGGGAAGACGATCCTAAAATTAAAAAGGTAACTCCGTTGATTGCCGGTCTTGAAGAAGACCTTGACGAAATCGGCCGTCTTGAAAACGAAAAACTTGAAAAATGCTGCGGGGGAATCGTAAAAAATTCGGCAAAGCTGGAATCGGAAGGATTGGGAGAACAGATTCCCGTAGCCCTTATACGCCGCGCTTCGTACTGGAGCCGTTTGGCGCCCCTGGGTAAACATAAATGCGTTATTATTGAAAACGCGGAACGCATGCAGGAAGGCGCGAAAAATTCGCTGCTTAAAATCCTTGAAGAGCCGCCCGCCTCCCTTACGGTGGTGCTTACCAGTTCGCGCGCGGGGTCGCTTTTGCCGACAATTGTTTCCAGGCTTCGCGTGTACCAGTTTGCAAAGCGCGGAACCGGGGAAGAACGCGAGGTAATACGGCGCATTTTTCACGATGAATACGAGGGCGGCATTGCGCCGTATCTGGAATCGTTTTTGCCGGTAAACGACCGCGTTCTGTATCCGCTGTCCGCCTTTTTTGCGGCAAGCACGGCGGCGTGCGCCGTGCGCGAACTAAGGCAAAGGGGAAGGCCGATTCCCGGGGTGCTTGTCGATTTGGGAAAATTCGCCGCTCCGGTGGCGGAAAACGCGGGGCTGGGACGGCCGGCGCAAAATACGGGCGAAATTATCGAGGCGGCGGTCAAAACCTGCGGCGGCTTTCAAATTCCCCATGTGGGAAGTCTTTTTTTCAGGAATATCCGGGCGCTTGTTTCAGCCTGGCTTCGAAACGGCAAAATGTCCGTCGAAAAAAGCGCCTATGCCCAATTATGGAGCCGCGAACTGGAAAAAAGCGCCGTACGCTTTGAAACCTACAACATCAACCCTGTTTTAACACTCGAGGGGCTCTGTGAATCGCTGGCGAAGGGAATGGCGGTATGAAACAGATTATTCCGCGCGCCATCGCCAAAATTGAACGGCTCCCCGCCGAGCACGTGCAGAATCTTTTTCTTTCCATGGCGCAGGATTTTGAACGGCTCGAGACCGTGCTTGATTCGCTTGCCGAAGGCATATTTGTGTGCGACACCGAAAACAATCTTATCCTTGCCAATAAATATTCTGACCGCCTGCTTCCCATGCAGCATTGCGCGGGAGAAAATTCAAAAATATGGAATGTAATTAAAGACGAAAAAATCGCGGAATTTTTAAAAACATCGCTTTCCGCCGGAGACAAGGTGCAGGACAGGGAATTTGACGTTGAATCAAAGGGAATTATGAGGCTGCTTTCGATCAGCGTGTTTCCGCTGGTAAAAAATTATCAGGTGTGCGGTTCGCTTATCCATATCGACGACATTACCGAAAAGCGGAGCCGCGAGGCCCGCATGCGCCGCATGGAAAGCCTGGCAAGCCTTACCACGCTTGCCGCGGGCGTCGCCCACGAAATAAAAAATCCGCTTGGCTCAATCTCGATTCAAATTCAGCTTTTGCAAAAGGCAATGAAAAAAAACGAGGAGCTGTATTATAATTCCCATCCAAAAGATAAACCCGATCTTGATTACCGGACCGACACGGGGCCGAACCCCTTTTTTTTGATATTCAACAAACATCTTGCCGTTATTAACGAAGAAATCGAAAGGCTTAACCACATTGTTATCGATTTTCTTTTTGCCGTGCGCCCCATGGATCTTAATACAAGCGAAGCAGACTTAAACAGCTTTCTTGAAGAACTGGTTAGTTTTGTCCGCTACGAAGTCGAAAATTCCCGTGTATCGATAGAATTGTTGTTAAGCGAGGATTTGCCGCTTATCGATTTTGATCAGCGGCTTATGAAACAGGCTATGCTTAATTTAATTCAGAACGCCGTCGCGGCCATGAAGGACGGCGGAAAACTTACCGTAAAAACAGAGCATACCGGCAATGAGGTTTTTTTAAGCGTATGTGACACCGGCTCGGGAATAAGCCAGGAAAATCTTTCTAAAATATTTGAACCGTATTTTACTACCAAAGATCAGGGGTCGGGGCTGGGGCTTACCCTGGTATTTAAAATTATACGGGAACACAAAGGCGAAATCAGCGTTAAGTCGCAGGAAGGAAAGGGCAGCTGCTTTATTATTACCCTGCCGCTTCCGCAGAAGCACAGAAAACTGTTAAGCGAGGGACTGTGTTCCGATCCGCCGCTGGTCGCGGAGGGTTTGGAATGAATTTTTCGCTGCTTGTCGTTGACGATGAAAAAAATATACGCGAAGGCCTTGCCGACGCCCTTGCCCTTGACGGATACACTGTCTTTACCGCCGAAGACGGGGCTGCCGGCTGGAAGCGTTTTGAAAAGGGCGATATCGATCTGGTTATTACCGATCTGCGCATGAAAGAAATGAGCGGCGAAGAACTGCAAAAAAAAATCGCCTATGAAAGCCCCGCGCTGCCGGTAATTATTTTGACCGGACACGGCACCGTGGAAAACGCGGTCTCGGCAATGCGAAACGGCGCGTACGATTTTCTTACCAAGCCGGTAAATCTGGATCATCTTTCCATGCTGGTAAAACGGGCGCTTTCGAACCGCGAGCTGGCGATCAAAAATTCGACCCTTGAAGAAGAGCTGCAAAAACGCAAACAGCTTGGAACAATGATCGGTTCAAGCGCGCCCATGCGGCAGGTGTTTGACATGATAAGCAGGGCGGCTCCGGCAAAAGCTTCAATACTGATCACCGGAGAATCGGGCGTGGGAAAAGAGCTTGTCGCCGACGCGATACACGAGCTTTCGCCCCGCAGTGAAAAACCAATGGTTAAGGTTCACTGCGCGGCCCTTGCCGCAAGCCTGCTGGAAAGCGAACTTTTTGGTCATGAAAAGGGCGCGTTTACCGGGGCGCTCGGCCGCAGACGGGGCCGCTTTGAAATGGCCCACGGAGGAACGCTGTTTTTGGACGAAATAGGCGAAATCGATCAAAATCTGCAAATAAAACTGCTACGGGTGCTGCAGGAAAAAAAATTCGAACGTGTCGGCGGCGAAGAAACAATCGAAGCCGACGTACGCATTGTCGCCGCGACCAACCGCGATTTAAAACTGGAAATTGAAAAAGGGAATTTTAGGGAAGACCTGTACTTTCGCCTTAATGTGGTCAACATTCATGTGCCGGCCCTGCGGGAACGGAAAGACGATCTTCCCCTGTTTTTAAACGCGTTTGTAAAGGAGTTTTCCCGTGAAAACGGAAAACCCATTGAAGGCTTTAACGACAAGGCGCGGGCGGTGTTGTACCATTACGACTGGCCCGGCAATGTGAGGGAACTGCGCAACTGTGTAGAAAGCGCTGTTGTCATGGCGAAGGGAAACGTCATTGTCGAGGACGATTTGCCGCCGACCCTGCGGGATGTCAGCGACAACGACTGGATACGCATACCGATGGGCACAAACATGGAAGAGTCGGAAAAAACAATCATACAGAGCACCCTTGGCTTTTATAAGGGAAATAAATCCAAAGCCGCGGAAGTTCTTGGCATAGGCCGTAAAACCCTTCACCGAAAACTCGGCGAATGGGGCGAGGATGATGAAGCAGCCGGGGAACAAAAAACCGAATGATCACCTATTTTGCCGGCGTCGACATTGGCGGTACCAAATGCCGGGTTTCGCTGGGTAAAAAAACGGAGGACGGACTGGAACTGGCGGCCCGGGGCGAATCGCGCGCCACCCCGGGGCAAAATCCCCAAAAGATGCTGGAACTCCTTGCCGGGGATATAAAACAAATCCTGCCGCGCGAGGAGCGGACCGCCGCGTTGGGAATAAGCTGCGGCAGTCCGCTGGATCAAAAGCAGGGGCTTATTCTGTCTCCGCCTAATCTGCCGCTTTGGGACAGAATACCGGTAACGGAGTATTTTTCCCGCGAGTTGGGGATACCCGCCTTTCTTGAGAACGACGCCGACGCCGGAGCGCTGGCCGAGTGGAAATACGGAGCGGGCAGGGGATGCGGGAACCTGGTGTTCCTTACCTGCGGAACCGGCATGGGAGCGGGACTTATTCTGAACGAACGGCTTTACAGCGGCGCGGGCGGACAGGCCGGCGAAGTAGGCCACATACGGCTTTCCGAAGACGGCCCGCCCGGATACGGAAAGCGCGGTTCTTTTGAAGGTTTTTGCAGCGGCGGCGGCATAACGCGCCTTGCGCGGTCGATGGTAGAAGCCGAACTCCAGATGGGACGTCGTCCCGCTTTTTGTCCCTCGTACGCCGGTTTGGATTCCCTGAGCGCGCGGACGGTAGGTATCGCGGCGGAACAGGGCGATCCCCTGGCAAAAAAAATTTATGCCGAAGCGGGAAAAAAACTTGGGGCGGGGCTTTCTATCATCATGGACATCCTTAACCCCGAACTTATTATTATTGGCAGTATCTTTGCGCGGAGCCGCGGCGAACTGTGGCCTTCCGCTCTGGCGGTAATTGAAGAAGAGGCCCTGCCTGCGGCGCGGGAACGCTGCCGGGTGCTGCCCGGCGAATTGGGCGAGGAAACAGGCGATTACGCCGCCCTTGCCGCGGCGGAATACGGACTGGAGGGGGAGCGCGTTTCCGGCAACCAACCGCAGGAACAGGTTAGATTGGGTTAAAACCCAATCTACGCCAACTATGCTACGCATAGTTGCGAGCCGGTCCGGAGGTACACCCGGCGGGGCGCGAACCCCCTCGGTCCTCAGATGCGTCCACACAAGCGCGCGAACCGGTGAGCGCGGCATACCGGGCCGCTGTAACACGACGTGGGCCCCGAAAAATGTTACCGCCGGCAAAAAAGCCCGGGGGCCCTTGATCTCTAAGCCATCGCGTTTAACGCGGTTATTCGCTCATGGAGTACGGTAACGGCTAAGTCGTTTTTGCATTTGTTTCAGGAGACCGTAAATCGGACCACGTCAACAAAAGCGCGCGAACCGGTGAGCGCGGCATACCAGCCGGTGTAACACGACGTGGGCCCCGAAAAATGTTACCGCCGGCAAGAAAGCCTTAAGGGCCGGGCCCGCGCTCCCCCGCCTTGCGGCAACATTTTTTTAGGCTGTTCCTGCGGCAATTACCGGCAATGCGCTAAGGGCCCTACGGCTTTTTTCCGTCTGTGACATTTTCGGGGCCCACACCATGTTACATATTCGGGTATGCCGCGCTCGCCGGCTCGCGTGCTGTAGTTGGTGTGCCGCCAAAAAATATGCGGACGCGCTACGGCGTTCCCCATACTGTTTTTCCGGCAACCCCCACGCTGTTCCCCGGCTGACTGTTACCTTTATTTCCTCTCTTTAAACTTTTTCGACTTCTTCGACATCGCGGTTAAACCTCTTCTCCCTTCCGGCGCTTTTTTGACTGCCGGTTTTTGGGCTATTATTTCCCATGCCGGTACTTAATCTGTTCGTCACGCTTTTTCGTATCTGTGTGTTCGCGCTTTCGGTAAAACATAAGGGCTTTTCCAAAGTCGCGCTGCTCTGGCTTGAGAACCA
>JAIRYT010000056.1 GCA_031267675.1 Treponema sp. | reverse complement strand
TATTCGGTATGCCCGCAATGCGGGCATACAAATCCGCTTGGCCACCGTATCTGAAACATATGCTCCCGGCATAGTGCTTCGTTCTTATATACCTTCTGGAATTGTAAAAGTGTTATTTTGTCCTGTTGTGCCATTTTCCCCTCCTGTTGTCCACATTGTCTCACGTCTTTATCGTTTATGACAAGAGGAGCATTCTTAATAGTCAGATTTTTTAATTTTCCAGTCGTTAAACCAGCTTACTAAAATCTACACGAAGGATCACGCGTTTTTGGCCCACTGCCGGAACAGTATTTTCTACGCCCCCGGCGCGGGCGAGTACGAGAGCGCCGAAATGATAAGCAAGATCTGCGGCAGGGAATCGGTGAGCAAGGCGAACATCAGCTATTCGGGAAACCGGGGGGCTTTGGGGTTTAACGGCTCCAATTTAAGCAGCCAGGACCAGGAGCGGAATTTAATTAACGCGGACGAATTAATCAAGCTGCCCCTGGACAGTTTTATTCTTATCTGCCAGGGAACGCCGCCGTATATCGGCAAGAAGAACGTCTATTACCAGGACCCGGTATTCAGGGAGCGGCTCTGCGGCCCCGCGTTTTCAACGCGCGGGGAGGCGCTGGCCGCGGCGAAAAACAGTATCAAAAAAATAGCCGGGCGGCGCTGGTTTGATTTTAAGAAAACCGTGCAGGAAACGCCGGCGGAAATGGAAGACGGCGAGGTCGCGGCGATGTGGGAAAAATTCGGGGATCTGGAGGGGGAAGCGGAAATACCGGATAAAACGGAACAATACGAAACCGGATTACGCGAAACGCCGGCGGAAACCGTTATGGCGGATGATGAATATGACGGATACGCGGATGAAACGGAAACGCCGCAGTTTTTATAATTATGTGCGACTGTATTCGCCGGACGGACGCCTCGCTCAAGAAGCGATACGGCTTCAAACTAAAAGACGGCCATTTTGTATTTGTCGTTCCGGTTCCGGTTCGCCGGATCGGAAAAAGCGGAAAACCCGAGAACGGCGGCCGTCTTGTGTACGCCAATTACCGTCCGTTTTGCGGAACAAAATTATACCGGCCCCATGACCAAACAAAAAGTCACAAATAAAAAACGCCTTGACGGCAAGAAAAAGCTGGTCTGTCTTACTTCGCGGATGGAAGCGGACCTGAAGCAGTACTGCCGTGAGAGAGGTATCGAGAGCGAGAGCGAGCTTATCCGCCAGGCGATCGTAAAATACCTGGACTCAAGCTATGACGATAATTCCCTCAAATTTTCGGCGCTCAAGGATATACGGGAAACCGTGGAAACGCTGCGGGATATGATCCGCGTCCTGTACGGCTACCAGCGCATGATGCACATAAACCTTCTGGCATACCAGGGGGAAATAGCGGAGGAATACAAGGCCGCGGCGCAATCCAGCGCGACGGCCCGCCACGAAAAATTCGAGGCCGGTTTCCGCCGGAGTCTGCGAAACGATCCGCCCTTTTTTGAAAAGCTTCTTCACGGCTATGTGACCGGAGAACTTGATGGGTAGGGAAGAGGACGAACTTGAAGCCAGGGGCAGGCGCATGGAGAACCTTATGGGGGACCTCGCGCCGCTCATCCCCTACTTCGACGACAAGTCGGTTACCAACGTGTACGTGTACGGAACGGGATCGGTCCAGATCGACGATTTTTCCAGGGGAATCTACGAGGCGGGTTTTTCGCTCTCCGTCGCGCAGCGCATGCGGATCATCAACAGCCTCGCGTCCGTCTCCGAAACGCCCATCGACAAATGGGAGCGGCCGACGCTGGAAAGCGTTATTCCCCGCTACAATATCCGCACCACGGCGATCGTGCCGCCCTGGACGGCCGCGCCGGAGCTTACCTTCCGCCGCCCGGCCGAAAAAATATACACCCTTGAGGAATATGTTTCTTCCGGACGGCTTTCCCGCCCGCTTTACGATAAAATTACGGAGCACCTGGAAAAACGGAGCAACATCGTGGTTTCGGGAAGCACCGGAAGCGGCAAGACGACGTTCATCAACGCGCTTCTGGAAAAGATGCGTGAGCTTACGCCGGACGAGCGTTTCTACATTATCGAGGACACGCCGGAACTGCAGTGTTCCGCGAAAAACAAAACGCAGTTATATATCAGGAAGGAACAGGCGGTCGCGGCCATCCAGACGGCGCTGCGCTGGACGCCGCAGCGTATTATTTTCGGCGAGCTCCGGTCGGGAGAAGTCGCGGTCGAACTGCTTGAGGCCTGGAACACCGGGCATCCGGGAAACGCTACCAGTATACACGCGGACAGCGCTTCAAGCACCGTATCGCGTATCGAGGGACTGCTGCGCCAAAAGATACCCGGGAAGCTTCCGGACCTTTCCTGGACGATTCAGCTCGTCGTGCATTTAAGCGCGCGGGCCGGGTTCGGGCCGCTGGTAGACGAGGTTGTCACGACGGGCGAAATCGCCGCGCCCTCAACATAAAAACACCGTTTAAGGAGGTTTCGTAATGAAACAAAAACTGAAGCGCTTTGCTTCCCTGGCCGCGTGGGCGCTTGTTCCCGTCCGGCTTTTCGCCCAGGACCTTATGCCCTCCGGCATGACGAGCCTGGCCGAAAGTATTCTGGAAATTTTTACGGGCAATTTCGTAAAAGCTATCCTGGCCATATTCCTTTGCGGAGCGGCCATCGCCTACGGGTTCAACAAGGATAACGAAAAAGTAAAACGAAACGCCATAGCAATCGGCATAGCCGCCGCAATCCTGATCTCGGCGTCCGCCATCGTTAACGCCGTCTGGGACGCGAGCGGAGGTTGATATGGTCGACATGCGCCCTTATTCCCGCAAAGTACGCCGTTCGCTTCTTCAGCGCGAGCTTATGGGGGGAATTCCCCAGACCGGTCTTATCGGACTCTTTGTTATGTCGGTTGTCTTTATCTACGGATTCTCCATGTACTTCATGAGTGTTCCCATCATACTTCTGTATCTGGTCATGCGGCACCTTACCAAACTGGACCCATGGCTTATCGACATCGTGATCGACAATATCCAGCAGAAGGACCTGTTCGTCCCGTGAGCAACGCGTTTTTCCACACCCAGCTCCCCTGGAATTTCATCACGAAATTCCATCCGGGGGTGGTGGTGCAGAAAGACGGCATACTCCAGCGCACCTTCGCGTACCGCGCGCCGGACCTCGATTCCAGCGGGGAGTTCCGGATTAACGGCCTGTGCCTGCGCGTCAACGATTTCGCCAAACGCCTGGGCTCCGGCTGGGCGTTTTTTGTGGAGGCGCAGCGTTTTATTACACAGGAATATCCGGCGGCCCCCGCTTCGCAGGGAAACCTTTTTGACACGCTTGCCGGATATTTAATCGACCGCGAGCGGGAGGCGTCGTTCAGCGCGCTGGGGAAGCATTACGAATCAAGTTATTTTATTACGTTCGCCTGGAAGCCTCCCTCCGAAGGCGTAAAAAAACTTACCTCGATGTTTGTCAACAGCGGTTCGGGCGGAAGCGCGCAGACAATAAAAGAGAACGTCGCGTCGTTCGTAAACGAAACCGACGCCGTCGCCGCCCTCCTGTCACAGGATATGCTGGTTACGCCGCTTACCAACGAACAGACCGCCGCCTATCTGCATTCCTCTATTTCCCTTAACCGGCATCCGATCCGGTTTCCCTGCACCCAGATTATGCTCGACCGTATCCTTCCCGACAGCGACCTGGTAACCTCCCTTACCATGCGCCTGGGAGGTTTTTATATTCCCGTAATCGGCGTCAACGATTTTCCCGAAGAAACCTATCCGGCGATCCTGGAATCCCTGAACCGCGCCCGCATGGAATACCGCTGGGTTTCACGGTACGTCTGCCTTGACAAGGAAGATGCGAAAAAAGAAGCGCAGAAAAAAGAAAAGTCGCACCGCGGCAGCCGCAAAACGTTTTTGCAGACGTTCGCCGAAAGCACCGGCGGCGGAAGCGCCGCGATAAACCACGGCGCGGGCGTAAAAGAGGCGGACTCCATAGACGCGGGAATCGAAATCGAAACCGACGAGGCCGCGCTGGGCTATTATACGTCCTGCGTCATGGTGTGGGACGCGGATTACAAGAAAGCGAAAAAGAAAGCGGAAACGGCGCGGAACATTATTAACGGCGCGGGGTTCACCTGCAAGGAGGAAACGTTCAACGCCCTGGAGGCGTTTAAGTCGATGATGCCCGGCCAGGTCTACGCGAATTACCGCGCCCTTCCGGTGATGAGTTACAATCTTTCGCACGTCGTTCCCCTTTCCTCGGTATGGTCGGGCATGCGGGTAAACGAATTCGCCGGAAAAATTACGGGCGTAAACCTTCCCCATATTACCTGCTCGACACAGGAGGGCACGCCGTTTTTTCTTAACATCAATCCGGGCGACGTGGGACACACCGCCGTGTGGGGCCCGACCGGCGCGGGAAAATCGACGCTGCTGAACCTTCTGGAAACGCAGTTTTTCAAATACCCGGAATCGCAGGTAATCGTGTTCGACAAGGGCAAATCGTGCCGGCAGATATGCCTCGCCCAGGGCGGACTGTTTTACGAGCCGGCCGCCGAAAGCGCCGCCGGTATTTCCTTCCAGCCCCTGCGCGAACTTGAAACGGACCGCGACCTGACGGACGCGATGGATTTTATCGAATCGCTGTGCATGGTCGCCGGGTACGCGGTCGCCCCGCCCCTGCGCGCCGCCATAAAGGAGAGCCTTGAACTGCTGCGCGAAAAACCGAAAGAGGCCAGAACCATTACCAGCTTCCTCCACTACTGCAATTACATGGACGAGGAAACGAAAAAGCCCGTCTTAAAAGAAATGCTCGGCGATTATTTATGGGCGGGCGGCAAGTACGGCAAGATTTTCGATTCCCGGCATTCCGCCCTTTCCCTGGATACCCGCTTTCTCGCCGTCGAAATGGAGGACCTGATGAACCGGGGCCCCGGCTGTATCGTGCCGGCGCTCGTCTATCTTTTTAACCTGGTCGAGAAAAAATTCGACGGACGGCTGTCGCTCCTCGTACTTGACGAGGCCTGGCTCTTTTTAAAAAACGAAACCTTTAGCGAGAAAATCGCCGAGTGGCTCAAGGTGCTGCGCAAGAAAAACGTGTTCGTCGTTTTCGCCACCCAGGACGTCGCCGACGTGGAAAAGTCGCCCCTTAAAACAACGGTTATCCAGCAGTGCCTTACCAAAATATACCTGGCGGACCCTTCGGCGCTTACGGCGGGCATGACGGACGTGTACCGCGCCTTCGGCCTTGCCGATTCGGAAATCGGTTTAATCGCCGCTTCCGTCATGAAGCGCGATTATTTTTATACGAGCCCCCTGGGGCGCCGCCTGTTCCAGCTTGATCTGGGACCGCTTACGCTCGCGCTTATCGGCGCCCCCGACCACAAGCTGCTTGATACGTTGCTTTCCTCCCGCGGTCCGGGCGTCCCCCTCTGCCGGCAGATTCTCGATCACGCGCGTGTCGACTACCGGCGTTACCTCGGATACGACGCGCCCCGCGAGGAAAACGAAACCGCGAAACCGCCGCCCGGGCCCGCCGCGATTCCCGTTTCCCTCCCGCCGCTTCCTCCGGAACCGCTCCGCGCGTCCGCGGGCGCGCGGGTTCCGGCCGCCGAAATTCTCGACGCGGTCTCCGCCATCGGAAACCGGCGTAGCAAAGGCGAAGGCCGCGCCGCCGACAGCCTGGCCGCCGGTATCGGCGTCAGCCCCGCCACCGTGTACCAGGCCCTCAAACTTCTCAAATACGGCGGGGACGAATTAATCGCCCGCGTCCGGAGCGGGGAAATCACCATCAAAAAAGCGGCGCAGAGTATCGCGCGTAAAAAGGCGTTTGAAGAAGAACCGCCGGAGAAACAGGCCGGATGAGGATGACTGATGGATACCTGTGACGTAACACGTGAAATCGCCTCGGCGTTTTCGCTCTCGCCCGAGGCGGCCCAAACCGCCCGTCTGCTTCTGGAGGCGCGCGCCAAAACGCTTGATTTTACGTTCGAAGAATATATGGCGCGCTATCATCCTGAAGGTATCGCCGGGCGCGATGAAAACCTTCCGCCGCGGTTTCGCGGATATGTACGCTTTTTGGGCGATGACGCGGCGGCCGTATTACGCGCCGGAAAGGGCGCCGATTTTTCCACCTTCGTTCACGAATGCGCCCACGTGTTCCGCCGCCAGCTTTCCGGAGACCTGCGGGACCGGGCGGAAAAAGCCTTCGGCGTCGAAGGGGGAGCGTGGAGCCGCGAAAAAGAGGAATTGTTCGCGCGCGGTTTGGAGCGGTGGATCAAACGCCGGCACGGCAGGGATAAAACCAGGGCCGAACTATACGACAACGGAAAGCGTTTTGTCGACACCGTCTACCGGGGCGTGGAACATATCGTCGACGTCGATCCGCGCATGGAGGCGGTCTACGAACGGCTCTTTGAAAAAAATCCGTACGCGTTTAATCAGAACGATTACGACGCGATAGTACGTCAGGCGCTTGAGGGAAAACTTTCTAAAAATTCCCACGTGTTTTTGGGTATGACCCCCCGAATATACGAAGCGATAGGCTTTGAACGTCTTCCGGTGGCAATAACGGCGAAACACCTTTATTCGACGCTTCGGGCAAGCGGCGAATTCGAAGGAGTTAATTATCATGATCTGGGAGAAGATATACTCAGGCAGTTGCCGGAACAGTTAAAAAAGCCGTTATGTATCGTGCAAAATCCCAACAACGCGGAGGAAATAATCAGCGTTATTACCCTTAAAGATAAAAAAGACCGCGATATTATCGTACCGGTCGCACAGTTTCAAAAAGGAACAATCACCGGTACGGAAATAAATATAAACCTGGTAAAAACGCTTTACGGAATTTCCGGACTCCAAAACTGGCTCAAAGCGGCGCTTGACGATAACCGTCTTTTATACATCGATAAAAAAAGAACCGGACCAGTCCTGAATGGGAAATTAACTCGCACTGTCCAGGACCGTTCCGCCGTGCCTCCCGGGCTTCAACCTCCCGACCTACTACATGACGTATCCGGTTTTATACCCGAAAATATAGCGCGCTACCGGGAAGAAGTCAAGCGGCGGTTTCCCGGACGTTTCGCGCCGGGCAAACGGATCCTTTACCAGACCGGGCAGCTCGCCTTTGATTTTTCCGCGAAGAAAGAAGCGCCCCCCGGAACGGAAATAAAACCGCTTCCGGCAATGTACGGGGAAAAAGAAATTCCCGAACTGCCGCTTCCCAACACAGGTGAAAACCTGCTTGAAAATTTCGCCGCCGTCTGCGAAGCGTTTGAAAGCGATCCCATAGAGGCCGCCCGCTTCCTGCTCCGCGCGATGACAAAAGCGGAACGCGAAACCGCCCTCCGCTCCCTTCGCGAAAACGGATGTACCGGCAGGGAAAGCTACCACGCGTACTTTCTGGCGGCCGTTCCCCGGACGCGGGAAAAACCCGGATATGACAAAAAAGAATTTCTTCCGTACGGCGCCTGGTCGGGTTTTAATTCCCGCCTTTCGATATCCGAACGCGAATATTATAACGCCGAGGCGCTCGCCGTTCTTGAAAAGGCCGGAGACAAGGCGCTTACTGAAACGGAAAAAAATATCGTGCGCCGTTATTCGGGTTTCGGCGGAACAGCCCGCGAGGGGGAACGCGGGGTGCTTTACGATTACTACACCTCCCCGCCGCTCGCCCGCCTTACCTGGGATTTGCTTGAAAAAGCGGGCGGCGTTAAGGAAGGCGCGGGCATACTGGAGCCGTCCTGCGGCACCGGCGTATTTTTTTCCTGCGCGCCTGAAAATAAAAAACTTTCTCTTACCGGCGTGGAACTCGACCGGAGAACGGCGAAAATCGCGAACGCGTTACACGCGGAAAACGGCGTGAAAATACTAAATACCAGTTTTGAGGCGTTCAACCGTTCTACACGGGCCGGCAATTTTGACCACGTTATCGGCAACGCTCCCTTCGGCGAGCGGGGAGCCGATACCCTTTCCCTCGATATGCGCGATGAAAAATCCCTTGACAACTATTTTGTTTCACGTTCCATCGACAACCTTAAAGACGAAGGCGTTATGGCAATCATTACGGCTCCGGGAGTTCTTGAAAATAAAACAAACGAGGATTTCCGCCTCTCCCTAAACCGCAAGGCGCAGTTTGTCGGCGCGGTCAAACTTCCCGACCGCAGCTTTCACCACACGCATACCCGGGTACAGCCCGATATTCTTTTATTCCGCAAATATCCCGAAGATATCCGTCTTCGCCTGGAATCCATCGATGAGGAAACGTTCAAAACAACGCCGCTCTATGACGGCGCTTTTGCTTCCGGCGCTTATTTTGAAACCCGCCCGGAGCATATCGCCGGCGAACTTTCCAAAGGCTCGGGCCAATGGGGAAGCGACGAGGTAAAAGGCGGTATAACAAGGGAAACCCCGGCCGCGATTCTCGACCGCTTTACCCCCGCGCCTTCCCAAAACGAATTATTTGAGCGGGTACGCGCTCGTTACGCGCTCCCCTCCGGAGAAAAAGCTGAAACCGTGTTGCGTCTTGACGCCGAAGAAATCGAAGCGCTTAAAGAAAAAAAACTGGGTAAAGGCTCCGTTAAAATTATTGACGCCGCCGTATATCTTCTTGACGAAAATACCGGCTGGCGCCTGGCTTCCGAAAATAAAACGCTCTCGCGTAAACTCAGTGATTGTAAAACCGTCGCGCGAAGCGTTCGTGAAATACGGGACCGTATGATTGCCGGGGCCGCCGGCGATGAAATTAAAGATTCGCAGATACGGTGCCGCGTCCTTCTTGATTCCTATACCGAATCCTGGGGAGCGCCGCCGGAAGCGGACGCCGACTTAAAACGTTTTGTCCGGGCCAATCCCGCCGTTAAAGGAATTTACGAAGCTTTTATTAAAACGAACGATCCGCTCCTTGAAAGTAAAAATGTCTACCGGAAAGACGTCGACATGGTCGACGGCCATAATCCCGCCATTGCCGCCCTGCTGCTGCTGCGCGAAAAAATGAAAGAGGGAACCGAAGAAAATATCCGTTCCTTTTTTCCCGATACCGCCGATTCGCTTATAGCGGAAATGCGCGCGCACGCCGATGTTTTTATCACGCCCGAAGGAACGTACCGGCTCAGGGAGGATTTTATAGCGGGCGACGCGTGGGAACAGATAGATTTCCTGCGCGAAGAAGCGAAAACGGAATCCGTTTCCTGGAAAAAAGAAAAACTTCTTTACGGCGCGGCGGAACTTGAAAAAGCCGTAGGCTGGACCGCTCTCGAAGACGCGGAGTTTTTCCCTTCTTCGTCCTGGATACCGCAGGAGATCGTGCGCGACTGGGCGGTTAATTCCGAAGCCCTGGGCTTTGCCCATTTGCAAAATCTGGCTAAAAACGAAAACGGTAAATGGGGGCTGCGAAACGGCGGCGTATGGGAAGAAGGCGCCGACCCGCTTATTTATTATCTTAACGGTCAAAAACAGCGGAGCCGGTTTTTCGACACCGCCGCCTACGAAAAAGAGCATAACGGCCTCTTTCGTTCCTTTGTCGCAAATCATGAAAAATACCGTGCCGCGCTTGAAAATGATTTTAACCGGAAATTTAAAACCCATATTGTCGCGCCGGTAAAAACCTATCCGGTAACGCTTGACGGCTGGAAAAGCGCCGAGGCGGGCGGCAAAACCCTCAAACCCCACCAGTGGCAGTCCGTTCACCAGCTCTACCGGCAGGGCCGCGGTATTTCCGCCCTGGGCACCGGATTCGGCAAAACGGTCACCGCGGTAGGGCTTATGTCCCTTATGCGGCAGGAAGGAAAAGCAAGGCGCGTGTTCCTGCAGGTACCGAACAATAAAGTAAAAGACTGGATTGAGGAAATAAAAACGGTCATGCCGTCCCTGAAAATCGCCTCGATCGATCCGGAAGAAAGCGGGTATGCGAACCGCGACAGGCGCTACGCGAAATACCAGGCGATGGCCGGAAGCGACGCCGACGTTATTATCATGCCCGAAAGCGCCGCGAGCGAAATACAGTTGTCGCCGGAAAACGACGGGGCCGTCTCCAAACGGGTCGGCGCGCTGTATAAACTCGAAAAGGCGGGCGGCTCCGCCAGGAGCCGGGAACTGGCTCTGCTGCGCGGGGAATTAAAAGCCGCCGCGGGAAAAACAAACGCGACGGTTTCTTTTGAAGACTTCGGATGCGACGCGCTCGTCGTGGACGAGGCGCACCGCTACAAAAATCTTTTTAGTTCCTCCCTGTCGCGCGAAACAGGATTAAACGACGGAAGACAGTCGGACAAGGCGATGTCGCTTTATAAAAAAAGCGAATATATCAGGGAGCGTAACAACGGCAAAAACGTATTCCTGCTTACCGCCACCCCGCTTACCAACTCGCCTTTGGAATACTATAACATGATGAGGTATGTCGCTCCGGAAGAACTTGCGCGCATGGGCGTTACCACCATTGACAGCTTTATCAGGGAATTCGCGAATATCGAACAGGGATGGCTCTACGACTGGGGCCGCGGCCAGGCGAAAATGGGAAAAATACTCACCGGTTTCAAAAACCTTTCAACCCTGCAGAACCTGTTTTTTACCTATACCGATTTGCAAAACAATCCCGAATCCGCCGGTATCGAAAAACCCCTCGCGGAAAACCGTCCGCATATTATCCCCTCCGATAAAACCCAGACGGACGTGCTTAAAGGCATATCCGCGGAACTCGACCGGTACCGGAAAATGAGCGCCGAAGACCGCGCGCTGTATTTCGCCGGGGAAAATTTCCTGACCTTCTATTCCCGAATGCGCACCGCGAGCCTTGATTTGGAATTGTACGATCCCGAAACGCACAAAAACTGGAAAAACCCCAAGCTGGACGCCCTCGCCCGGAACGCGTTTGAAAAATACAAGGAAACCGGAGGCGGCCAGGTCGTTTTTTGCGACCGCGTTTTTTCTTCGGACGGAAGTTTTAATATACACGAAAAAATAAAAGCCGCCCTCGTAGCGCGGGGCTTTAACGAAAAAGAAATCTGTATCGTCAACGGTTTTACCAAAGGCGGAGGAGCTAAAAGCGACGGGCTGATCGAGAAGGAAGTCTCAAAGGCCATCGCCGGGTATAACGCGGGAAAATATAAAGCGCTCATCGGTTCCACCGCCTGTATCGGGGAGGGAGTGAATTTACAGAAAAATTCTTCCGGCGTCCACCATTTCGATATACCGTTCCGGCCTTCCGATTTTATCCAGCGCAACGGCAGGGTCGACCGGCAGGGGAACGAACAGGAAAAAGTGGGGCTGCACACCTATCTGGCCGCGGGAACCATAGATAACTATTCGGTAAACCTCGTGCAGCGCAAGGCGGCCTGGATAGACCAGCTCCTTCGCACCAAATCGGACGTATTTGTAAATCCCAATGACGAAAACTCGGTTGACGCGGACGAACTGCTTTTGGCGCTGACCGAAGAATGGGGCGACAGGGAAGCCGCCAAAGAAAGGCGCGAAGAAATAGAGCGGGAAAAACAGGATAAAATCCATGAGGCGCAGATTCTCGGAATGAAAACCCTTTTTAAAAATCTGTCCCTGGCAAGGGGTTCGCTTGAATCGCTCCCCAAAAACAATAAAACGAAAGAGCACCGCAGGCGTCTTGATCAAATCGCCAGCATTGAATCGGCCCTTAAAGCCAGCCCGGTTTTTGAAAGAAACGATCTGCTTGAAAGCAAAGAAGCGTTTTTATACGACGCGGAATCGGGCCGCGCTTTTCGCAAGGGAGATATCTTTGTCACCTCCTCGGGCGGTTCGTACCGGGTCGAGAGTCTTAATTTCAAAAAACAAACCCTGGAATGTAAAAAACTGCTCAGCAAACGGGAATATAGCGAACAGGTCCTGAATCCCCGCGGATGGTATAGGAATATCTCTGACGAAGGAACCTTCAAATTGTCGGACCTGTCGGCTCCTCAAAATGAAAAATATTCGCGTAACGCCGTTGTCCGGCATTTTGAGAAAGCTTCGCCCGAAATAAAAAACATCGTCATCGCCGCGGGATCAAAAGATTTTTATTCCCTTCCTGACGAAGTAAAAGAAAAGCAATACCCCCTGCACGCTTTTATAATACGGGAAAAATCAGGTTATGATAAACCGCTGTTTTTTTATAAAACGGATGAGGGCGGCCTTGAGGCGACTACATACGGCAGGAAACAGGAACTCCTGAACCCTTTCTCCGGGGAGGGGCGGGAGGCGATAGAAAAAGCGGCTGAAACAGGCGTAAAATGCAGCCAGTATGATCTTGACGATGTGGCGGAAAATCTGGAGGAAACCGTGCCGTTTTTAAAAGACGTAATTACGCGGGGGATTAAACGGACCCAGGAGAAGGAACGCGAAGAAAATCTTAAAAAGGAATTCGAGACCCTCGCCATAACCAAAACAGGATCGAGCGAAAAACACCTAAAAAGCCGCGTTCATCTGGTTTCGGCGCGGAGCCGGTAAAACTTGACGTCCGCGAGAAACCGGGTGTACGCTGTCAGGGAGGAAAGCCGCTGTGTATTACCGCAACGAATTTATAGACGGCCTTAAGGACAAGGTCGCCATCGACAAAGATATGTACGCCAACATCCAGGCGCACAACGTTTCAAAAATGCTCGCTTCCAAAAAACACTGGTATAAGTTATTCGGCGTTTACTGGTGGGCCGTCAAGGACGCGCTGCGCAAATACGTCAATAACGGCGCCTGGTACTGCGGCGTACAGGACGACCCGCTCATGAAAGAACGCGCCTGGCACGGCGGCGAATTTGAAACCATGCTCGCCGCCATGTACTACAGCAACGATCGCCGGGTGCTTTCTTCCGGCTGCTCTTGGTACGACAAAGAAGGAAACGAACATTCCTACACCCTCTTTGATCCGGACGCGGAGTGTTAGCAACAACGCGGGTAAAACCGTAATCGTAAAATAGATCGCCGTCCTTCGGGGCGGCTTTTTTATTGTGTAGAGACCAATTTATGCGGAGGACAGTATGAAGAAATTAAAAGCGCTTTTATTCCTTGCGGGCTTTATCGCCGGAACGGCGTACGCCCAGATGGCCGTGGTCGACGCGGGCATGACCGCCCTGCTCGCCAAGCTCCATGTCGACCAGGGCGTCTATTACGTCCAGTCGCTTCTGGAAATGTATAACAACGCGCAGAATACCTACAACCAGTTCCAGAACATGGTGCGCGCCGAACAGCGCGCCCTCGCCAACCTTAAAAACGTTACCAAGGTTGAAAACTTTAAGGACTTTATGGAGTGGCAGAACCGGCAGCTGTACCTTGAAAAACAGGCGGGAAGCCGCTTCCGGAACATGGGCGTAAAAATCGGCGGCCAGACCTACCGCATGGCGGACATCGAGGAAATCCCTACTGCCCTTAATGAAAACTTCGGCGAACCGTACTGGGACGAATTCACCGAGGACCAGCGTAAAAAAATGTGGACCACCCTGGGATTAACCCCGTCCAACTACGTCTATGTCAGAGCCTGGCAGGCAAGGGAAGAGGCTATAACCGGTATGCTTATGGACGCGAGCGGCACCCAAAACGAGGAGAACCGGGCGGCCATAGAAAAATGGCGCGCGCTAAGCGAGGAATACAAAAACGGCGGCGACGAATCGATTCAGGAAAAACGGGTGCTCACGGACATCGCCGCCATCCTTATGGATACCAACATCCTTCACCGCAGCATGGCCTACGACATGGCGCTGGACCGGGAAAGAAAAATAGCCGACGAAAAAGCGGCGAAGATTTCACGGACTTCCCCGGAGTTCACCGACAGTTACAACGCCGACCCCTTCAGGTCAATCACCGAAAAATAATGGCAAAAGCCCTGAAATTCCTAAAATATTTCTTGACTTTCCTCCGGCGCCGTGTTACCATATGCCCGAGGAAAGCCAAAATGACAAAAGATAACAGCTCAAAAGCAAAAGATGTCGAAGAATATTTTTCAAAATATTTGGACAGCCTGCATATTCCGTTTTATCATATTGATCCGGGTAAAAACACATATTCGAATGAATTAGGAGTTAGGCATATTAAACGTCCTGATTATATTATCCATACAAAACGCGGCGTTTTTTATATTGATGTTAAATTACACAAAAAAATGGGGTACGGTGAAAATGGCGAAAAAAGATTTTATCTTACATATGATGATATTCAAGATTTATTCGGCTTTGAAGCCGAACTGAATTCTCCCGTGTGGATAGCGTTTACAGAAAATCAGGAGAACCAGAATATCCCTGAGAACCCTGAATTTTTTTACGCGCCTATATTCCTGATAAATGAATATTATGACAGCCTTATGAAGATTTATGAAGAAAAATATTCAAAAAAATATAATGAAAAATTTTACGATTATATATATATTCCATACGAGCTGTTGGATTACCGTTTGTCGTTTGACAAGGGTTTTTACAAGGAAGCAGATCGGCAATTTCTTGAAAAAGAAGCCGTTTGCCATAATGTGGAAAAAGAAAAGAGGAAACATTAAATGAAAAAACTAATGGTTAGTCTTGCCATGATAACCCTTCTAACGACCCGGGCCGCGCCTCAAACCGGAAACGCCGCCGCCGTTAAAGTTCTGGAGGAATACCTGCACCGTATCGGGCAGGGAAATCTTACCAATATTGAATCGCTGGCAACCGCGCAGGGAGCAGAGATCGCACACTCGTATTATAGGTGGATAACAGCGTGGGATAAACAAAAACTGGAAGACCTCAAAACCTGCAAAGTCACAGTTTTTGAAGAATCAATTGATAATGACCGCGTTACCTTTATTATTAGTTATCCTATTAAAGATGGAAACAGGAATGAGAGTGTGCGTACCAGAGCTGAATTGGTTAATATTCGCGGTACATGGAAAGTTGATTATTACAAAATTTAATATTCGATTTCACAGTATGAAAATTGTTTTTTACAGGCCGCCCTTCGGGGCGGTTTTTTATTGGGTAGAGCGGTAGGGTGAAAAAGACAATCCTTGATCTGTGCGGGGGCACCGGCTCGTGGAGCAAACCGTACCGGGAAGCCGGTTACGACGTGCGCCTTGTAACGCTGCCGGAACATGATGTGTTAAATTATATCCCGCCCGGGAATGTATACGGAATTCTCGCCGCGCCTCCCTGTACGGAATTCAGTCTGGCAAAAAACGCGCATCCCCGGAATTTTGCGGACGCATTGAAAGTAGTCGACGCCTGTCTCCACATAATCTGGCAATGCAGGCTTCAAAATACCCTGAAATTCTGGGCGCTGGAGAATCCGGCAGGCTATCTGCGGCAATTTCTGGGCAGACCGCACTACACCTTCGAACAATGGCAGTTCGGTGAAAGAAAAATAAAGAAAACCGATATCTGGGGATATTTTAAAAATCCGGTTCCCGCCGTAAAAGAACGGCCCTCGGGTTTGATTTACATAAGCCCGAAGGGACGCTATAACGCCCGTGACTGGTCAAAGATAAACTGCCCGCCGGAATACGCGCGCCTAAAACTGGATCGGGCGGCACTGCGGGCAATTACGCCGCCCGGCTTTGCGCTCGCGTTTTTTAAGGCAAATAAATAAGGGATAGAAATAAGGGATAGAAATAAGGGATAGTATGAACGGATTAAACAGCGCCTTTTATAACGTCGTCGCCAAACTTACCGAGATACAGGGGTATTTCCGAGGGGTGGCTTTCAGTATCGCCCAGGTCGTACTGGTAATCGCCATCTGCACCATGGCGGTCAATTACGCCCTTACCGGAACCGGCCTTAAAGAAAATATTATAAAACTGCTCAAGGCGGTCGTGTTCTTCGCCGTCGTCATGGCCGCGTATCCCAAAATCATTTCCTGGATTACCGTCCAGACGCTCTCATGGGCCCAGGGCTCGACGTATACCCCCGCCCTTGGAAACGCGGTCGCGGCAAGCAAATCGGCCATTATAGAAGCCGCGCTGCAAACCGCCGCGGAAAACAAGAGGGGTTCCTACGGGGAAAGGGTCACGATTAAGTTAAACGAAGACGCCCCCGATCTGTACTTCGGGGAATTAATGAAAAACGGCACCGTCGCCCCCGCCGCGTTTCTCCAGATGATTATGCTTGTCGCCGGCGAGTGCGTCACCGCTTACGAGGACGCGGAACCGTGGTCAAATTTTCCACACATTCCAGACTTGGGTCTTTTTCTTCTGGGGCTGGTATGCGCGTTTTTTGTTATCATTGTCGGTATTTTCGCCCTTCTGGAATATCTGGTCGCCTACCTGGAATTTATGTTTATTTCCAGCGTCGGCGTTTTTCTTTTTCCCTTCGCGTTGTGGGACGGCAGCAAGTTCCTTACCGAAAAACTAATCAGCGCGATCATCGGGTTTTTTATCAAACTGCTCTTTTGCACCATCTGTATTTTCCTCGCCCTTTACGGTTTCGCCGCGCTCGCGCACCATTATGTGGAAACGCCGTTTACCGGCGTGGTCGACCAGCTCGTCTTTATTATTTTTACCTGCCTCTTATTCTTTTATTTGTGCAAGTCGGCGCCGGGACTCGCCCAGAGCCTTATGACCGGAACGCCCACCCTCAACGCCGCCGGCGCCATCGGGGCGGCCGCGTCAGCGGTCGGCGCGGCCGCCGGCGTGGCGGGGCTGGGGCTGCGCGCGGGGGTCGGCGGTTCCGCCGCGTTAAGCAGGGCGTCCGGCGCGGCCGCCGGCGCGAAAGAAGCGGGCGGCGGAATGCTCGCGCAGGCCGGCGCGGCGGCAAAAAGTATAGGCGGCGGGGCCTTCGCTTCGCTGAAAAGCTCCGGAGGTGATCTTACCCGCAGCCTTATGGCCCGACCGCTCTTCGGCGGCGCCGGGGGAGGAAGCGGCGGCGGCGCGGGAAGCCGGGGATACAAAGGCGACAGCGCGGTACAGACCATGCTTAACAAAACCAACACCGACGGCTCCCGCGTCACCTACGGACAAATGATGAACGAACAGTTTGCGGCGGGCAAAGCCGGGGCGGCCCGGAGAAACCCTCCCGACGCTTCCGCGCCCGGCGAACCGATCCCGGAGGAAACCGCAACGCCGAAAAAGGAGCTTGACAAGAGGTGAAAAATGGCGTACGTTTGTTGCGCCACCTGGGGAGGCGGCGTTATAGCCTCCTCTGCCACCCGGTTCCATGGGACTATGTTTCTTTGGGCCGGGTTTTTGTTCTACCCCGGACTTATCATTGTCGCGCAACATGGAGCCGGTCTACACAAGTGCCAGCCTTGGAAGAAGAGCTCGAATCCACCGCAAAACTGTCTTTAAATGCCCAATCTTTCGCTGAAATTAAAAGAATAAGTATCGTGTCTTGGCACTGGATTAAAAGTGTGTTAGAATGAAATTTGGCGGGAGGGGTATATGGAAATTTTAACTGAAAGCGATCTTTTATCCGCTGTGCGGGATCAGACCATCATCAAAAACGGATCAGAAGAATCCTGTGAAGGAATAAAGTACGATTTTAAGTTGAGTAAAATGGCGTTGACGGCGGATTTTGGACGCCCTCGGGATATAGACCAATCCAAAGAAAATGCCGTGATAAAGCCGGGCGAGATTGCTTTTGTTATGACAGAAGAATCTTTAGATCTGCCGGGTAATATTTATTGCCAGTTAAGTACCAAACGCAAACTGAGCCTCGATGGTATTGTTATTTTAGGCGGCCTGATAATAGACCCCAATTACAAAGGCCGGTTAATTTTTGGCCTTTATAACCTTTCTTCCCGTTCTTACCCGCTTCTTCCCGGGAGAAAGTTGGTAGCCGGTGTATTTTATAAAGTCAATAAAAAGTCTGACAAGCTGCCAAGACCCATCAATGATTTTCCTGATGACCTTATTAAAACGGTGGTTGATACCAGGCCCAATTCCATAAACGCTGTCAACGCTACAATCGGTGATATCAATAACGCCCTGCGCGAACTAAGATCGGAAGTGCGGGAAATTAAAAAAAATATTGAAAGCGACGGCAGGTGGAAAGCGGATTTTCAATCCGGTTTAACGGATATACAGCAGCTCGTAAAAAAGATTGGTGAAAACCTTGACAAAGAGATAAAAACACGGACCGATGAAAACCTCGAAACAAAAAACGAGCAGATTGCGTTAAAAAAGGATATACTGCCCCTGACACAGGTACAGAAACGTCTGCAGTTTTTTCTGAGCGCGCTGGTAAGCGTACTGATCGGCGTTATCATATACCTTATCACGAAACTTCTTAACTGACCGCTTTCCATCAATATCAGTAATTCCGTCCGAAACGGCAACCCGTAATTTATGGCCGGCATACACAAAAGCACCACCTATAAAGAAACCGATATTCCCAATCCGTTCAGGGAAGGCCAGGACAGGGCCTACGGCGACATTCTGGCCGACAAGATGAAGGAAATGAAATGGTGGCGGGGCATTGTCGGATGCGGTATTTTAATTCTTTCCGTCCTTAATTTGTTTTATTTCATATACGCCGTGTCGCTGCAGAAAACCGTGCCGGTGCTGGTCAACGTCATGCCTTCAGGCGAATCCTCGTACCTGGGGGAAGTGAGGCAGTCGGGATCGTTCGCCGCGCCCGAGGCGGCGATTCTATACCAGGCGAGGAAATTCATCACGAACCTACGGTCCGTTTCCACCGACTCGCAGGTGCTTTACAACAATATAGACGAATGCTACGCGATGATCACCGGTTCCTACGAGCCGGTGATGACGCGCATGCTGCGCGCATCGAGCCCCTTCGACCTGGTGGGCAAGACGCGGCGCACCGTCGAAATCGAATCGGCCCTGCGCGTCACCGGAAGCTCCTACCAGATCGACTGGACGGAAACCAGTATCGAGGCGAACACGTCGCCCAAGGCGCAAAAAATGCGGGCCCTGGTTACGGTTAAAATACTTCCGGTCGACGGCGCCGCCATGAGGCGGAACCCCCTGGGAATATTTGTCGACAACTGCGAAATAACCGCGTTATGAAAAAAATCGGCCTGCTGTTTTTATGCGCGCTCGCCGCCGCTTCGTGCGCGTCGGTGGACGTGGAGCGGAAAGTGCGGGCGCGGCGCGGTACGGAAAAACCGGCCGCGCCCTCCGTCATAGCCGTTCCGATCGAAACGGAGGCCGAAACGAAGATTATCGAAAGGCCGGTGTACGTTCCCCCGCGTTCCGCCCAGGCGGCGCCTCCCCGGGGAACCGCCGCGGTACAGCAGGCCGCCCGCGAAGGGACGGCGCAGCCGCAGGATTATTCGGCCTCGGCGATGATCTACGACTACCACCGCGATTTCGTGTACGAAATTTACTGCCGGCCGCTGCGCATTACCGACATCTGGCTGCGAGCGGGCGAGCGCGCCTCGGAGCCGCCCTTTGTTTCGGATTCCGAGCGCTGGATGCTCGGCGCGGGCGTGAGTTACGAGGCCGGCGAATCGCTGCAGCATATTTACGTAAAGCCCGTCCGGGCGGATATCGAGGCGACGTTAATTATCAACACGAACGAACGCGTATACCATATTATCCTGCGTTCCTACAACACCCTGCATATGCCGATGGTCCGCTGGCGCTACCAGGAAAACACGCTGGCGCAAAATTATATTAAAGACGAGGCCGCGGTATTTACCGATCCGGAAAACGGGCTTTTAGCCGATCCGCGCTTCCTGAGCTTTAATTACCGCATTTCGTACGGCCTTTTTAAAAAACCGCGCTGGCTTCCGGAACTGGCCTATGACGACGGCAAGAAAACCTATATCACGTTTCCCGACGAGACGCTCCAGGCGGAACTGCCGGCGGTGTTTGAAAACCGCGCGGACGCGGTTAATTACCGCGTTACGCGCAACGTCATGATTATTGACAAGCTGGTTGAAAAAATCACCGTAAAAATCGGCGGCCGGTCCGTCGTTATCCAGAAAAAACGAGGGGGCTCGCGATGAGCGACGAATTACCTCCGGAACAGGCGCTTCCCGAAGAAGAAGACTTTGAAAATCCCGAGGACGTAACCAGTTTTAAAAACGGCGGCCCGGCGTGGTTCGACCGGAAAAAAGTGATGGTTACCGTGAGCGTCGTTTTCGCCGCCGTCGTTATCACCGGGCTTGTTTTCGGCTCGATAGCGAAATCAAAAAAAGACGGCGCGAAAAACGACGCGGGGCTCGCCGCGCGCGCGCCGCGCGATTTTCTGGACCGCGAAATGGAACGCTCGCTGCGCGAAGGAAACAGTTCCGCGCCGGAAACCGCCGAAAGCGTTATTGACGAAACGCTCGATGAAAACGGCCTGCCGAAGGTAACGCCGGTCGCGCTCGACCGGACGCCGGACGCGCGGGGGGCGCGGGGGGCGCGGGGGGCGCGGGGGGCGAATACCGTTCCGCGGGAAAACGACCCGCCCGCCTACGAAACGCAGGGAGGCGGAGGCGTGCCGGCGCGTGATTTTTCGGCCTTTTCCGCCCTGGTGCCGAACGTGGAGGGAAAACTCTTTTCGCAGCAGGGCCAGGCGCAGGCCCCGGCGCCGGGCGATCCCTACGCGGACGTTAATCCCTACACGCCGTACGCGGCGGGCGGCGTTCCGCCGTATTCCGCCCCCCAGCAGCCTTCCTATTCCGCCGCCTTCCAGAACCCGAATCCGATGGCGGCCCAGAACGACCGGGCGGAACGGCAAAGCTTTTATCAGGCGGCTTCCGGCGGGGCCGCGGCGGGATCGTTTTTATCCGACGATTTGTTGTGGATCGGGACCCTCATTCCCGCCGTGCTGGAGACGTCGGTCAACACCGATCTGCCCGGCAACGTTATCGCCCGCGTGTCGGAAAACGTGTACGATTCGCGAACCGGAACAAAACTGCTCGTTCCCCAGGGCACGATCCTGGTCGCCATGTACAACAGTTCGGTTTCCTACGCCCAGCAGCGCGTCCAGATCGTCTGGAATATCCTTATCCGGCCCGACGGGTACCAGCTGGAACTGGGCGGCATGAACGGCGTGGACGAAAAAGGCATGTCGGGCCTTAAAGCCGAATACCGGGAAAACTGGTTCGAGTATCTTAAGGCCGCGGGCGTTATTACCCTGTTTTCCGTCGCCAATTCCCGCATGGCCGAGGAAGCGGCGAAATACGGATCGACGGAAACGGCCGCGGGCGTTACCCAGAGCAACGCGGAGTTTATGGGCCAGATCGGAAGCGGCGTCGTTTCCCGCGCCATGAATATACAGCCGACCCTTATTTTACACAGCGGCGAAAAAATCAATATTATGCTCAATAAAAATCTCTACCTGCCGC
>JAIRYT010000026.1 GCA_031267675.1 Treponema sp. | reverse complement strand
CACTTTCGCACCTCAGCGTCAGTCATTGGCTAGAAGTTCGCCTTCGCCACCGGTGTTCTTCCAGATATCTACAGATTTCACCCCTACACCTGGAATTCCAACTCCCCCTCCATGACTCTAGTTACCCAGTTCCCAGCGCAGTGATAGGGTTAAGCCCTACCATTTCACGCCAGGCTTACATAACCGCCTACATGCCCTTTACGCCCAATAATTCCGAACAACGCTCGCCCCTTACGTGTTACCGCGGCTGCTGGCACGTAATTAGCCGGGGCTTATTCATTGCCTTGCGTCATCATAGGGGCATTCCCTCCCCCACTTATTCTTCAGCAATAAAAGGATTTTACAACCTTTCGGCCTTCGTCATCCACGCGGCGTCGCTCCGTCAGACTTCCGTCCATTGCGGAATATTCTTAGCTGCTGCCTCCCGTAGGAGTCTGGGCCGTATCTCAGTCCCAGTGTGGCCGTTCACCCTCTCAGGCCGGCTACCCATCAGAGCCTTGGTGCGCCGTTACCGCACCAACCAGCTAATGGGACGCGGGCTCGTCCCCAGGCGGAGCCAAGGCTCCTTTCCCTGCCGCACCGAAGCGGCAGCCACATCCGGTATTACCCGCTATTTCTAACGGCTATCCCCGACCTAAGGGTGGATCACCCACGCGTTACTCACCAGTCCGCCGCTCTCCGGAGGGGCAAGCCCCTCTGTACCGCTCGACTTGCATGCTTAAGACGCGCCGCCAGCGTTCGTTCTGAGCCAGGATCAAACTCTCCATGATATATTCTCCAGCCCGTCCGAAGACGGACCGAATATCACTTCGATATCCCGGCCGCCCGCGCCCAAGCCCGGCTCCCGACGGAGGTCGGCTGCCGGACGCGCGGACGACTTCCCGGCGAAACCGCCCGAAGGGCGGCCCGCCGTGTCCATTCGTTCTACGCCGCGGTACCCGGTCCCCCGGATACCGACCACGCCGGGACCGTGTCCCGGCGTACTGCATTACAAGGCCCCTCGCGGAGCCTTTTCTCTTTCCCCGTCCCTGTAAATGCCAAAGATCACGGGACGATACGCCGCCCTCCCGCCGCCCGCGCCACTCCGCGCGGCCGCCGCCGTCCTGAAACCGTCCTTCCTCTGTCGTGTAAAACAAAAAAGACCGCTAAGACTACGGGCCCGTACCGTCCGCCCCGGGGCCGTACCCCGAAGCAACCCGGTCAGTCTACCGGATATAAAAAATTATGTCAAGCCCTTGCGCCGAAAATATAAAAAATTCGCCCCTTTTCCTACTTTTTTTTGCGCTTCAGGTATTCGCGCGCGTAATCGGCGAATGATGCTACCTTTTTTTTGCAAGTTCCGCCTCCCGCTTTTCAATGGACTCCCTAAGGGCGGCAATCGCTTCCAGTATGGCTTTTATTTCCGGCTCGTCCGGGGAAAGAGAACCCCCTTCGCCGGGGGAGCGTTTTTCAAAACTGGTATAGACTTCTACTCCCAGACGGCCAAAAAGTTTCTTTACCTGCCCTTCGAGCTGCTTTATTTCCAGCGCCAGGACGCCTTTTTCGCCCAGCTCCTGGACCTTCGCGCCCGCTTTTATGGCAAATTCCCGCGAGGCTTCAAGGCCCCTGCTTCCCAGTTCCTGGGCTTTTTCGCCCGCCCGGGAGGCCATTTCGCGGGAAACCTGCAAACCCTGATCGAGTAATTCTTTTACGGTATCTTTAAAGGCCATTGTTTTCCTCCATAGTAATCACAGTATAACGTATAATCGGGCGTTGGCAAAGCAAACGCCGCTTTATTTCCGGTTAATTCCCAGAATGGTAAGATCATCGTACTGATCGTCCTCTCTTACGTGGGTATAGTAGAGATACGCGTCATTGCCCGGACTTTCACGCTTCTCGTAGCAGTAGGTACGATACTGCAGGAAGTGTTTTTTGAGGAATTCGTCGACCCGCTTGTCCACCAGCACCCGCGCGTCTTCTCCGGCGTTTGGATCCCGGTACATACGAAAAACTTTTTCGACCGAAACCATTGCCAGGACCGCTTCTTCGACGCTGCCCGCGCAGGAGGTAAAATCAAAGCCAAGGTCGTGATTTTCCCCTTCGGGGTTATGATATTTATGAAGGGTATACAACTGTTTGGTCATAACGGCGTTGATAATGCCTTCGACGCGGTCGGGGCCCATTTCTTCGTCTCCCTGGCCTACGGTATGGGTCGCGTGGGGCGTATCGGTTTCGCCTTCTTCGCAGAGAATTTCTTTAAACTCGCTGTTTCGGAATTTACGTTTTGCTTCTTCAATGCCGTCCGTGTACAGAAAAAGTATATCGCCCTTGTCAAGGGTAAGGGTCTGGACGCGGTAGCCGCCTTTTGATTCCACCAAAAAGTTTGGCAGTACGCCGGTGGCGGGCGTTTCTTTAAGCGTTACAGTCTGCATGCATGTTTTGGACGCGTCAAAAAAATGGACAATATTGTCGCCGGCGTTGCAGAAGCGGACGATGCCGGTCTGCGAATCAAAAAGGGCCAGGGTAAACGCGGCAAAGCGGCCTTTGAAGCCCAGTGTTTCAAGGAAGTCGTTGATCTGATACACAAGGTCTTCTATATGAAGGCCTTTTTCGTCGGGTTTCCAGCGGCGGAAGAAACTGATAAACATCGTGGCGACCTGGATCATGATCAGGGCGGCGGGAATGCCTTTGCCCGCAACATCGCATTTAATAACCGCAAAATAACGGCCGTCCAAATCCTGATAATCGAAATAGTCGCCCGACACGCCCTTGGCGCCCTCGTAGTAGCCAAAGAACTGTACATTTTTAAAGTCTTTGTATCCCGAGGTAAGTTTGTTTCCATCGTGGTCCAGTTCCAGCGGAATGAATTTTTTCTGGATTTCCTTGCCGAGCGAAAGGTCCGCCGCGGCCGCGGCCGCCTTGACAAGTCCGTGCGTCATATCGTTGATCGTATTTCCCAAAACGGCGATTTCGTCGCTGCTTTTAATTTCAATATCAACGCCCTGGAGCTTTGTTTTGTCTTCGGTGTCACGAATCCTTTCAACATGGCTTACCAGCCTGGTAATGGGCCGGATAATTACGGTTGACAGCAGCAGCGCGCCCAGCGCGCCCATGGCGATAGCGGCAAGGGCGATGATCAAAATAACCCGCAGCAATTCTATCTGGCCCGCCCTGATTTGATCGACAATGGAATCAATGCCCACTTCAAGACGGACAAGGCCCCGGTAATAGGAGTCGTCCTCGGAACTGCGGTAAAGCACGGGTTTAAAGAAGATATAGTCACTGGCCCGGTTTTCCCGCAGGGAAGTAGTAGAGAATGCGGGTTCCGATCCTATTTCGCGGCTGATATCCGCAAGGGCTTCCGTTACCCTGTTTCGCAGAGACCGTGTTGTCGCGGCGATTTCGTCAATACGAACCTGGTCGGGATTATTGCTTTCGATGAGGACTGTCGCCTCACGGGTAAGACTGGCAATGGTCGCCGATATTTCCCCAATCTGTTCCCGGGCGCGCATGTCAAGTTCGTCCGCGATACCCTGCGTCCGGGGGGACAAATTATCGGTAAGGCGGGAATTGCCCACATCAAGATCGGCGGTGTCAATTTTGGAATGAATATCGGGATCGTTGGTGGCAAGCACATGGTTATAAAACACATCGCCCGATGTTCCATAGCCGGTAATGGTTACATAATGCGCTTCGGGAATTGCCGAAGACTGCGCGGGAAGATAACCCAATTCAAGAAAGTTATTGCCGGGCATGTAGGCCCTTGCGCTGGCGTCGATGCCTTCCAAAAGCACGGAAGAACGATCCCATAATCCCTTTAAGAGTGTTCCTTCCTGGGTTCTCATCATCATGACATAGAGCGGTGTCGAGATCATTCCCACTACCAAAATAACCAGCGCGATGGTAAAGCTTGCCATTTTAAAGGCCAATCCGGCGCCACGCCGCTTTATTTTTGTCAGGCGTTTTTTCTTTTCCGAAGGCATAATATCTCCTGTGAGTAGGGCAATGGTTTCAAGCCGTATCGCATGGCTTTCGGCCACCACATTGCTCAATCCCCGTGCGGTTGCCAGCAGGAGCAGTGAGCAGAAAACAAGCACGGACACCAATATAAGGAACGGCGTATCAATAACAAATTTATTGTTTTGATGAAGTTTCCATGAAGGCTGCCATTCCCTGGAAAAATCGCCAAACTTGATCATGCCGTTTTTATCGATTGAAAGCAGCGGCGGTGAAATATAACGGCCCCGCGCGGGATGATCCATAATAATGTGGTAAACGCCTTCGTCCAAACCCTCAACGACAAGCTCGGCGATTTCGCGGTCGGAACGCACGCGGTAATCATTGTTTCCGGCCAGGAATTCATAATCCCAGGGTTCGCTTCCGTCCTTATCCAAAACAATGCGCGTAACGGCGCCGCCTTCGGCAAAACCGCGTCCGAGTATATCAAGTTCAATATATCCCTGTTCGTTTTGAAACGCGTTTATGTAGCTGACATAGGTCCGGGGGCGGTACTTGTTTGTTTTAAAATAATAGCGCGAGGCGGCGCCGATATTGCCTACTTCATCAACCGCCTGAACGCTAAAACAAAAAAGGCCGTTGTCCTCGTTATCAAACTCAGCGCTGGTTCCCCTTCCCTGTATGCTTTGGGGCGGACGGGCGATACGGCTGCCAAAAAGTGTTTCTGCCGCAGCGTTAAGTTCTTCGCCCGAAAGCGCTATCTGGCCCGATGAGCCAAGGTATTCAAGGTTCCAGGTATAACCGGAAATATCGGAGGCGGGAGGAGTATTCCAGCGCAACGAAAACGTATTGGAAAGCAGAAAACCGTTTTCGTCTGTTTCGGGGGGAAGAATCCGGGCCGCAGGGGGAGGAGTTCTGTCGCGTATATAGCCAAGCCTTACCGGATTTGTCCAGGCGCCCGTAATGTCCTGGGTAATCAGCGCGAAATACCAGGTTCCGTCGCTGTCCGCTATCTGTTCGCTTGTCTGCTGCGACGAATACCCCATGATTTCCCGGGGAGGTTCCGCGTTTGCATCCTTGCTCCAGGACCACGCGTACCCAAGCACCGAAGCGGCGCCCCTGGGCGGATTCCAGCCGATTTGCACCAGTTCGTTGCTGCTTCTTCTGCCGAGGGTAAAATTGCGCGCAAAAAGGCGCGGCATGGCGACAATGGTATCGGGAGCCAGGGCGTAGATGCGCGTTCCCGCCTGCCAGAAAATATAGATGTTGTCGCCGGCTATTACGGGGCGGGCAAAGGCTGCTTCGCCTCCTACCCCGCCGGAAATATCAATACCCCGCTCCCAGCCCATTACTCCCTGCCGCGAAAGTATGATGCGCTGCTGGTTTCCCAGCGAATTGTCAAACCACACCGCTGTCGGAGAACCGTTTAATTCAAAACCAATGGGATTATTGCAGTACGCCTCTTCGCTGTTAATGCGCTCGGCTCTTCCATCGGCCTGAAGATTTGCCTGCAGCTTCATTCCAAAAATCTGCGGCGCCTCGTTATTATAACGGCGCTCCCATACCAAAAAGATGCGCTGCGTTTGTTCGCGGGAATTTTCCGCAGGCCTGCCCAGCACGGAAAGATGGGGCCGCTGATTGTCGTACATTTCCGGCCGCGACTGTTCGCGGTTCTGATCAATAAAGCTGGTAATGCGCTGGGTAGAAGACCATGTCCGGCCTCCGTTATCGGAACTGCGCATAAAAAGCTGGTAGGTGGAAATTTGACCGGCTGTCATTACCTGGCCCTGGTACACTACATAATCCCGCGTTCCCATGCCGGTGTGGGCGGGCAAAAAACTGGAAGCGTTGTCGCCCGCAAAAGGAGCGAACGCGCTCCAGGTAACGGCGTCGTCGGATCGCGCGTAGTACAGCAGAAGGGTCTGCCCCCGGCCGCCCCGCGTAATAAAGAGCAGATAGCCGCCGTCCGCGCGGGTAAAAATACGGGGCGCTACGGCGCTTTCCGAGCCCATCTGTATTGGATGATGTTCAAAACTAATCCCCCGGTCTGCCGAAACAAGCAGATCGGTTTCGCCCGCCGAAGCGGCGACCGCGACAAGAATTCGCGCCTCGTCGTCAATGGTAACGCTGAGTATGGAAGGCTCGTCGCCGGAATATTCATAGGAGCCGATATTTTCACGCAGCTGCCAGGCGCCTCCGCGTTCCCTGACCGCAAGACTTACGCTAATGGCGCCCCCCGCGGCGGTTCCCGCGTTGGGGGTTGTTTCCTGCCAGACCACCGCCGCCAAATCATCGCGATAGGCGGAGACGGGAAAACTCCCGTTACGCGAAGAAAATACCGAAGGCGTTTCCCAGTGAATCGCGCCTTCTTCCTGGGCAAAGAGCGGGATCCCCCAAAGAGAAAGCAGCGCGCATAGCAGACAGAGTAAAGCGGGACGTCGTGCCATACTACCCGCTGCTCCGAACCCGCTGGGCCAACTCCATGACGCGGGGATTGTTGCGGTATACCGGGTTGATGGTAATAATCTGCTGAATCAGGTTGAGCGCCTGAATGGAATCCTGCCGGGTAAACGCCTGTACCGCCTGACGATAGAGCCGTTCCGCTTCGAACGTCATTGTTGCCGTAGTAACGGTTTGCTCGCCTGCTATTCTATACAGATCACGGGCTTCCTGATTTGCCGAATCGAGCCGGATCGCTTCGCTCAGCCACCCGCGGGCGTCTTCCGTTTGGGCGGTTATCTTGTTTAGAACAATGGGCCGCGCGCGCTCAACCAATTCACGGGCGCGGGCCAGATCGGCGGGATTGGGCGGCGGCGGGCGCTTTCCTACGGCGACTTCCACTTCGGCGATTATTTGATCAAGTCCCGGATACTGGGGATTGATCTGCTGAAGAACCAACAGATCGTAATAGCCCTGCAGGCTGCCCCGCATGCCAAGCGCCCGCGCGGTACTGAGCCGCTGCTGAAAGGTCGTGTTAAAATTGGGATCAATACGCTGATCGATGCGAAGATTAAGAATGCCCGCTGTTTCATTGGCGGGATAGACAAGCAGCACCCGCTGTATATTCGCCTTGGCGATATTAAAGCGCAGCTCGCCTTCCCTGTTCTGGTTCCGGTTAAAGAATGTGACGCCTTCGTTAAAGTTTTTTTGCGCATCGCTTAAGAGCTGGCTCATTTCCGGGTACAGCGGGGCGGTAACCGGAATGGTACGCGTCGAACGCTGGGCAAGGGCGTTTCGGGTAAGACCGAGCCAGCGCGCGATGTCGGGATGCTCGTCGTTCTGGGTACGGGCCCAGCGGCTCTGGGCGCGAAGGAGTTTTTCTTCCGACTGTTCAAAATTGCCGTTCCAGTAATCCTGTTCGGCCTGGGCGACAAGGGTCTGTACTTCCTGAATAACCGATTCGTATTCGGCGGCGGCGATTCGGGCGTCAAGGCTGGCTATACTGCTGTCCCGTTCCTCGCGAAGCTGCGGGTTATCCTCAAGTTCAAGGGACATATCATAATTACTGGTTGCCGAAAGCAGCCGCTCCTTCGCAAGTGTAAAATTCCCCTGGTCAAGGGCGGCGCCGGCTTCGCCCAGAATACGGTCGCCGTCACGGCGGCGGGTTACCGCTTCCGCGGCGCGCGAACGGGCTGTCGCCTCCAGCGCGCGCGACTGGGTGCGGGTCTGGTTAAAACGCGACTGCATGGCGAGCGCTTCGTCATGGAGCGGGCTAACCTGACTGCTGCCCAATACATCCGCGTTTTCCGCGTTATAAGTCCGTATCAGACTGTCCATGGACTGTATATCGGCGTCAATAACCGAGGTAACTTCTTCCATGATGTTTGCGACTTCGGTCGGACGATTGGAAACCGTTCCGTCGTTCCGTACTTCGCCCTGCATTAACGCGGAACCCCGCCGGTATGTGTCTTCGCGCGCCCGCAGCGTATCGGACTGGATTGTGTTGGCGATGGTATAGTAGCTGGCCGAGGAATTGCTTTCCATGTTCCGAATTAAAGCGTAAAGCTGATCGGCGACTGCCTGTGTCGCTTCAAGGTTGCCAAGCGCCCCCGAATCAGGATATTGCCGGTCAAATCCCTGATACTGGGCGACTTCGCCGCGAATCTCCGAAGTTAGGGTGCGGGAACTGTCGCCAAGCACCCGCAGGACGGCGGTATTGTTCCGTTCCTGCTGCATGAGGGCGGCGCCGTCTCCGCCGGAACGCCACGCGGCCAGCGTATCTGTTTCGGCGATGGCGGAATAGCGGGTTCCTATACTTCCCACCGTGCCAAGAAAGGCGGCGGAAGCGGCGAGGGAGCGGTTCCGCAGGAAGGGAAGCGCCTGCGAGCTGACAATACGCTGGCCCTGAATCGCGGCGCTTTCTTCATCGGCCGCCGTTCCGTACCGGGTACGGAGCGCGAGAAGGTCAAGCGAAAAAGCGGTATAGGCCGCCAGAAACTGCGAACGGTTTTCCAGCGTATTGTACTGCCGCTGGTTACCCTGGTTGGCCAGCAGTAAAAAATACGTCTGGTTTTTTCGTTCCAGGGCCGCCATTGCGCGGTCCGCCGACTGGTTCCACAAACTGTCGACCACCCCCATAAAACCGTCGCCGCTTTCATTCTGGCGGCCTTCCATAAGCACCACGGCAAAGGCAAGGAAATTCCGGGTGCTGATCTCGGGATTGGTGACGCGGATTCGTTCCAGATCGTTCTGGAAATTTAATTCGGTTTCAAGGAAACTGTTTCGCAGGGCAAGCAGCCGTTCCAGTTCGGCGGAAACGCGGTTGTAGGCGTTCCGGTAGTTGGTAAGCGCGTTCTGGTCAAAACTTTGCCCGGTCTGGGACTCCAAATCCCGCAGGGCGTTTTCCAGCGGGCTGAGTATGGAGTTGAACGTGGTAACGCCAAGGTTAAGGGCCGCTATGCCCTGCCTTCCCCGGGTTTCAATCGCCGTTCCAAAGCCGGACCTGAAAAAATCGATCTGATAGATATCCAGTCCGCCCGCATAGGCCCGCAGCGCCTGGGTAAGGCCGCCCCGGTCTATTTCGCCCTGGGCCTGAACCAAAATTGTTTCAAGCCGGCGGCGGTTTACCCTGAACAGGGCCACTTCGCGGGTACGGATAATAAAATCCTGGGTTTCGGCAATGCGCTGGGGATCCAGTTCGATAAGCAGATTGGTAAGCGCGATAATGAGCTGCTCGTCTTCGGGGGTGTTCTCCAGCACGTCCAAAAGCTGTTGGGCTACAGTGTTGTATTCTTCCTTGAAGCCGTTGATGCGGCGCTGACGCAGCTGGGCGGAGGCAAAATCATTGGGATACCTGCGGGCATACGCGGCAAGCAGGGTGGTCGCCTCGGTGTAGCGTTTTTCGGCGATAAGCTGATCCGCCTGGGCCAGGGCTGCCTCGTCGCGGACCGGCGCAGCTTCCCGCTTTCCCCTTCCAAAGGCCGGAAGGGCAAGAAACAGAGTAAAGGCGAGCGCTGTCAGACGGAGCCAGAACCTGAGGCTTCGAAACCACGAGTTTTTCTGCCTTTTGGGGCGGTACATTATCAAATCGGTATACCTTACTTACTATACTACTTACTATTCTATCGGTTGACCAATTATATCTCTATACTAATATAATGTCATAGAAAAAAAAATGATTCCGATATATAATAAAACAGATGAAGATGCGTTTGTGTACCGTTTTTATACTCCTTGCCCCGGCGGTTTTTGCCCTGGATTTTGATTCGGGCAGTTACGGTTCGCTTTCTGACATCTATCACCCCGATAAAAACGCGGGACTTACCGCCTTTCCCGTGCTTAATGTGCCCATGGGCGGCCGCGCCGAGGGAATGGGCACCGCCTTTACCGCAGTCGCCGACGATCTTTCCTTTATCGAGTACAATCCTTCCGCTTCTTCCATGCTTGATTTTACCGAATTTGGCTTTTTTCACAACAACTGGATAGCCGATACCAAGGTTGAAAGCCTTGTTTTTACCACCCGAATGAAGAATTTGGGCTACGGCGCCGCGGCAAAGTGGCTTTATACGCCGTTTTCCGAGTATAACATGTACGGAAACCGGGTTTCCAAGGGGTATTACTCGGAATTTGTGGCCACCCTGAATGTGTCCTATAACTTTTTGGCGGGATACTACTTTGGCGGTATCTCGATAGGGGCGAACCTTAAAGGCGCGTTCCGTTTTATGCCCGACTATTCCGATGCGGACGACCGGGGCAATAACGAAGGAACCGGGACCAATTCCGGTATGTCCCAGTCGGCGGGAATGGCGATGATCGACCTGGGAGCGCTTACCCGCTTTGATTTTCTTAAATCGTACACCTCGCGCGAAAAAAACACCTCCCTCGGCCTTGTGATCCGCAATTTGGGGCCTCCCTCCAAGGGCGAAAGTCTGCCGACCTCGATCACTGCGGGAGTTTCCTATAAGCCGCTGCGCCCGCTCACGCTGGCGTTTGACTATACCGTTCCGTTTAATATGCAGGGGTATTCGCTTTCCGAACAGCGCTACTGGGCGGCGGGGCTTAACCTGGAGGTGACTGAGTTCCTTTCGATGCGGGCGGGGCTTTTGGCGCGGTACGGCGCGTACCGCGTTACTCTGGGAAGCGCGGTTGAATTGGGAAAGATCATCGTAGACCTGAATTATTCGTTAGACCTGCTTACCCAGTTTACGCCGCTTAACCGCGTTAGTCTGGGCATTAGCTTTAACTTTGGCGATCAGGGCCGGGCGGATCTACGAAGGGAAGTTGACGCCGTTTATCTGGAGGGGCTGGAAGCCTATGCGGCCGGCCGCTATGAGGAAGCCAACTCCCGGTGGGAAGAAGCGCTGGGGATGGACCCCGGCTTTGATCCCGCGAAAGAAGGCATTACGTTGATCAATAATTCCCGCGCCCTTGAAACACGTATCAACGAAATGGAAACCCTGGATTTTTAGCGCTGATATTCCGCCGGTATGGAGGATTTAGAGGGGGTGAGCGAATTTAAGATACTCCACATTATTCGTAAGGTTGATTGTATGGCGTTTATGGCGTTTTGGTTGTCCCAGTTGTTTCGATTATATTTTATGCACCATTTTCCAGCTTTTGAGGAATATTTTCATCATTTGGCTCATATTGAAACAGCTTATCTTTCAATTCTATAAACAATTAAACTGTCCCTGTTCTCCAATAGATAAATTGCATGAAAAACATCTGTTTCATATATTTCATCAATTAATCGAGTATATTCTACTCTTTTGGCATTAATGCATGCAAATACAGTTTTACCCAAGACAAAATTCACCCAGAAGCATATTATGGGTTTTGAAAATAGTTTTTTCCATGTATATTTACTTGCATATATCGTATTATTATGCCCAACAAAACATTTTCCGCCTAAATCGACGATTTCTTTTCCAAGCAATTTTCCTGCACCACATGAAAAACAAAACGATAAGGAATTTCTAAAAAAACAGGTGTTTTTTCCGACCGATATATATGGCAAAAAATCGAAACAAGTCAATTCAGAGACCGAACCATGCGTCAAGGCTATAAAAATAAATGCGCTTTTTATTTGTTCAAGATGAATATTAATACTTATATCATTACTTATTTTGTTACTTGTGAATTCCGACACCTCAAACTTGCCAGAAAATATTTGTTTAATCATATTTGCACAATAAGAAAAAAAATCGCCAAGTACTATATCAGCATTATCAACAGCAAGAATAGTTTTAATCATTTAGTTTTTCCCTGTTTCTTGATATAAGATCAACAGTCAGCTTCAACAGATTGTTTGCAAACCTTTTACCGGTAAGAGTTTCTTTCCTTATGTCATTTAGTAAATCATTTAATGTAAACGTCTTTCCATCAGAAGTTGTTATAAATTGAATATTACGTCTTTCTTCTGAATTTGATTTTATCCATTCTTCTATTGCACCTGCTATATCAATATCAAGAAAATCAACAACATTTTTTAATATTTTTAGTTTGTCTGCTGTTGAAAAGCTCTTTCGGATAAATGCCGTCGTTTTCAAATTTATTAACTCCTGCGCAATTATCAAATCATCATTAGAAGCGGTATATATTATTACCGGAATAATAAGTGATTTTTCACGTATGATCTTTAAAATACCAGTTCCTTGTAAAGAGTTGCCAGGAAACCCCAAATCCAGTAAAATGACAGTTTTCTCTGAAACAGCCATTTTTTCTATAATAAAGGAAATGGCATTGCCTGAATCTTCAAAAAATACTACATCAATGTCGGAAAAACACTCTTTAATTTCAACAAGGAAAAAAGGGTCTCTTCGAAGGGTGGCATCATCATCAATAACAACTAAATTTATTTTCATAACATTGCGCTCCTTTTGTAAGGTATAATTATCTCAAATGTTGCACCCTGTGGTTTAAATTCGCTATCAATAACAGCAACCGATCCTTTTATTGCTTCCAGCCTCGTTTTTACAATATAAAGCCCAAGTCCAGCACCACCTTGAAACGCTGTTGTTGTATAAAAGACATCAAATATACGATTTTTATCTTTTTCAAGTATAGAATGACCATTATTTGAATAATGCATAATCAATGCATCCTTTTTATCAGTGATGGTTATCTTTATATTTCTATTTTCTTTAATAACTGAAAGCGCCTTAAATGAATTTGAAATGAGATTATCCAAAATATCTTCAAACGCCTTACGGTTATACCGAATAACTATTTTAGAATCACAAATTAATTCAAAATTTATTTTTTCTGCTACAATTCTGTCATGGTATATTCCGTCTACTGTATTATTTATGATTTCCGCAACATCAATGTCCTCCAAAGTTTCACTTTCCTTAGAATATCGCAAAAGGAACTCTACTGATCTATCAAGGCTATTGACTTCATTAAATATGTCCATGGAATACTCTTTGCAAAGCGATTGGTATTTAGCTTCTGAAATTCGATTATAAACAAATTCAACTCGTTCTTTGATTTTTCCAATCAATGTCCGCACAATATGTGATAGCATTCCTGCAAAAGTCTGGATTGACACCAAACTAAATAATAATTCTTCAACACGCTCTTTCTCTTTTTTGGTTTCAATAATTTTACTCTGGGATTTATTCAAAACGCCTTGTATCTTCCCCAATTCTTTTCGAATCTGTGCAAAATTATTTTTAACTTTTTTATCATTCGATGAAGTATCTTTTAATATTCTTTTTATCATCGCAATCGAATTTTTTGAATCAACAACACCATGAATAATTCCCGCTTTTTCCTTTTCTTTTTGGTATTTTAACATTTCTTCAATTCGGGATATTTGCTCAATAACAAATCCTTTTAAATCTTTCCACGCCTGATTGTCCACAAAGCCCTGTCGATTTGTTGCTTCAATAATACATGGATTTCTGTCATTCGACAATTCGATCCATCCAAGCAAATCCCGATTACTTATTTTATCAAAAAAACCAGACCACCTCCTTTTATCAATACCTAAAATATCCTTTTTTTCGTCTGGATTATCAACGTTTTCAGTGAATGGAGTTGTTAAAATACCATCGCGATATATTCTCAACCCGTCAATATTATCATGTTCATAAACAGATCTGAATTTCTTTTTTGCATCTTGATCGAAATAATACAAGTGCACCTCCAGTAATCCAGAAGACAACCTCTGTATCGTTTTCTTTTTTAATAAACCTTTCGATTTATCAAAAATTAACGCTTCTTGCTTGTTATTTTTTTCATCATAAATTAAATCAACATTATATGCCGCTGCTTGCTCAAGAGCAAAACTATTTATTATTTTAAATTCTTCATACCCTTTAATATCAGGAGCTTTTATAGAAATATTGAAAGTGTATTGTTGTTTATAATAAGGTGATATTAGTTTTGATAGCTCCCTATATATTCTTGCAATATCGGCATTGGTCCAAATTTCATGAAGATGCGATATCTCAAGAATAGTCCCGTGTTTTTGATCTGTCTTTTCTTCTTCCCAATATTTGTTTTCTATATCTGTAAATAATTTTTTGACACTAAATTCATTCTCGTTTCCTTTATGTCTTTTTCTTGTTTTTTGCATCTGTTTAGACTGCTCATCCTCGATTTTTTCGAATAAACCCCAATTATTTTCTAAAACAAATGCTGTGTTATCGGCCTTTCTAGTTGTTTTTAATACTAAGACCGAGCCTAATTTATCTACAGCAAAACGTCCGACCCCCTTTTTTCCTACGCATATTCGATTATATGGCGGACCAGAATTTTTGTTATCACGTTTGTCGGGCGTTCCAATCATCATCCACTTATTTTTAATATCCGCAGATGACATTCCTTTCCCATCATCCGCAATAATAATTTTACTATTAGGCGATTTTTTTGATATATTCATAAATTCAATAGTTACTTTTTCGGCATTTGCATCGTAGCAATTCTTAACCAGTTCGACTAATGCGGTTATCCGATCTGTAATCAGTTCTCGTCCAATAAGGCGAAATGTGCTTACATCAAAATTAAATTTTAAAATCTGCTCATTCTTCATATTCTATAATCCTATCAAAAATGACCTTTGCAAGCAAAGGCGGTACAGCATTTCCTATTTGTTGTTGTACTTCTGTTATTGTACCATAAAATTTAAAAGTGTCCGGAAAACTTTGTAAACGAGCGGCCTCACGCACAGATAAACCTCTGTTTTGCGTAGGGTGTATAAGCATATTCTTCCTATAATTTGATATAACTACAGATGGTTTTGAATTACATAATCTCCTATATATACCACTATGGCATTCTCCTTTATTTGCATAATTTCTCATTAGGTGCTCTGGTATAGCCTGCCAGTTTTGACCCTGCCTTATATATTTATATCTATTAATAACATAATCCTTATTTTTTGATACATGGTTCTGCGTTGGGAACAATGAACCACGACGGATAAATTGTATATATTTGGAAGTATAATTGCCTTTATAATTTAACACATCATATTTTTCACCGTTTTTTAATAAAGGCAGATCCCCTATAGCTTCTTTTACCGTTGTGAATGTAAGATTCTCTTGCCTTTGCGGAAATATGAACTGAATATTTGCATTGTTGGCAACTAAAATGAAACGTTTTCGATATTGCGGAACACCAAAACAAACAGCATCCAAAACATCCTTGCTAATAGAATATTTCATTTTTTCAAGCTCTTTAATAATTTCTGTTATAATTAGCCCATTCTGGAAACTGACGATGCCTTGTACATTTTCAAAAACGACCCATCTTGGCTTTAATTCAGAAACAATTCTAATGAAATGCTTAAATAACGCGTTTTTTAAATTATCAAGGGTTCGGGTTTTCCGATTGGATGCCGAAAAACCTTGACAAGGAGGTCCTCCGAAAAGGACGAAGGGAGACTCTATAGGCATATCAACTTTTGAAACATTAGCAATATCTCTACTTAAAACGTTACAATTGGGATGGTTATTTTTATAAGTAGCTGCCGCTGATTTATCAACTTCTACTGCATATTTTGTCGTGATTCCTGCCCAATTTGCTCCAAGGCTTAACCCCCAGCACCAGCGAATAAATCCACCCCCATACGCATTGTGGGTTGCTCCATAGTAATCATTCTTCTCCCTCCAATTCACCGCCCATCCTGTATTTTATATCATAGTTGATGATAAAGTCAAGTTCCTCCTCGGTAAATCCGTAGTGCCTGGCAAGAACTTTGTCGATTTCATCAATGATGGGTTTTGACAAACGAGGATAATACTCATCATAAACTACTTTGCCAGTAGCCGCATAATTTGCTTCTTTTTTAAACGAATTTTTTTGTAAATCAGTTTGGAAAGAAATAGAAAGTTTTTGTAATTCATTTAGGAAAATATCGTCGGCATTAAGGACTATAGGAAAATCGATTATTTCCTTCATATTAAGATGTCTGCAATCCGACTGTAATACAAACCACCAATAAAATATTGTGCTTGCCAGAACAGAAACAATGGCTTCACTGTATTTTTTAGTAGTAACAACTAATTTTTTATTTTGAGTTGATACTTTCTCTCCTTCCTGTTCATTCCAGAAGTAAGGCACAAAATTATGCGCTCTAATAAAATATTGAGGGGCATTATGAAAAAATAAATTAAATTTGCTGGTCT
>JAIRYT010000095.1 GCA_031267675.1 Treponema sp. | reverse complement strand
AAAATCAGGGGCGGCCTTGGCGAATACACCGTACACCTGGGCAGCGCACAGGCGGCAAAAATGGGCCGGGGAGCGGTCAACATCCTTGCCGTACCCAGCCAGCACCGGGGCCGGGTCTTCTTGCCCTTTGCCGACGACGATCCCCGTACTGCGGAGATCATGTCGAAGATCATCATGCTGGCGGACGACGGCGCGATAAAGGATCCGGCGATTTTGGCGCAGATTGGGTAAGGTCTTTCTTTGTTACGTGAATGAACCGCTAGGCGGATTTTGCCCTGAGGGGAACAATTTTTTCCAGTTCCCCCTGAATTTTGCGCCGGGCGGCAATCCGCTCAAAGTCCATCTGCATACCGGCAAAATAGCCGTCCGTCAGGCCGAAGTACCTGCAAAGACGCAGATCGGTATCCGTAGAAATTCCCCGTTTCCCGTTGACAATGTCAATAAGCCTGTTTCAATAACCCACATGCCGCAAAAAAACCATGTCCGAAAACGGCCGGACATTTTTTTAAAAGCTCAATATAGTTATGAAAGGGATAGTCATAATGGAAAATACAAAGGTTCTGTACGAGGCGTTTACGGCAAAAGATCCGCGTTTTGACGGACGCTTTTTTGTCGGTGTATCGTCCACAGGAGTATACTGCCGCCCGGTGTGCCGGGCAAAACAGGCGAAGATCGAAAATTGTACCTTTTATCCTACCGCGGCAGAAGCGGAACAGGCCGGATACCGGCCCTGCCTTTTATGCAGACCGGAGTGTGCTCCCGGCGCTTCAATCACCGATGCCGCCTCTAATCTGGTGTACCGGGCAACAAGAATGCTGGAAAAAAACTGCGGCAGCGGACAAAGCCTGGAAAAAATTGCCGAACGGCTTGGTTATACCGGGCGGCATTTACGGCGTGTTTTTACGGCGGAATATCATGTGCCGCCGGTTCAATATCTGCAAACATGCAGGCTGCTCCTTGCCAAGAATCTGCTTTCCGATACGGACTTGCCGGTGCTCGACATTGCAATGACAGCAGGCTTTGGCAGTCTGCGCCGTTTCAACGCCCTTTTTAAAACACGTTACCACCTTTCGCCTACGGCGTTGCGCAGGCAGACGTTAGAAAAAAAACACATGAATGTTACGCTGGCGCTGGGGTATCGTCCGCCCTATCCGTGGGAAAAAATACTGGAATTCCTTGCCGGGCGCGCGCTAAACGGGGTTGAAGTGGTAAAAGACAATGAATATCTGCGCACGGCGTATTTTGTGACCACAGAGGGAAAGCGGATATACGGATGGGTACGGGTTGGTCACCAGCAAAAAGCAAACGCATTGACCGTCACCGCAAGCGAAACCCTGCTGCCGGTATTGCCGCGCGTTTTGGCGCGGATACGGCATCTGTTTGATCTGTACTGCGATCCGGATGCGGTGTATAAAACACTCCGGACAATGAACAGCATACGTTCCGGTCTTTGTGTTCCGGGAACCCGCGTGCCGGGATGTTTTGACGTTTTCGAAATGGCGGTACGGGCGGTGCTTGGACAGCAAATTACCGTTAAAGCGGCGCGTACAATAGCGGCAAGAATTGTTGATGTTTACGGCGCTCCTGTTCAAACTGGAATTGAGGGTTTGACCCGTATTTTTCCCTTAACCAAAGATATAGCGGCGATGGGGAATATCGCAAATAATTTGGGCCCGCTGGGAGTTAGTTCCGCGCGTTCCTGTACAATTTATGAATTGGCGCGCGCGCTGGCACAGGGTAAAATTGATTTTGATCTGTGCGCCCGGCCGGAAGAAGAAATAAAAAAATTGATGAACATTCGCGGTATCGGGAGCTGGACGGCGCAGTATATCGCCATGCGCGCCATGGAATGGCCCGACGCGTTCCTTGAAACAGACGCCGGCGTAAAAAAAGCGCTGCAGCCTTATACCTCAAAAGAATTGCTAAAAATGGCGGAAGCCTGGCGGCCGTGGCGCAGTTACGCCACCGTCAATCTTTGGAATTCACTATAATTGCGAAACATAAAGGAGAAGAAGAAGAAAATGTATTATTCGACAACATATCCGTCGCCCGTAGGGACAATTACCCTTGCGTGTGACGGAACCAGTCTTGCCGGTTTATGGATAGACGGACAAAAATACCACGGAGCCGCATCATCCATGACGGCAAACGACAATATGCCGGTATTCGGAGCCGCAAAAAAATGGCTGGACAGATACTTTGCGGGCGGGAAGCCCGCCGTTTCGGAATTGCCGCTGGCGCCCGCAGGCGGCGAATTCCGCCGGGGCGTATGGGACATATTATGCGAAATCCCCTACGGCTCGGTCGTTACCTACGGCAGTATCGCAAAAAAAATGGCGGTAAAAACGGGTAAAAAAAACATGTCGGGCCGGGCGGTAGGCGGGGCGGTTGGTCATAATCCCATATCCATTATTATTCCCTGCCACCGGGTCATCGGATCAAACGGCAGCCTGACAGGATATGCGGGCGGCATCGGTACAAAGGTAAAATTGCTTGAACTTGAAGGCGCCGATATGTCCCGGCTGTTTGTTCCCGCAGCAAACCCCGCCCGCTCACGCGCAGGGCGGGGTTGATACTACCGCCACCAGCCAAACAACATGAGCACTCCGGGGCCGCCTGTTGCAAAGATGCCTTCCAGTATGCTTAAAACAGGAAAAATTTTAGCCATCGGCTTGACGTTCAAACCAAGCTGCAGAAAGCCTTCCAGCCACAGGACAGCCCAGGCCGCCCAAAGCAGCCCCATGGATACAAGGCCGCCCTGCGCGCAAACGACGGCGCTTATTACCGCAAAGGCCGTTACGCAGACGCTGTACCAGCCAAATGCCCGCAAATCCAGCCTAAACAGGTAATTGGACGCGATAAACAGATAGGTAACGCCAAACAAAAAGCCTCCCGCCGCATTGTTGTACTGCGCCGTATCCGCCCCAACAAGTCCGATAAAATTACCAATCACCAGGATAGAACCTGTTACCAGATTGATAAATGCCGTGGTTTTTGCGTCCCACTTTGAGATTGCCGCAACACCATTCATAACCAGCGCTATGCCCACAAAGAGCAGGCAAAGACCCAAGAAACCCATGAGAACCTCCCAAGTTTTGTTTGCCTTGCTTCAACCACGCATCCAGTTAGTTAAAGAACGAATGGAAGGAAGGAAAAAGTCAGTATCTATATTTAGTCTGACAATAACCGGTATTAATGCCGCAAATAAAGCGGTTTATCCGCCCGCAAAAACGCCGACTGATCTAAAACGCGCGTAACGTCCGGCAGGCAGCGACAGGGGGTCGGACTCGGAAAGGCGTTCCAGCGTTCCGCTTAACCAGCCGCGAAGGCGTCCGGCGGTTCCCTCAATATCCAGCGATTCTCCCTTGTCGTTAATCGGGCCTTCTTTAATAACGCAGTCGCAAATACCAAACCCTTTTAAATCTTCCGCGCCGATTTTCATTAATCCGGCGGCTTCTTTTTCGCGCGCCGGATCTTTCCACAAGATTGACGCAAACCCACGGGGATTGATTACCGAATAGAGCGCGTTTTCGAGCATTGCCAGCTGATCGCAAACGGCCAGCGCCAGCGCTCCGCCGGAGCCTCCCTCGCCGATTACCACGGCAAGCACGGGAACTTTTAATCCCATAAAACCGTAAAGACAATCGGCGATTGCCTGGCCCTGTCCCCGTTCTTCGGCGCTTACTCCGCAGAACGCGCCGGGCGTGTCAATAAAACATAAAACCGGGCGGTGGAATTTTTCTGCCTGGCGCGCGATCCGCAGCGCCTTGCGGTACCCTTCCGGATGAGGCATGGAAAAATTATTTTTAGAAAGTGTTTCGACATCCTTTCCCCGGTTCTGAAAAATAACGCTTACCGGTCTTCCGTCAAGAAACGCCAGCGCGCACGACACCGCGGGGTCATCGCCAAAATAACGGTCGCCATGAAGTTCAATCATCCGGTCAAAAATAAACGGCAGATAATCCTGCATGCCCGCGCGGTTTAGGCTGCGCAGATGCTCCAGCTTTTGAACAGCGTTAAGCGGTGTTTCACCCGCCGGCTGCGCGGAATTGAGCGGGGGAAACTTTCCCGATAAGGGCCGGTGAAAAGCAAGCAGGCGGGATATGGTTTCCTTTAACTGCGCGCGCGGAACAATAAGATCGGCAAAACCATGTTCCAGAATAAATTCGGCAGTCTGAAAATGATCGGGCAGCGAATGGCCAATCGTATCCCGTATAACGCGCTTTCCCGCAAAGCCGATGGTCGCGCCCGGTTCGGCGATAATAATATCCCCCAGCGAGGCAAAAGACGCTTCTACGCCGCCGGTGGTCGGATCGCAAAGAACCGTTAGATAGAGCTGGCCCGCTTCGCCGTGAAGCCGGGCGGCTCCCGAGGTTTTTGCCATTTGCAAAAGCGCGATAATTCCTTCCTGCATGCGGGCGCCTCCCGATGCGGCAAAAAGCACCACCGGAAGCTTATGTTCCGCGCCGTACTCAAAAAGGCGGGTTATTTTTTCGCCTACTACGCTTCCCATACTTGCCATCATAAAACGGCTGTCCATTATTCCGATAAGGGTTTCTTCGCCCCCGACAAGACAGCGTCCCGTGATAATCGCGTCCCGGGCGTTTACTTCTTTTTGCAGCGAGGCGATTTTTTCTTCATATCCCGGATAATCAATGGGATTACAGGAAACAAGCCCGCGGTCAAATTCACTAAAGCTGCCTTCGTCGGCGATAAGAATAAGCCGTTCCTGCCAGCCAAGCCGTTTTTCTTCTGTCATTGCATTCACCCTAAAAAGTATTTCGCGTTATCTTTTACGCGGCGTCGACGCCGTTACCAGATCAAAACCGTTCAAAACATACTCTTTTTCCCGCAGCGCGGCAATAAGCTCGTCGACCAGCTCGGGAATGAACGATCGATTGTACGCGGAATTGTACACTAAACAGGGATTTTTATCCAGATGCGTTTTCATGCGGGAAAAGGAATCATGTCCGTCATGCAGCAGAATAATACCGCCGCCGTGCAGCTCGACTTTTTTTAACACCCTGGAGATTATTTCCTCTTTGCTTGCGGCTCCCCGCACCGCGTCATGAACCCGTATAGTGGTGGGCGCCAGCACATAACCGGACGCTTCCCAGATTTGTTTTTGACGCGCCGAATAAAAGCCGCCCTGGGGCCGGTAAAAAAGCGCGCGCGGCTCCGCAGGTGTTTTTTCCGCCAGCGCGGCGGCAATCGCCCTTTCGCCCCGGACAAGGTTTTCTTTAAAGTCATCGTCCGTCAGATATACCGCCCAGCGCTCGCTGTATCCGTGATTGATAATAAGATGGCCTTCGTCACGAATGCGCCGTACAATATCCTGCGCCGGTTCAACATTCACCCCAAGCAGGGCAAAGCTGGCTTTTACCCCGCGCGCCTTAAGCACGTCCAAAAGCCGCGCCGTCGTATCTTCGTTGTTGTTGGGGCCGTCATCAAAACTAAAGACCACTGTACGCGGGGCGACATCGCACGGGGCGGTGATCGTAGTACAGGAAACGCCCGTACAAACGATCGCGGCAAGGATCAGCGTTATACGCACTAGACTTTTTTCCAGCAGCCTTCCCTTGCGGAAGCGTACGCTGTCTCCAGCAGTTTAAGGATATACGCGCCCTCTTCAAAAGACGGCGTACCGGGGGTTCCCGCGTAAATGCTTTGCAGGAAATTATAAAAGCTGTGAACATGGGACCGTAAAAACCCCAGGGGGAATTTTGCAGGGGGAAACGATCCGCCGGGTTTTTCAAACGCGGACATGGTTTCGATACGCGTATACCCGCGCTCCCCGCCGTACGGCCCTTCGCTTCTGGTATTGTCAAAAAATTCCAGCCAGTTTGGATACATGGAATCAAAACGCAGCGCGCCCTTTTCGCCGTAGATCTCAAAACGAAAATCATCGTTGGTCCCTGTATAAATTTTTGAAGCTTCAACCATACCCTGGGAACCGTCGGCCAGTTTTAGAAGAATCCATGCGGAATCGTCTGCATCAATTTTTACCCTGTTTCCGGCGGCATCGGGCCGTTCGGGATATACTATGCGTGTTGAGGCAAACAGTTCGCTAAAATCCCCCAAAAGACTGTAAAGCAGATCGAGTATGTGCGAACCCAGGTCAAACAGAACACCGCCGCCGCCCATTGTTTTATCCTGTTTCCAGCCTATTGGTTTATTTTTATCGATGGAACCTGAATGCAGATACGCGCCGTGAAAACTCATAATTTTTCCGATGCGGCCTTCTTCCAAAAGCTGTTTGGCCCGCATCACTGCCGGAAAGCAGCGAAACTGATGGGCGACCTGCGCGACAAGCGGCCGTTTTACGTTTTTGCGCGCTTCGATCAGTTCAAGCGCCTGGGCATAACTTGACGCAAGGGGTTTGTCGCAGTATACGTGCTTTCCCGCGCGAAAGGCGGCGAGCACATTTTCCCGGTGAAACACATTGGGCGTGCTTATCGTAACCGCGTCAATATCGGGGCGCGCCAAAAGTTCATCAAGACTGCTGGTTGCAAAATCAAATCCGTTCTGTTCCTTCATCGCCTTTGCCGAAGAAGGAACAGCATCGCAGATTCCCACAAGGCGGGGAATCAGGGGAAGGTCGGCGTAATAAAGCGGGAGCGTTTTAACATCATGGGCGTGGGTTTTTCCCATAAAGCCCGCGCCGATAATTCCTATGCCGATGGTGTCCATTCTTTTAATGTACCATAAAGCAAGAAAAAAATCTGCCATGTTAGCGTAAGGCGGTCTAGAGAAAAGCGGCAAAGACAGGTATACTGTTGCCACATGGACACCAGCGCCGAAAAACTCCTTTTTAGCATACGCGCTCTTTCGCCCGAATCGCTTGCCGGGGCGCTGGACAATATGATCCTTTCTCCTTCGGGATGGCGGGGAATTTTTGCCGCGAGCGGAAACGAAGAAGATTCCGGCGATACGCTGTCGGCCCCGCACGGAATTATCGCCGCCGCGGGAGCGGCGGTATTTGCCGCGTTTCTTGCGTCGGGGGCAAAAGAACCGCCGACGGTTATTTTGGCGCGGGACAGCCGCCCCACGGGAAAAAGCGCCGCGTTTTTGGCGAACCGCGTATTTTGCGCTTCCGGCTGCCGCGTGCTATACGCCGGAATCGCCGCCGCTCCCGAAATTATGTGTTACGCGCGCGCGCTGTCCCGGACATGCGGTTTTTGTTACATTTCGGCGAGCCATAATCCCATAGGGCATAACGGCTTAAAATTCGGCCTTGAAGACGGCGGCGTTCTTGAGGCGTCCCTGGCGCTGGGCCTTATTGCCGATTTGCGAAATTATTTAAACGAAAGCGCCGTCATAGATCGTATATGCGCCCTTTTGCAGGATGATAAAAACGATGCCGATGATACCGATATTGAAAACGCCCAAAATACCCTGGAAACAAAACGCGCCGCGTTTAACGCGTACCGTGATTTTGGCCTTGAGGTAAGTTTTTCGGTATCGCGCGGAAGCGAACTTTTGGACGCTCTTAAAAAAAGTTTGACGCTTCGTCCTTTTGGGATTGCCGCGGACTTTAACGGCTCCGCCCGCGCCGCAAGCATCGATCGCGTCCTTTTTACCGATCTGGGAATTGACTTTTACGCCATCAACGAACGCTGCGGCGCGATTGCCCATGCGATCATTCCCGAAGGAGAATCGCTTGAACCGTGCCGGCGTTTTCTTGAAGAAAAACACGCCGCTCATCCTTATCTTGTTTTGGGCTATGTTCCCGACTGCGACGGCGATCGCGGCAATCTGGTTATCTGGGATGAAAGCAAAAAAACGGCCCGCAGTCTTGACGCCCAGGAAACATTCGCGCTGGCCTGCGCCGCGGAACTGGCCCATCTTGTGTGGACCGGCGCGCTGCGCTATGACAAAAACGGATTGCCGCTGGCAAAAACCGCCGTGGTAGTGAACGGGCCGACTTCAATGCGGATTGACCGCATTGCCGCCGTCTTTGGCGCGGAAGTCTTTCGCGCCGAAGTCGGAGAAGCCAATGTGGTAAACCTTGCGCGGAGTCTTAGAGCCAAAGGCTACCTTGTGCGCATTCTGGGCGAAGGTTCCAACGGCGGCAATATTACCCATCCTTCGGCTGTCCGCGATCCTATCGCCACGGTTTTTGCGCTTGTCAAACTGCTGGCGATTCGTACTACCGGGATACGCAGGGGGTTTTTTCGCCTGTATCTGGACCGGAGTTCCGTGAACGGAACGCTTTTACCGGGCCCGGAGGTAAACGACAATGATTTTTCGCTGTCCGATATTATTGCCGCCCTGCCCGTTTTTTATACGACCGGAGTCGCCACACCCGAGGCAAAATGCGCCATTCGAACACAGGATCATTCCCTTTTAAAAAGGCGTTACCAGACCGTGTTTACCGGACAATGGGAGGAACGAAAAAAAGAATTGGGCGCGCGTTTTTCCATTACCGCCTGGGAAGCGCGTTTTTGTTCGGGAACAGAAGAACGCCGCGCGGTGAGCGATTTTGGGGCGGCGGGTACCGGCGGCCTTAAGATTGTGTTTTTTGGAAAGAGGGAAGCCGCCTTTATCTGGATGCGCGGCTCCAAAACAGAACCGGTTTTTAGAATTATGGCCGATGCCGAAAACAGCCGCGAACTTGAACGCTATCTTATCGCGTGGCAGCGGGATATGATCACAGCGGCTGACAATATGAACAGCACCCGCACAGGCGGAAAGGATTAATTATTATGGGATTACGGGGCGAAGTATACTCTACCAGACTTATGCTGCCAAACAGAACGTATTTTTTTAATGTCAAGGAAAACCGCATGGGCGATTTGTACCTAAACATTGTTGAAAGCAAAGATAAAGAAGGCAGCGGTTTTGAACGGCAGTCGGTAATTATTTTTGCCGATGACCTTCCCGCGTTTCTTGGGGACTTTGACAAGGCGCTCAAGGTGCTGGAAAAAACGGTGCGTGAACAAAAGCGCGCGCCCAAACGCGGCGATGACGCTCGCGAACGGGGCGACCGCGGGAAGAGGGACGACCGCGGCGGGAGCGACCGGGGCGACAAAAAATCCTACCGGCCCAAAGGCAAAACAACCAACAACGAAAATTCCCGCAGAGTCATTGTAAAAAAACAGGACTGACCTGACGGTCAGTCCTCCTGCTGTACCTGTTGACAGCAAATAAATCCGCAGCCGATTGCAGCGAAGCTTTCCCTTTGCCGGGTTGTTCCCGGTCGGTACTGTCAGCCGTAGACCGCGATCATTACACCGGCGGCAATGGCGGTGCCGATAACACCGGCGACGTTCGGGCCCATCGCATGCATAAGTACAAAGTTCCCCGGATCGTCTTCCAGGCCGACACGGTTTGAAACACGCGCCGCCATGGGCACCGCCGAAACTCCGGCGGATCCGATAAGGGGATTAATTTTTTCTTTAAGAAAGAGGTTCATAAACTTTGCAACCAGCACACCGCTCGCGGTGGCAATGGCAAAGGCCAACAAGCCCATAACGACAATAATCAGGGACTGGGCGTTAAGAAAACGCTCCGGCGTCATCTGCGAGCCGACACCCAGCGAAAGGAATATGGTCACGATGTTGATCAGCTCGTTCTGCATGGTATTGCTGAGCCTTTCGACCACGCCGCATTCGCGGATAAAGTTGCCAAACATAAGACAACCAATAAGCGCCGCCGCCGATGGAATAATAAGGAGCGCGAGCAAAAATACCACTATGGGAAAAAGTATCTTTTCAACTTTTGACACATACCGTAACTGCCGCATTTTGATCATCCGTTCTTTTTTGGAAGTCAGCGCCCGCATGATGGGCGGTTGAATTAACGGTACAAGCGCCATGTAGGAATACGCCGCCACAGCGACCGTCGCCAAAAGATGGGGCGCAAGCTTTGCCGCGATATAAATTGTCGTGGGGCCGTCCGCGCCGCCAATAATTGCTACCGAGCAGGCTTCTTTAAGGTTAAAGGCGACGCCGGGAAGGTAGTTGGCGACGCTAATTCCAAAGAGGGTTCCAAACACGCCAAACTGGGCCGCCGCGCCAAGAAGCGCCGTTTTTGGATTTGCAATAAGCGGACCAAAGTCCGTCATCGCCCCGATTCCCATAAATATAATCAGGGGAAAGAATTCATTCCCTACCCCGCTTTCATAAATAATGTGCAAAAAGCCGTGCGGACCGTCGCCCATTGCGGCAAACGGAATGTTTACAAATACAATGCCGAAGCCTATGGGAATAAGCAGCAGGGGCTCAAAATTCCGCGCGGCCCCCAGCCAGATAACCACAAAACCGACAATCACCATAAGGCATTCCTGCCAGCCAAAAACCGGAATAGGCTGCCCGCCGGGGGTTTCCTTTTGAATTACATCGGTAAAGAACGCGTAGATTCCCGTTGTCTGCAGAATGTTTCGCGCAAAACTGCCAAAGGTAATGCGCGGAATGTTATCCGGCCCGCTGTTGGGAATAATCCCGTCAAGATTGCGGAACGATGGAAGCTCGTCGGCCGCCGCGCTTGACTGGGCTTTTACCCGGGGAATAAAGGAAAACACCAGCGCTCCGACTACAAGGAATAAAACAATTTTGGTAACAAGTACCGGATTTTTTTTAAGGTTTAACATGATACCTTCCTATTTGATTTCCGCAAGGGCTTGTTGAGAGGCAATCTGGCTGCCAAGCGGCGCCAGGAAGCGGACGGTTCCCGCCAGTGTCGCCTTTATCTCAAGTTCCATTTTCATGGATTCCATAATGACGATTGTTGTCCCCGGTTCAACATGCGCGCCCTCGCTTACCGCGTAACGCAGCACGGTTCCCGCAACCGGCGCGGGAATTACCGTTCCGCCCGACGGCGCGGCGGCGGCGACAGGAGCTGCGGCCGGAGCCGCCGGAGCCGGAACTGCGGCAGCCGGAGATCCGCCAAGTTCGGCGACCGTCTGCTGCGCGGCAACCTGGCTTCCTGCGGGAACAAGGAAATGAACCCTGCCTGCGGAAGTCGCTTTTATTTCCAGTTCCATTTTCATGGATTCCATAATAAGTACGGTCTCACCGGCGTTTACCTCCGCGCCGTCGCTTACCGCGTAACGCAGCACCGTTCCCGCAACCGGCGCGGGAATGGGAAGACCGCCGCCCGAAACCGGTCCCGCGGCCGCAGCTCCGGAAGGCGCAACGGCGACTGTTCCTGCGGGAGCTACTACCACGTCGTAGTTTGCGCCGTTTACATTTACCGAATACCGCGCCGCTTCGCCCGGCTTTGCGGCGGACGCCTCCGGCTGCGGCGTAAATACCACCGGTCCTTCGCTTCGCTTTTTAAAGAAGTTTGGCGCGACCTTGGGAAACATCGCATAGGTAAGCACATCTTCTGCCGCGACGCTGGACGCGCCCAAAACCTGTTTGGTTTCTTCTTCCAGTTTTGCATATTCGGCGGGAATATCGTCGGCCGGACGATGGATAATTTCTTTATCCATCTTGAGCGCTTCAAGCGCCTTTTTAACCACATCCTGATTTTTGGGAGCGGGACATGCGCCGTACTTTCCGGCAAGCAGATCCTGGAATTCACCGGAAAGCCTGTTGTAACGCCCAAAGAGCACGTTAAACACCGCCTGGGTCCCCACAATCTGGCTTGTCGGGGTAACGAGCGGCGGATATCCGGCATCCTTTTGGACAACGGCAATTTCTTTAAGCACCTCGTCGATTTTATCGGAAGCTCCCTGCTCCTTGAGCTGGCTTTCCATGTTGGAGAGCATGCCGCCGGGAACCTGCGAAAGCAGGATGCGGGTGTCCGCGCCAAGGAAGCTTGATTCAAACTGTTTGTAGTTTTTTCGTACCTCGCGAAAATAAGCGGCAATTTCAAGCAGCAGCTTTGTGTCAAGGCCCGTGTCGTATTCGGTTCCCTTGAAGATCTCTACCATTGTTTCGGTGGGGCTGTGGCTTGTGCCCATCGCCAGCGGGGAAATCACCGTGTCAAGAATCCCGGCCCCCGCTTCGGCGGCCTTGGTTAAAGACGCCACGGACATGCCGGTTGTGGAATGGGAATGTATCTCTATGGGAAGATCCGTTACCTTTTTGATCGCCTTGACCAAATCGTAGGCGACATAGGGTTTGAGCAGTCCCGACATATCCTTTATGGCGATGGAATCCGCGCCGATGTCCGCATACTGTTTGGCAAGCTCCGCGTATTTTTCTATCGTGTGAAACGGCGTAACGGCGTAGGAAATCGCCGCCTGAATATGCCTGCCGGTTTTTTTTGCCGCGGCGGTCGCCGTCTTAAAGTTGCGGGGATCATTTACCGCGTCAAAAATGCGAAAAATATCAACGCCGTTTTTGGCGGCATATTCGACAAATTTTTCTACGACATCGTCGGCATAGTGACGGTAGCCAAGCAAATTCTGCCCCCGAAGCAGCATCATAATTTTGGTATTGGGCAGGGCTTTTTTAAGCCGGCGCAGCCGGTCCCAGGGATCTTCGTTTAAAAAACGGATGCACGAATCAAAGGTCGCGCCGCCCCAGGCTTCCAGCGCAAAGTACCCGGCCTTGTCAAGTTTTTCGCAGGCGGGAAGCATGTCCTGGGTGGTCATGCGGGTAGCAAAAAGCGACTGATGGGCGTCCCTCAGTACTAAATCGGTGAGTTTAACGTTTGCCATGTAATATCCTTATGAATTGGTTTTGCGGTATTCGTTTACCGCGGCGCTCACTGCGGCAGTTACCGCGCCGCCGGCATTTGCGGATTGAGCGTTTGTTGTCTGGGGAGCGGCCTCGCCCTTATCCGCCCCCAGAGTGCGGATAAGCTTTCCCAAAAGGGAAATGGAAATAACCATAATCGTCAGGAACCCGAACACAACAGCCATACCGAGCAGCGTAAGCGTCCTACTCTGCCCAAGCATATCAATGATAGTCATACAACCTCCGGCATTAAATTATGCGATAAGTTTAACAAAAATAAAAAAATTATTCAACCAGCGCTTCTACCTGGGCCGCGGCAAGTTTGGGATCGCAGCGGCCGCCCAGGGCGGCCAGTACCTTGCCGGTAAGAAAGGCGGCAAGTGACGCCGCGCGTTTGGTATTACCGGCATTGCGGGCTTCGCGTATTTGATTCAGCACGGCTTCTTCCGCTTTTGCGATGTCCACCGCCGCGGCGGCTATTTTTGCGCTGTCATTCACCTGTTCCCAGTCCTGTTCTTTTACAATTGTAAGGGGGTCCTTGTCTTCGGCAAGGATCAGCGCGGCGGTTTTTTTGGCGGTTTTACCGGAGATAACGCCTTTGGCAATCAGATCGATCAACGCGGCAAGGCGCGAAGGAGTAAGGCAAAAGCTGTCAAGATCGTGGAACGAACGACCGCCCCGGTTAAGGATTCCCTTGATATCGGTAAGCATCCAGTTGGCAATTCTGGCGGCGGCTTCTTTTTTTTCAAGGCCGCGTTTTTCAGCTTCGCGGACGGCGTTTTCAAAATAGTCCGCGCCCTGTTTTTCGTCAACGATAAGTTCCGCCTGTTCCCCGTTTAATCCGTAATCAGAAATAAAATACCCGTAACGTGTTTGCGGTAAAACAACAAGCGCGTTTTCTACCGATTCGCGAAAAATTTTGTCAGGACAAAACACCGGCAAATCGGGTTCGGGAAAATAACGGTAATCGGCGGCGTCTTCTTTGGTACGCATCGTTTCTGTCTGGTCGCGGTTTTCGTTCCATAGGCGCGTTTCCTGTACTACCGGTTTTCCCTCATCCAGCAGAATTCCCTGCCGTCCGATTTCATGGTTTAAACCCAGGCGGATAAAGCGGCTTGAGTTAAGGTTTTTTATTTCAACTTTACTGCCCAGGCCCTTTCCTTTTTGATTGATCGAAACATTGGCGTCGGCCTTGAGCGAGCCTTCTTCCATATTGCCGTCGCAGACGCCAAGATAGCGGACAAGGCGGCGCAGCTGCCGGATAAACAGTTCCGCTTCTTCGCCTGTTTTCATGTCCGGCTCGGTGACAATTTCCAAAAGCGAAACCCCGGCGCGGTTATAATCAAGCAGCGATACCGTTCCGGTGTGAATCATTTTTCCCGCGTCTTCTTCCAGGTGACATTCCTTGATCCGCACCTTGCGGCTTATTGCCTTTCCATCGCTGCCCTTTCCTTCAAGCATCATGCTTCCGTTCTGCCCCAGGGGAGAGGCGAATTGTGAAATCTGGTAATTCTTTGTCATGTCGGGATAAAAATACTGTTTGCGTTCAAACCATGTCCGCTCGGGAATGGTGCATTCCAGCGAACGCGCGACCGTGCATCCCATGCGCATCGCTTCCAGATTTAATACCGGAAGCACGCCCGGGTAGCCAAGACACACCGGGCAGACATTGGTATTTGGTTCGTCGCCAAACGCGGAACGGCAGCCGCAGAACACCTTTGTTTTTGTTAAAAGATGAATATGGACTTCGAGTCCGATGAACGAATCATATTTTTGTTCCATGTCTACCTCCACAAATCCTTAAAACCTTTCGGGTGGGGGAACGGGCGCGTTTTTTCATATTCGGCGCACAGATCAAGTAATCTTCCTTCGGAAAAGGCCCTGCCCAAAAGCTGCACTCCCACGGGGAGCCCGCCTTCAACCGATGCGGGAAACGAAAGCGCGGGAAGCCCCGCCAAATTCGCGCAGCAGGTATACAGGTCGGCGGCTTTTTGCGCAAAGGGCGAAAGGGATTGGGGTCCGCGGTCAAAAGCGCGTATGGGAAACACCGGCATAAGTATCGCGTCAAACTGCGGACTGCCCGGTTCGTATGTTGATGAACCAAGGAGTTTTTCAAACCCGGCGCGTATTCCCGCCCGTATGCGCTGGGCCCGTAAATAATACCGGTCCTGGAAACCGGAACGCAGTACAAAGGTGCCCAATAAAATACGCAGTTTTACCTCGCTGCCGAATCCGCTGTCCCGCGTTTTGGTAACAAGATCATCGGCGCTTTCCGCCCACTCGCTCCGCGTTCCGTAACGTATTCCGTCAAAGCGCGCCAGATTGGCGCTTGCTTCGGCGGCGGCAATCGTATAATAGGCGGGAACTCCGTATTTTAGCGCGGGTATTTCGACATCGACAAGGCGGTATCCCAGTGAGGCGAAACATTCGCGCGCCGCGGCGAAGCCTTTTTGCACTTCGCTTTCCAGCTCGGCTGCCGCCGCCGCTTCTTTGAACGCTTCCGCTCCCGCGCTTTGTCCGGAAGCAACCGCTCTGGCAATTGCCTCGGGCGAAAGTACGCCGATAACCCCGCCGCCGTTTTTTTGCGCGTTATACAGGGGCGGCGCTCCCGGCGGCGGATCGCAGGAAGTGTCGTCCATGGGATCGCGGCCCCGGATCGCGGCAAAAACCGCCCGGGCCCTTTCGGCGCTGTCCGCCAAAATACCGATTCCTTCAAGGCTGGACGCGTACGAAACAAGACCAAACCGGGAAACAACACCGTAGGTCGGTTTAAGCCCGACTACGCCGCAGAATGCCGCAGGCTGGCGCACCGATCCGCCGGTATCGCTCCCCAGCGCAAAGGGTACCATGCCGGCGGCGGTCGCGGCGGCCGAGCCGCCCGAAGATCCGCCGGAGACACGGGCAAGGTCCCAGGGGTTGTTTGTTTTTTGTATAGCCGAATTATCTGTTGACGAACCCATGCCAAATTCATCAAGATTTGTTTTGCCAATGACCGCCGCTCCGGCTGCCTGAAGCTTAATTACCGCGGTTGCGCTGTACGGCGATTTTAAGCCGCCAAGCAGTTTTGAGCCGCAGCTTAAGCGCATGCCCCTGACGGCAATGTTGTCCTTGACCGCGCAGGGGAACCCCTCGACAAGGGCGCGCGCGGAATCGGGAATATCCGCCGCCGCAAGGCCCTCCACGGGCGCGGGCTTGCCGGGTTCCAGTTCGGTAAACGCGGCAATTTTATCTTCCCACTCTTTTAGGTACGCCGCATAAGAGACCGGTTGTTTATAAGACATGTATTCACCTGTTACAAAGCATTGGGATTACCGTAAAGCGGTTATCTACTATAACTGCAACAAGTGAATGCTTGCATATCCGGGGTGATTTTTCAAGGGAATTTGCCAAAATTCCGCCCGCAGCGGGGTTATTGTTTATAAATCCCCGCAAATACGTCAACACAAGCGCGCGAACCGGTGAGCGCGGCACACCAGCCAGTGTAACACGACGCGGGCCCCGAAAAATGTTACCGCCCGCAATAAAGCCTCGAGGGCCCTTATGTCCACACAAGCGCGCGAACCGGTGAGCGACATACCAGCTGGTGTAACACGACCGGGCCCCGAAAAATGTTACCGCCGCCAAGAAAGCCTGGGGGCCCTTATGTCAACAAATGCGCGCGAACCGGTGAGCGCGGCATACCCAACTGCCGTAACACACGATGCGGGCCCCGAAAAATGTTACCGCCTGCAATAAAGCCTAGAGGCCCCTTATGTCCACACAAGCGCGCGACCCGGTGAGCGCGACATACCAGCCGACGTAACACGACGCGGGCCCCGAAAATGTTACCGCCGCCAAAAAAGCCTAGAGGGCCCTTATGTCCACAAATGCGCGCGAACCGGTGAGCGCGGCATACCAACTGCTGTAACACGACGCGGGCCCCGAAGAATGTTACCGCCTGCAAGAAAGCCTTAGGGCCCTTGATCAGCAAAAGCGCGCAAACCGCGGTGAGCGCGCCCCCGCCTTGTGGCAACATTCAGACGGACTCGCAACTATGCGCGGCATAGTCGTAGATTGGGCTTTAGCCCAAGTCTAAACTGTTCTTGCACTTCCTCATTCTGAAAGCTGAAATTGAATCCACCTTATTACATTACTTTTTACTATTTTACTTTTTTCGTCATCATATTTTGCATATTTGACATTGAGTGAATACTCAATAAGGTTCTGGTAATAAATCTTATTGCTTGCTCCAAAATCAATAATTGCAACAGTACTTCCATCTTCAATTAGGGTAAGCCTAAATTCCTCCTTGCTATAATCTGTCAAGTGAAAGGTATAATTTTGTCCATTTCTTTCAATAAACGCTAATTTGTAAATAGCACTACCTTGACTATTTCCTATTATTAAATATCCCCTGGAAACAAGAAGTCTGTTTTCAGAAAAAAAATGTTTCATCATTCCTATTGATTGTTCTTTATCAAGACCTTCATCCATCATTAACGCATATTCGTTTTGGTAAATTTCTTCAACATTTCCTTTATAATAATATTCCCTTGTAAGTAGTGTATTTTCCCACCATGCTGCAGTTCTGTCATTGTCAGGATAAGTTATATTACATTCATCAACATACCCTATGGTTTTACTATCAATGGTTTGTATTTCAACATATATATTAAAATTACCATCCTCTCGTTCCATAGGATAATAATAATCTAAAATCAAGACAGTTTGTCCTTTTTTCAACCAACCAACAGGAGCTTGATGCGAGTAACAATAATATTCACAATCAGAATTTATTATTACTTCATTATCTTCACAGAACACATTTTTATATGAGACAGTCAAAAACATGACGAAAGTGAATAAAACCCGCTTAAATGCCATCATTTTACTTTTCCTTTCCATTTTTCCTTATGATTGTATGGATTTACCATAATGTTAGTTGTCCCCGCGCCCTAATTTGATCATTAATAACGCCGTTTAAAAAAATAATATTCACTATCCATCCCCTCAATGTAAACGGGCTGCATATTCGATGTTTTTACCGCGCCCGCTTCGCTGTTCGGTCTGCTGTCGCTTTCGTTGTTGAGGTTTCCGGTACTGTTATAGCGCCGGGTTTTCTTTCTCATGTCCTTCGACTCCGCCGAAACACTTTCCCATGTTGTCATATTCTATCGTTGCGGCGTTGGTTTTGGCAAGGGTATAAGAAGGAAGCACGTTGCTCGTAAAGGCCATGAGAACAGCCCTGTTACTTGTACCAGCGGCGGACGGCGGCGTGTTTTAATTCTCCCTTTTCCTTCGGGTCTTTCCCCCTTCCGAATAAGTTGACTACGATTCTCTTAATCGTCAGGATACAAAAACCAAAATCGTTCCCTTTCTCGTTCAAAACAATAAAGTTTGTATGGTATTTTTTGTTCTTTCACTATTTCACCATCGAAAGAATATATTTGACTAAGTATGATATTCGACTCACCTGGAATTTGTAATTTTTTCATGGTAGTTATAAGATTTATCTTCCCTAACCAGAAAGTTCCATTAAGATCTGTGGTTTCACCTGCCACATAGTAACCATCTGTTATTAGTCTCATTGCCGGTATTTGTTTTTTAACTCC
>JAIRYT010000044.1 GCA_031267675.1 Treponema sp. | reverse complement strand
CTACGTTAAGGGACACGCGAAGGTATCATTTGTGTTATTCGCCGCCGTCCTCTGCCTGGCCGCCTTGAGGATGATCCAGTATTTTATTATCTGAGCCGGAGGGTTTTGGGAAAGGCTCTAGATAAAAGTAATTCCTTCCTCTTCCTTCTTCGACTTCCGCGACTTTGCGGTAAATTCCTCTTCATCTTTCTTCCTTTTGTGTTCGTGTTCTTCGTTCGTGGTTAATTTTCTTTTTATTCGTGCCGAGGGGGTTTAAGGGCGGGGTTGTTGATTTGCGGGTCAAGTTCAGGCTGTCCCTGCCGGATCATAAATCTTTCCGCTGGCGGCGGGCGCGTGGCTGCGTCCGATAAAGAACAATACAAGCAGTGTGATGATATAGGGAATCATATTGAGTAAATGGGTTGATACGGAAAGGCCAAACTTGGGATTCCCCAGCGTAAGCGACAGCGACTTGCAAAACCCAAAAAGCAGACAGGCGAGCACGGTATTTTTTGGCTTGAACTTGCCAAAAATGACCGCCGCGATGGCGATAAATCCCTGGCCCGAAATAATCGAAGGAAAGAAATACGATACTGTGGAAAGGGGAATAACGGCTCCGCCCAGCGCGGCTAAAATTCCCGACAGAATTACGCAAAAGTAACGTACCGAAAAAACATTGATTCCCAGAGTCGCCGCCGCGCGGGGATGTTCCCCCACCGAACGTATCCTGAGTCCCAGCCTTGTTTTTATAATAAGGAACCAGACAAGAAAGGCCAGTACCAGACAGGCGTACACCGAAACATAATTCTTAAAAGTATAATTAAGGAACGAACCGTCGGCAAAAAGATTCCCCAGTACCACGGGGAGCTTTCCGGTAAGTTCGACCGGGCGCGTCTGGGTTGATCCGTCAAAAATCGCCTTGCAAAAATAGATGGCTGCGCCGGGGGCAAGCAGGTTAATCGCAATGCCCGAAATTGTTTGATCCGCCTTAAAGGTTATCGAGGCAAGCGCGTGCAAAAGGCCAAAGAACGCTCCCGCCGCAGCTCCGGCGGCAAGGCCTATCCAGGGGTTTCCGGTAATTACCGAAACCGCCGCGCAGGTAAAGGCTCCGATGGTCATCTGGCCTTCGATGCCGATGTTTACCACGCCCGATATCTCGCTGGTGATCGAACCCATGCCGGCGATGATCAGGGGCGCGCCGTAGGTCAGGGTCGAACTGATTAAAAGTCCAATATCCGGGGGGCTTATCACAGGGGAATTCCTCTCTTCTTTGCTTTGATAAATTTAACAAGAATGCGAAAGGCGCCCATAATCGCTATCGAATAAATGATAACTCCGATTACCACGTTGACAAGCTCGCTGGGCGCGCCGATGGTGTTAAGTTTTGAGCCGCCGTATTTCATTCCTCCGTAAAAAAGGCCGGAGAACAGCGCGCCGATTGGATTGACGCCGCCGATCATTGAAACGGAAATGCCGTCAAATCCGTAGCCTTCCTGCGCGCCTAACTGGGTAAGCCGGTTTACCACTCCCAAAAGCTGAACCGCGCCCCCCAGACCCGCGAGCAGGCCCGAAATTCCCATGGAAAGAACGATTGATTTTGCGACGGGAAGCCCGCCGTATTCCGCAGCATGGCAGTTAAACCCCACCACGCGCAGGCGGTACCCAAGGGTGGTTTTGTTCAAAATTATCCAGATGGCAAAAACAGCGGCAATGGCGATAAGCATTCCCCAGTGAATCCGCACTGTTCCAAAAATGCCGCGAAACGCCGTTGTTGAAATACGCGAGGTTCCGGCAATGTCCATTGAGGCGGTCGAATTGGTTTTCTTTAACGCTGCCGACATAACCAAAAAATTGGAAAAATAAAACGCGATCCAGTTAAGCATGATCGTTACGATTACTTCGTGAATTCCCTTGTACGCTTTAAGAAGTCCGGCAATGCCGCCCAGAAGCGCCCCGGCAAGACCGCCGGCGAGTATGCAGACAAAGCCGTGAATGCCTGCGGGCATCGGCACAAGGATGCTTACCGCGAGCGCGCAGACGCTTCCCATAATGTACTGGCCTTCGGCGCCGATGTTAAAAAGCCCCGTCTTAAAGGCGAACGTTACCGAAAGACCGGTTAGAATGATCGGGGTGGCATACTGCACCATGTACATAATATTTTTGGGCGATCCAAAAATTCCCTGGAACAGGACGGCGTAGGCGGTCAGGGGGTTAAAGCCGGTAATGACAAGAATAAGCGAACCGGCAAGAAGGCCGATAAAAATCGCCAGCAGCGTATAAAGAAACGTATCGTTCCAGAGGAACGCGAATTTTTTATTCATGCCCTGCCTCCGGCCATCATAAGTCCCAGGCTTCCCTGGTCGGCCTCGGCGCCCTTGACGCTGCCCGCAATGCGGCCCCGGAACATAACGTCTATACGGTCGGAAAGATTCATAATTTCGCTTAGTTCAAACGAAACAAGCAGTACCGCCTTTCCGGCGTCGCGCTGGGCGACAATGTAGCGGTGTACATATTCAATCGCGCCCACATCAAGACCGCGCGTGGGATTAACGCAGACAAGCAAATCCTTGTTGTTTGTCACCTCGCGGGCGATGATCACCTTTTGCTGGTTGCCGCCCGAAAGGCTCCCCGCGCGCTGAAGCTCGCAGTGGGCGGGGCGCACGTCAAATTTTTCCACAAGCTGTACCGCGTGCGAAACAATTTCTTTGCCGCGCAAAAAGCCGTGTTTTGAATATTCCTTTTCCTGTACTTTTTGAAGCACCATGTTTTCCGCAACGGACAAATCAAGTACCAGACCGTGCTTTTGCCTGTCCTCGGGTATGGAAGAAACGCCCGTGTCAAAAATTATGCGCGGGGTTTTATTAAAAACATCCCGCCCCCGCAGGGTTATTTTTCCCTGCGACGCTTTGCGGAGTCCGGTAAGGGCGGCGACAAATTCCGACTGGCCGTTGCCGTCGACTCCGGCAATTCCCACGATTTCGCCGGCGTTTACGGTAAGCGAAAGTCCGTCCACCGAAGGACGGCCCGTATAGTTATGCACCAGGAGATTTTCGACAACGAGCACCGGCGCGCCGGGCAAAGCGGTTTTTTTGGCAACTTTAAATTCAACGGCGCGCCCTACCATCATCGACGCCAGATCCTGTTCGCTTACCTGCGACACTTTTACCGTGTCGATTGTTTTTCCCGCCCTGATGATTGTGCAGTTATCGGCCATTGTTTTTATTTCTACCAGTTTATGGGTAATAATAATGACCGTCTTTCCCTCGCTTACCAGGTTTTTCATAATCTGCCCCAGTTCGTCAATTTCCTGGGGAGTAAGCGACGCGGTCGGTTCGTCAAGAATTAAAATTTCGGCGCCCCGGTAGAGCACTTTAAGAATCTCCACCCGCTGCTGCATGCTTACCGAAATATTTTCGATTTTTGCGTCGGGATCTACTTTAAGATCGTAGCGGTCGCTTAACGATTGTACGTCGCTGCGCGCCTTTTTTATATCGACCAGGCACAGTTTTTTTACAGGTTCCATGCCAAGGATGATATTTTCGGTCACGGTAAACGGCGGAACAAGCATAAAGTGCTGATGGACCATGCCTATTCCGTATTCAATCGCCCGCGAGGGGGAGTCGATGGCAACTTGTTTTCCCTTGATGGAAATGCTACCCGCCGTCGGCTGCAGCAGTCCGTACAGCACGTTCATGAGCGTGCTTTTGCCCGCGCCGTTTTCGCCCAATATGGCGTGAATTGTTTTTTGGGGAACAGTAAGGCATACATTGTCATTGGCTTTGAACGAGCCAAACGCCATGGTGATATTTTTCATATCGACCGCGGGAACTACCTGTGCTGTCTCCATACTGCTCCTTTTTCCGGACCGGTATTCACCGTCCGAATTCGGCGGCTTGGCCGCTTTGACGGGCCAGCCGCCGAACCGTTAATTTACCGCGGGCATATCGTATTTGCCGGGAAAGAGCGCTTCAAGTTCCGCCGCGGTGGCGGGAACTTTTTGCTCGCCGGAAATGATCTTTGCCTTGATGGCCTCTACTTCGGCAATGACATCCGGGGGAATGTGGTTGCCCGTGGTAGCATACCCTACACCCTGGTTTTTAAGATTGTAGAGCAGCGTACCGCCGCCGCGAAAGGTTCCTGCGGCAAGGGTGCTGGAAACATCAAAGATCGCGTTATCAACCCGTTTAAGGGCGCTGGTAAGAACATTCTCCGGGGCAATGTAATTCTGATCGATGTCAACACCGATGGCCCATTTGCCCTGTTCGCGGGCCGCTTCAATAACGCCCGCTCCCGTACCGCCGGCCGCCTGGTAGATAATGTCCGCGCCCGCCGCAAAGTACTGGTTGGCAATATTCTTGCCCGCCGCGGGATCGCCAAAGGAACCGGAATACTGGCCCATTACCTGGGCAGCGGGATTGGCGGTAAGTACGCCGGCATAGTAACCGACGGCAAAGCCTTCCATGGTTGGGCTGGCGATTCCGTTTACATGGCCTACCTTGCCTGTCTTGCTTACCTTTCCGGCAATGTACCCTACCAGGAAGGAACATTCTTCGGCGGAAAACACAATACCGGTTACATTGTTATTGGGAACCTGATCGGGACTGTACGCGTAATCGATAATGGCAAACTGCATATCGGGGTAATCCACGCCCGCCTGGGCCATGGAGTCGCCCATCATAAAGCCGACGCCCCAGAGCAGATCGACGTTCTGATCCACATAGGTGTCAATATTGGGCGCGTAATTACTTTCGTCCTTCGATTCGATATACGAAACCTGCGCGCCAAATTCATTTCCAAAGCGCTGGAGCCCTTCCCAGGCGCTTTGATTAAACGACTGGTCGTTGACCCCGCCCACATCGGTTACCAGACCCACGCTGATAACGCCGCTGGCTTTGCCGGCTCCTCCGCACGACACCGCCGCAAAAACCGCCAACACCACGGCAGCGGCCTGCGCGATTCTTTTTAGTACCATAACTTTCTCCTCTCTCGTTTTGATATCTATAATGGTACTGCTGGTTTTTGCCCGTGTCAATGTTACGGTGTGTTTTTGCCTATGCGGGAATTTTGCCGTCCGTTTCGTCCGCGCCCGGCGGCATCTCGATTTTGGTGTTTTTTATATGGGCGCCAAGGCGGGCGTCCTGAGCCTCAATGTGGTTGACCAGCCAGCCGCCGATTTGTTTTTTTACTTCGTCCACAAGGATGTCGGTAGGGCCCTGACTAATCATACGCGAAGCAAGATCCGCCACCGCCAGCTTGAACGTCTCGTGGTATCTGCGGTGGTTGGTATAGTCGGGGTATTCATATTGAAGCTGAATTTTTTCTTCCTCGTCAAAATGATAGACCGTATAGCCCCCAAGAAATTCAAGGCTCTTTTTTAATTCATCCCGGCCCTTGCCTTTATGAATCGCGTCCATGAGCCGGTTTAGGGCGGCAAAGAGCTGTTTATGCTGATCGTCAATCGTCTTGTGGCCCACAAGCATGGCGTCGGTCCAGACAAAATAATCGCTGCTGACCTTAAAACGGCCTACGGTATTTTCCATGGTTTTAACAAGTTCTTCGCTTTGTGTCGCGATAAGATCAATTTCGCGCGTCCGTTTTCCCATTCTGCCGATGCCTTCGACAATGTTTCCGGCATTTGCGGAAATCATTCCCGCCGCTTCGCGAAGATGCTCCATTGAGCTTACAATGGTGCTGTTTCCGCTTGTCATGTCCAGGGCGCTGGAGCGTATCTGCCGGGTAACGCCGGTAATTGTTTTAATTGCCTCCAGCACCTGAGCAGAACCAATTCGTTCTTCTTCCATCGCCTGCTTAACCCGTGTTACCAGTGAATCCGCGCCGGCTATTTTATCATTAAGCGCGCCAAACGCTTTTTGGGAGTCGACGGATATGGCGACATTGGCGGCAATGCTTTCCTGAATCTGTTTAAGCGTCGCGCTGATCGTCTTTGACTGGACAGCGCTGGTTTCGGCAAGATGGCGTATTTCGGCGGCCACCACCGAAAATCCCCTGCCTGCTTCGCCCGCGTGCGCGGCTTCGATGGCGGCGTTCATCGCAAGAAGATTTGTCTGCGCGGCAATAACGCCTATCGCCGTATTTGCCTCAAGAAGCCCCGCGGACTGCCGCGATATTTCGTTCATCCGCCGCATCGCTTCTTCCTGCGTTTTTACGCCCGCTTCCGACGCGTCCAGAATGATTTGGAATTCGGCGGCTATTTTTTCCATCGAGCCGGAGATCGAGGCGATGCTCCCCGCCATTTCCTCGATAGAAGATGAAGCCTGGTCAATTGAAGAAGATTGTTCGGCGATAAGGGCGTCGAGTCCGGTAATAATTTTTGAACTGGCTTCTACCGCGTCAGATGATTCTTTTATATTAACATCGTGCTCCGCCAGTTCATCCTGGATCTGCGACGTTAAAAGATCCACTTTGGAAATTTCGGCGCCCGCTTCTTTTGTACGATCCCGCAAATCCTCCGAAGAAGTTTTTACCTGGCCCTGGACATTTTTAATGTCGGCGATAATTTCCAGCAGCTTTGACAGAAATATATTAAAGCCGGAAACCATAATGCCGATCTCGTCATTTCGTTTTATGGTAATCTGCTGCGAAAGGTCGGCGTCTCCCGAAGAAAGGCTGTCAAAGTGGAAGGCGATTTTTTTAAGAGGGGTTCCCATTCTGCGGCCCAAAAATACAAGCACCACAAAGGAAATAACAAACGCCGGAACGGCGGTAAAAAGCAGTTTTTTTTCAAGGCGGGAATGCGCGTTTTCAAAGTCGCTTTTATCCAAAACGCGCGTTTGGGACGTGGCTTCCAGGTCGTTCACTATATCTTTTTGGCCGGAATCGGCAAGAAAAAACACAAACGCCAGTATGATAAAAATGGGCAGCCCCATAACAAACGCGGCGCGAAACCCCATTGAAAGGTATTTTTTCATAACGACAGGCTAAATTAAGCGCTTTCCATTGTCAATAGCAAGATGTTCCAGAAGCAGATCGGCGCATACCAGGGCGGCCATCGCTTCTACCACGGGAAGGACGCGGGGAACGATGCACAGGTCGTGCCGGCCCTTGATCACCAGGCGCTGTCCGGCCCCGTTTTTGCCGACTGTTTCCTGCTCCGCCGAAATTGACGGGGTCGGCTTGAACGCGGCGCGGAACAGCAGATCCATGCCGTTGGAGATTCCTCCAAGCATGCCGCCGGCATTGTTGCTTCCAAACGAAGGACGATCCGGGGCTGCCGGCGGCCGCAGCGGCGCGTCATTGTTTTTGGATCCCCGAAGGGAAGCAGCGCCAAAACCGCTTCCAAATTCAATTCCCTTGCATCCGCCTATGCTCAACACCGCGCTTCCCATACGGGCGCCGATTTTTTCGAACACCGGTTCCCCCAGCCCGGCGGGCAGTCCGCTGATTATACATTCGACCACGCCGCCCGCGCTGTCTCCCTGTGCGCGGAGCCGTTCAAAAAGCGCGTTAATGGCGCTTTCTTCTGTTTCGCCGCCGATGGAAACAACGCGCGAACTGACGCTGATGTTATACTGCGACAGAAGGCGTTTTGCGACCGCTCCGGCGGCGGCGCGGGCCGCTGTTTCGCGCCCGGAACTGCGGCCTCCGCCGCGGGCGTCCCGTATGCCGTATTTTGCCTCCCAGGTCCAGTCGGCGTGTCCGGGCCGGTACAGGCCGGCAAGTTCCGCATAGTCGCCCGAATGGTGTCCGGTATTACGGATTATAATCGCGATGGGCGTTCCCAGGGTTTTTCCCTCGAACACGCCCGAAAGAATTTCCGCCGCGTCCGCTTCGCGCCGCGTGGTCGAAGCCGCATGACCAGAGGGCCGCCGCCGCGCAAGTTCCGCGTCAATGTCCGCCTCGCAAAGCGCAAGCCCCGGCGGGCAGCCGTCGATCACGCAGCCGACCGCGGGCCCGTGGCTTTCGCCAAAACTGGTTACCCGGAACAGTTTGCCAAAAATATTCCCGCTCATGGCAGCGCGTTAATTTCGGAAAGCAGGGGAGGATTCGCGCCCTTTCGCGAGCAGACAAGCGAAGCGGCCTTGTTCGCAAAAACCAGCGCTTTCCGTAATTCACTTTCGGATAAACAGACCAGCGCCCGGCGGTTCAATTTTTCTTCAAGTTCCAGAAACGAAAGGAACGCGCCGTGAAAGGTGTCGCCCGCCCCGATGGTATCGGTTACGGGAAGATCAACGACAGGCGCGGAAACTTTTATATCGCCGCCGCCGGTATGCAGACAGGCAAGCGCGCCGTCTTTTCCCAGGGTTGCCACGACAAGACAGGGCCCCAGCGCGAGCAGTTTTTTGATACAGCTTTCAAGCGCCAGGCCGGGGTAAATATAATCAAAATCCGCGGCCGATATTTTTATGATCGTTGAGGCGGCGGCCCAATTTTCAAAACGCGTTACCCATGCTTCGCGGCTGCCAATCATCATCGCCCTGACATTGGGATCATGGGAAATAACAATGTCATTCTTTGCCTCGCGAAAGACAAGCGATTCTATCGCGCTTGCCGAAGGCTCCATCGTCATGGAGATTGAACCAAAAAGCAGGCAATGTACTTCGACCGGAAGCGCCGGGGGAATATCTGTCAGGGCAAGGGAACGGTCTGCCGCGCCCGAAGTATAAAAAATATACGACGGTTCTTTGCCTTCATCCAGTTTTACAAACCCCAGCGTGGTGGTTTCGTTCGGGGCGCGCCTGATCAGTTTGGTTGAAACATTGTTTGCCTCAAGATTGCGCGCCAATTCTTCGCCAAAAAAATCGGTAGAAAGACGGCTAAAAAAGGCGGTTTGGGGTCTTGAATCGCGCACGCCCAAAATTCGCCCGGCGGCGATAGCGGTATTATAGGGGCTTCCTCCATAACAGGGAACATAGATGTTCCGGCCTGCGCTGTCCCGCTCGGGGATCATGTCGATCAGCGCTTCTCCACAGCAAAGTACCATGGGACAATTCTATACAAAACACGCGCCCGGCGCTATACCGCGGCGATTAGCCGCAGCGAAGCGGGTAATCCGCCGCCATCGCAAACCCGGTGAACTCCGCAGAAAAAAAGAACGGGGGCCCGCGAATGAACGCGAAAGAAGACAGAAAGACAGACGGAATTATTCGCGTAATTCGCGTAATTCGCGGAAAAAAAGAACGGGGGTCCGCTTTGTCTTAAAAAAAATTCTTGTAAAGAAAATCTAACCCTATTTGGCCTTTACTATTATAATCACGAAGCCTCCAATAGGGAGGCGATGTTATAGCGCACTGCGCAGACCGGGAATTTAACCGCCGGCGCGGAAAGCGGGCTTTTTGTATACTTTTTTGGGTTTAGCCGGAAGGAGGGTTGACCATCCAAGCGCCTGAATGCCGGGTAAACCCCCGGTCTGGGCAGCCCTAATTGTCCGGTAATACCGATTCAGGCGTTTCGCGCCTAAACCCCGCCCCGCATGGTTCTCCCGCCCTCGCTCAATCACCGCGCACATACAGATATGTGAAATACAGGCACAAAGGTTTGACAATATTAAAAAATAACTATAAAATAGTACCCATGGATAAATTGAATCAATATAATATGCATGATGCAAAAATATTATCGTTTACTATTGAAAAATTAAGAAACTATTTTTCTATCAATATAGAAGTTGTATTATTTGATGGAGAAAATATCAATATAAGATTCAACGATATTGAAAATTATAGAATTGATGTCGGAAATATTGGTCAATATATTTTGGAAATAGATGTTTATAAATGTTGTACTAAAGGTAATAATAAAATATATGAGTTTAAATTACATGGGGATGATGGTGTTATAAATATTGAATCAAAAAATATTGCAGTAAAAAAAATCAGGAAAGGGATTAAAAAATATTTATTTAAAAAATAAAACAGATGAAATATATGTATATTTATTAGATGAAGGAACAGATGTATGGAGACCAGTTAACGCAATAAATATAAAAGGAAATATTTATAAAATATTGAGTATGGATATACACAAAGAATATGGTGAAAATTGGGAATTTTCACCAGGTACAATTGCAGAATGTATAGAATTCAATGAAATATGGTAAAAAAAATAAGATTGCAAATAAAGAATATACGGAATAATATGCCCAACTTCGCATAACAGGTCTGTTTACGCTTCGCCGCCAGTCGGCGGATCGGGGGTTCCGTTTCGCTAGGTCGCTACGCTCCCACGCTCAACTCCACCCACATTTTGCCAGCCCTGGTCTTGCCGCGCAAGCCCTTATCCGGGCTGGCAAAACATCGTAAACAGCCAGGACGATATGTGAAATTTGCGCTTGACATTTTTTTTAAAATGGTATAAAATTTCAATGGAATGAGAAAACCATTTTATTTAATTTTATTATTTTTTCAGCTGACTTCGTGCAAAGCAGCATTAGACGATTCTACAAAATTGAAACCGCTGGAAAACATTGTTTTAATACGTGATTGCATAAAGGGTGATTTGTATTTAAATCAAAACAATATTTATACTAATATTGACGATTTATTAAAGACATTATCAGAAAATAATAAAAAAATTGTTACAAATGTTACAAGAGAAAATAATATGCATGATCCAAATTATTACAATTATATATATGAAATACAAATTGAAAATGCAAAATTAACTGTGTTAAAAAGTGAATTGGTAGACAAATATTTCTTGACTAGTATTGATATTGATTTATCGCAAAAAAATAAATATCGTATATTGTTTCCATATGACAATATGGAAGAGTATTTATCAGATAAAACTTTTGGAAATTTATGGACTGAAGGTCAACCTGAAAATGAAAATGAAAAAACGATATTATATTTTTACCGCTTAGATAGTGGGTATATATCGGATTATATAGAGTTAAATTTCAATGACAGCGGCAAAATAGTTAATGTACAGTTTATGTATAATGTAGATTAGGTATAGGAAAAGCGCAACGTCGCATAACAGGCCTGTATGCGTTCCGGGCCTTCGGCACGCCAGGGTTCCGCTCATCTACGTCGCATAACAGGACTGTTTACGCTTCGCCCGCCGTTGGCGGACTCGGGGCTCCGCCGGAACGTTATGCGAAATAGGCCTAAATTTGTTGAAAATTTTAGAAAACCCTATTGACAAAGCAGTCTATAAGATGTATCATAAGAGTACTGGAGGAAATATGGCAGTCAACAACCCCCACCAAAGGTGGGGGCTTGAGGGAGCCTCTAAAAGAGGCCCTCTTGTAGTTCGTGATCTTCGTCCTGCCGCTCGGCGTCTTCCTGATACTTTACGTACCTCCGTAT
>JAIRYT010000042.1 GCA_031267675.1 Treponema sp. | reverse complement strand
TTCCCCTTTGTGTTCTTCGTGCCCTCCTATGTTATTTGTCAAGCAGCAGACCCCCATCCCTCGAACTTTATCTTGTAAAACGCAAACTTTTTCCGTAACGCAGCCTCTTGTGCGTCCCGATACAGCTCCCGCCGGGTCATCAGCAGCCAGGCCAGGCTTACCATCTTGCGTGCTATTGCCACCGCGCTTTTCTTTTTGCTCATCCGCTCACTCAGGCTGTTGTACTTGACCCGCAGCCTCCCCCCGCTCCCGCTCCGCGCCATCGCCCACACCCCTTCCAACACGACGCTTCGTATCGCCCGGCAGAACGTCCTTTTTGATATGTGTCCATAGCGCTCCGTCTCCCCGGAACAGTCCACCCGCGGCGTGAACCCCGCGTAATTCGCCACCTCCTTCGCATGCGAAAATCGGCTGCCGTCCCCCAGGTACGCCAGCAATACCCCCGCTATCCCCAGCCCCACCCCGGGTATCGACATGACATACGGCGCCAGCTCGTTCTCCCGCGTTTTCTCCTCAAGCGCCCCCTGCACTTCTTCAAGCTGCTGCTCCAGCAGAGCCAGCTCCTCCTGCAAATACTTCGCGTAAACCTGCAGTTTCTCAGGCAGGGCCGCCATCGTTTTCTCCCGGTTTTTCCCCGTCGCAAGGTCTTTTTTGGTCACCTCCACGATCCCGTCCCGCACATACAGCGCATGCAGCCGGTTAATCGCCGCCACCCGTTTCCCTTTCAGGTACTGCGCCGTGGACACGCTGTATCGGGCGTCCTCCTCTGCTTCGCTGGTCAGCGGCACTGCCGGCAGCTCCTCCACGGGAAACCGCTGCAGCATCTTCGCCAGTTTCAACGCATCCTCACGGTCCGTCTTTTTGGCGCTCTTCCAGATTACCTGCAACTGCCCGGGATTTAACAGATGAACCGTGCATCCCACTTCCCGGATCAGCTGCCGAGCCAGCATCGTCGCATACGCGCACACCTCAAACCCCACCGTGTCCGTCCTGCTCAACAGCCCGCACAGCCGCCGCCGACCCTCCGCATCCGTCTTCAGCCCGTGCCGCTCTATCTGCGCCCCGTCGCTCACCAGGCACACTTCCATCGTCCGCTTCGCCAGGTCGATCCCCACATACCGCTCTTTCATGTTTTCCTCCAATAGGGTAAATTCGAGGAATGGGAGTCTCTGCTCGGGGTAAACCGAACTCCTATCCGCGGTGACAGCGTCGCAACGCTGTCCCGCATTTTTGTTTTCGGCTGCCGTCTGTAGATTACTCTTTGTGGCGAGGTCTGCCTGCCTTTCGCCAAGCCGTTCCCTCTCTGCACAAAACAATCGGCGCCGGCTCCCCTATCCCGTCGGATACAGGATACCCCTTTTGCAAATATCATATAATCTTTGTGTCCCGCCGTCCCTGGACTCTTGATGGGCCGCAAAGCGGCCTTCTCTGTGGTTAAAAATTCTTTTAAACCCCGCCCGGTAACCGCGCGCGAATTAGTGAGCGCGTTTCGGCAACGGCAACACGGCGTAGGCCCGGCAATGGTCACAGTACCCGGTAAAGGCCAAAGGCGCCCAGAAACCGCGCGCGAAACATTGAGCGCGTCTTTCGGCAACGGCAGCACGGCGCAGGCCCCGTAAATGCCGCAGTACCCGACAAAGGCCAAAGGGCCGCCGGCTTTCTTTTTCTTTTTTGAACTTCTTTACCTTGTTCGACTTAGGCTGTCCGAAGGGACGGCCCGACTTTGCGGTAAAATCTTTTTCAGAGAAGGGGAATTTTTAACCGCCGGGTCGAAAAAGTCGAAAAAGTTACGGTACGAACGTATGAATCGTTTTTCCTTTCTTTACCTTCTTTGCCTTGTTCGACTTAAGCCGTCTGAAAACGGACAGCCCGACTTTGCGGTAAAATCTTCTTTGAAGAATAATTCGAAAAAGAAAGGAAAGAGAAGCGGGTATACCCCGCCGCGAACATCAGCTGTTTTCAAGCCGTTTTAAGCGTTCCCGGTCCATGGTAATGTGAAGGTTCTTTTCCTGGGTGGGGATAACAAGGCCCCGGGGGCCTCCTTTGGCCCGCCTCAAATATTTTACCCGGGTATAATACACGTCGGCAGATCCGTTATTGCGCGCCTTTGAGTAAAAAACGGCAAGGTTTCCCGCGTCAAGCAAGATTTCAAGGGGTACGCTTTTTCCCGCGCGCTGCCTGATAAAAATGTAGGAACCGGCATAGTCGCGCGCGTGCAGCCAAAAATCGTTTCCCCTGACATGTTTTCGCAAAAGTTCGTCGTTTTCTTTCGCGCTGCGGCCCGCCAGTATTATCCAGGGGCCGTCGGCAAAACACAGGCCGGGGGTTTTTTTGCCTTTTGCCGCTTTGGAATCTTCCGGTACGCCGGCTTTTATTTTTTTTAAAAGGCGTTCAAGAATAAGGGGATTGGTTTCGGCAAGCAGTTTTTTTTCGCTCGCCAAAAGCTGTTTGTATTCCGCTTCGCCTGAGGCAATTTCTTTGCGTATTTCGTCAAGTCCGTTTTTTGCCTTGCGGTATTGGCTGTAATAGTGTTCGGCGTTTTGCGCGGGTGTTTTTTTGCCGTCAATTTTTATGCGTATCGCGCCGCCTTCAAAGTCAACTGTTTCAAGCCACTCCGGTTTAGCGCCTTCCACTGAACTTTGGGAAAGAATAATATCGCCGCATATTCGCAGCCTGTCCGCGTCAAGGCCGGCGGCTTCTTTTTCGCGCAGATGTTCAAGACTGGCGGCAAGCCGGCCCATTCGGCCTTCAAGGTTTTTTTTGCCCTGGACGCGCAGCTGTTCCAGCGAAAGCGTTCCGCCGTGTTCGGCGTACCACGCGTCCAGTTTTTCGCTAAAGGAGCCTTCAAATTCCCGTATCTCGTATTCCCGCGCGGCGGGGGCCTCCGCTTCGGGACGGTAAATCCCCCCGGAGACCTCGCCCCGCTTGGGAAGGCGGCGCATCGCGTCAAGTATTACGCCGTCGTCTCCGGTGACAATAATGTTGGCGGCGTTTGACCAAAGCCGGATATACATTTGATAGCGGTTTTCGCCGCGCCGCAAAAGGAGCCGTACCACGCGGTTTTGCCCAAGCTGTACCGCTTCCTCGATCCAACTGTTGACTATGCGCGACTTTAAAAATTCCGCAAAGCGCAGCGGCTGTTCGCTTTTCGGCGCGGCGCGGAATGTTTCGTGCAGACGGCACGCGCCGGAACTTAGCGACACCAGCACCGGAATTGACCGCGTCCTGGTCCTTGCCACAAGAATCAATATATCAAAAGAACTTTGAATTATTTTTTGAATCTGGGCTCCTTCAAGATCGAGTTCCGAAAGAACCAGATTGATTTCTTTCCAGTTAAGCGACATGGCTAAAGCTTAGCATAAAAGCGAAACCATGGTATAATCCCCTTATGGTACGTGTACGCGCTCTTGTTTGCCTGTCGCTGGTTTTTGTCTTTTCCTGTATTGTCGCCCCTTCGTTCGCTTCAAATATCCGCAAAGAAACAGAAAACCGCGCCGGTGAAAAAAAGGAAGCGCAAAACCGCCGATGGCTGCGCCGTTCCGCGGAAATTGTCGCCGGTATGGACCGGAGCGTCCTTGCCGCCCAGCTGATTCTTACCGCAGTCGACGGCAGGGACCTGTCTTCGCCTACAACGGCGCTGCTCAATACAATTCCCACCGGCGGGATTATGATCTTTCGGTACAACATAGGACGCGATCCGCAAAAAACAAAAAATTTTATCGCCGCCCTTGAAGAAACCATCCGCGCCTCATCCGCCGTAAAACCGTTCGTCGCCGCGGATCAGGAAGGCGGAACCGTTCAGCGTTTCAGGGGAGACGCGGAACTGCCGGCGCCTCTTTCGTACTGGGACAGGGTGCAGGCCGGCGCGGGCCGGCAAACGGTACTGGAAGCGGTGTATGCTGACGCCGCCGCCGCCGGAACGGCGCTCCGCAGTTTTGGCGTAAACCTTAACCTGGCGCCGGTAGTAGAAATCCTGAGCGGCGAAAACGGACGTTTTTTAAAAACCCGCTCCTACGGCCCGGAGGAATCGTTTGTAAAAGAGGCCGCCGGCGCGTTTGTGCGCGGAATGGAAGAACAGGGAATCGCCTGTACCCTTAAACATTTTCCCGGTAATTCGGGGGCTGATCCCCACCGCAGGAAGGCGGTCCTTGACATAAGCAAAAGCGATCTTGATCGCTATATATCGCCGTTTGCGTCTGTCATACGCGAAGACGATCCCGCCGCGGTGATGATCTCGCATGTAATCGTTCCCTCCTGGGATAGCAAACCGGCAAGTCTGTCTTCCGCGGCGCTGGCAAAACTCCGCTCGCTGGGTTTTCGCGGTATCGCCATAGCCGATGATTTTACCATGGCGGCGGCCGGCGCTCCGGCGGCGGTATGCGCGGTCGAAGCCGTCAACGCCGGTGTCGATATGGTTATGTCATGGCCCGGCGATCTGGCCGCAATTCACGGCGCGCTTGTAAAATCACTTGAAAACGGAACCTTAAAAGAAGCGCGCGTGCGCGAGGCCGCCCAGCGTATCATTTATCAAAAGCTGCGCTATGGACTTATCCCGGAGGCGTATAGTATACTGGAAGGATGAGGAAAGGCGACTTTGAAAAACGCGTTCTTTTTGTCAACGATGATCTGATTATTGTAAACAAAATAGCGGGCGAGTCCACAGACGGCGTTTTCAAAGCGGGAATAATCGACCTTTCAAAAGAAATTTCCGCGTATCTGGGTATAGACGGCAAAAAAAACTCGTTTCTTCCCCAGGCCGTCCACCGGCTCGATGTGCCTGTTTCCGGCTGCGTCCTGTTTGCGCGTAACGCAAAGGCGGCCGCTTTTTTGGGGAATTGTTTTGCCAAAAGCGTTTACGAAGAAGGCCGCGCCGAAAAATATTACTGGGCCGTGGTAGAAAATTCTTTGGCGTTTAAAAAGCTGCCGGAGGCGGGGGAGCTTGTTCATTTTATTCAGATAAATAAAAAAAAGAACATGAGCTCGGCCTGGGACAAACCGGGCAAGCTCCGTAAAGAAGCGGTGCTCCGCTACCGCGTAAAAAAAGGCGGCGTTAATTACGGGTTTTTGGAAATTGAACTGGTCACCGGAAGGCATCACCAAATACGCGCCCAGTTTGCCGCGCTGGGCATACACATCAAGGGCGATTTAAAATACGGCTCAAAACGCAGCGAAAGTTCAGGCGGCATACGGCTTCACAGCCGTTCGCTGTACCTTCCCGATCCTTCGCTTGAGGGAAACTTTATCACCGTTACCGCGGACCCGCCGCACATTGACAGATTGTGGAAGGACTTCGCAGGATTAACCTGAAGGTTAATCCCCGACCTACTGCGCAAGTTGCGAATTTATTTGCTGGGCAGCCTGATGGCTGCTGGCCTAAAGGTCAATCCCCGACCTACCGCAGATGCCGCAAGTTGCGAATCTGTTCGCCGGGCGGCCTGACGGCTGCTAACCTAAAGGTCAATCCCCGACCTACCGCAGATGCCGCAAGTTGCGAGTTTGTTCGCCGGGCAGCCTGACGGCTGCTGACCTAAAGGCCAATCCCCGCCAGGCTGTTTACCCCGAATCGGCCCTCAACGCCATACGCGAAGTTTCCAAAGGGGGCCGGTCAAAGAAGGAAAAAGGAAAAAGGAAAAAGGCCAAAAATAGGCCGGCTTGCGTTTTGCGTCTCGAATGGGTATATTTAGGATATAGGAGTCGAGAATGGGCGTAAAACTGGCTGAAAAAGCCGAAATAGGGATAGGCGCGTATGCGGGCGATATTTGCCCCGAATGCGGCAAGGTACATGTCCCTAATGCCAAGACTATCGCCGCCTTCGAGGAGGGCGAGGCCATACTGAGGGGGGAAATCCCCAGCGCCGTATTCATAGACCCGCGTCAGTACCAAGCCCGCGAAGAACTCAAAGCCGCTCTGAAAAAAGCCTTGTAGGGCTGTTCCATGCTTACCCCGGTATTTACTCACAAATTCGTAAAAGACTTTGATCTTATGAAAAGACGGCATAAGAACATTGATAAAATTCTTGATGTTATGGCTATGATTATTTGGGAAGAACCCCTGCCGGAACGCTGCCGGGAACATACCCTTTCCGGCGATTACAGCGGCTATTCCGAATGTCATGTAGAGGGTGATTTGCTCCTGATTTACCGCCTTTCCAGTGAAAAGGTCCTTTTTTCCCGCACCGGCTCCCACTCCGACCTGTTTTAACATACTGGACCTTCATCTTCCTTGCAAGCTTTGGAATTAACAGCTCGTAAAAAAACCGTATTTCTTCAATCGTTATTTCCCGCACAGGCGGCAGAAGGATAATCAATGCAGATCTGTTGTAACTGGCTTGCAATGCTCCCCGCGCCGCACCTTTTTTTTGCTTCCATCCACAGCCTAAACGGAAGCTATGAAGACAAACGCGAGTTACTGCCGGAGACTTGCGAGTTTATCGGCCGGGCGGCTGACGGGCCGGTCTATGGGTCAATGCCGTGGCGGTTTTCCAGTCCGCGCAGCACTTCGAAGCCGGTATCTACCGTAAAGGACGCGCGGCCTTTTCCAATGCAGACAAGGGTTTCGCCCTCCGCTTTTGCCTCGGCGACTCCGTCATCCAGAACATCGCCTTCGTATGACTCAAAAAGCACGGCGCTCCGCAGGGTTTTATGCCCGCCCGCCGGAATGACGACCGTGGTTGGATCCCCCAAAAGCTGGTGCAGTTCGCGGGAATATTCCAGGCCGTACGCGTATGCGGAGACGGCGCTTTCCACTCCCAGACAGTATGTTTGATCGGGTCCGCCTTCGTAGGGAGCCCAGGGAGTAAAGGGTCTGCCGCCGTACTGCATCCACAGGTTGTTAAAGTAAAGCACAATGTCATCGTCTTCATGCGCGGCCGGACCGGGCGAAAAGGAAATATACGCCATCTTAAGCGCGGGGTTTACGGTGGCAAGCCAGCACAGCGGCGCGGAACGGTCAAGCGCTCCGGCGGCGTAATCGGTATAGCCAAGGGGCGGCGGCACGGTGGAAAGATCCGTCTTGCCGCCCTTAAGCAGCGGCGCCTTATCCAGCGACGCAAATTCCGCGCCCAGCGCCAGACGGGTGGTGGTGTCGAACTCGCCTCCGGGCGGCGGTGTTATCCAGCGTTTTGCCGCGCCGGAAATACGGCAGCCCGCGCTTAAAAAAGGCGCGCCGACCACATTGTGGTTTCCCGCGCAGATTTCGATATCCGTAACTCCCCTGTTTTGAACCCGCAGACTGGTATAGTGTACGCCCTGATTGGGGAGCAGCGCGTCGATCTTGCTAAAAGAAAGCGGAATTTGGGACGAGGGACTGTCCAGCACGGAAAGCGTCCATACAACACCCGATTCACCGGTATCATTGCCAAGGTAACGCCATTTTTCGTTGGCCGTCCAGCCGTGGGGCGGCATATGCACCCCGTCAATAATGTGGCCCGGACCAAAACTGGGAAGGCAGGGAAAATTCCCCGCGATCTGATAGAGCAGTTTTGACTTCCAGAACGGCCCGTGTTCGCTGTCGCTGTACGCTGCGCCCGAATTGGCCCGGAACCAGGGCTGCCAGTGGGCGTTAAGCCATTCACCCGAAGAACGGCGGCCGGAAAGTTCCGGCGTCATGGCGCCCGCGTCATCAATCATAACCCGCAGGCGGGAGTTTTCCAGAACGGACGCCTCCCGCTCTCCCAGCTCAACCACCCTCGAAACGGCGCTTTTAGAATCTATCATAATACTAACAGAATACTCCCCAATTGCCGCGTGTGCAACTATTCAACAAAAATCCGCTATTCTACCTTGAACCTGGAAACTTCCCGTACAAGAACATTAATGCTTTCCTTGTTGGTTTCGGTGATCTCGTTTACGCGGGTTACGGCGACATTGATCTGATCCGCGCCGGTAGCCATTTCGTTCATACCGTTGGTTATCTCCTGGGTTGCCATTTCAAGATTCTTACCCTCCTGGATTACTTCGCGGCTTCCTTCCTGCATTTCACTGGAACCGTCCTTTACCTGCAGGGTAATCTCGTTAAGCTGCCCGATAACTTCCAGTATCTGCCGGCTTCCCACGCTCTGTTCTTCCATCGCGCCGCGGATATTCTCTGACTGTTCCGACACAATTTTTATGCTTGAATCGATTGCCTCAAACTTGTTAAGAACTTCATCGGTAGATTTGGTAATCTTGTCGATGGAATCCTTGATTTTTTTGAGCACCGCGCTGATCGTTTTGGATTGTTCGCCGGAATTTTCGGCAAGCTTTCTAATCTCGTCGGCGACAACGGCAAAGCCCTTTCCCGCTTCTCCGGCGTGGGCGGCTTCAATCGCCGCGTTCATGGAAAGCAGATTTGTCTGGCTGGCAATGTTTTCCATTACCGAGTTGATCTCCAAAAGACCTTCCGATTCGCGGGCAATTTCCTGTATGTCCGTGGAAACTTCCTGCAGACCGTTCCGGCCTACATCGCTTGCCTCCAAAAGATATTTTACCTTTTCCGCGTTTTTTGCCAGGGTGCCGGTTACCGACTGAATATTGGCGATCATTTCTTCGATGGCGCTGGACGATTTCGACACGCTGCCTGTCTGTTTGTCAACATGACCGTTCAGCTTTTCGATATTGACGGTGATTTGTTCCATAGTGGCGTTTGTTTCGGTAACGCTGGCGCTCTGGTTGATCACCCTGCCTTTGATGCTTTGAATATTGGCGGTAATCTCGTTAATCGCTGCGGCGGTTTCGGTCATGTTTGACGCAAGTTCGTTTCCAATGTCAAGCAGGGCCATTGCCTGTTTTTTAATGACCAGCACAAGGTTCCTTATTTTTGTAAGCGTCAGGTTAAAGTAATGGGCCAAATCGCCAATTTCATCCTTCGATGAAATTGTAATATCCCTGGTCAAATCGCCCTCTCCCTCCGAAATATCCTTAAGGGTAAGCGAAACGGCGACAATGGGTTTGGCGATGCTGGACGCGATAAAGAACAGAATAAGCGCCGCCACCGCGATGGCCGCTATGGCTATGACAACCGTAAACCTGGTCAGACTGGAAACCTCGGCCAGTACGGTAGAATCATCAACCGAAGTCAGCATGGCCCAGACATCGGTGGAATCGCCTATGCTAAAGGGATAGCTGCACAGTATGCGCCCGGCTGTCGAAACCAGCCGGGGTTCCCCGGTTTTCATGGATTCGGCAAGGCTGTCGACGGCTTCCTGGCCTACCACGGACAAAAGAGCCGTACCGGCGTCCTGGCCCCGTTTGGAAGCGTCATAATGGGCCGCCACTTTTGCTTCATCGGTGAACAATATGGCCCGGCCGTTCCCGTAGGGCTTGAGCCCCTCTATAATCCCCTGGGAGATGGAAAAATCAATATTGACCCCGACAAGTCCGACTATGGTGGAAGTGCCGCCGGGAATAATGGGAACAATTGCGGTGGCGATAAAGGTATCCCTTCCGTTAACGATCGCGGGAGTAAAATACGAGAAGGTGGATGTCTTATCGATCTGCGCCAGCAGCTCCCGCCAATCCGGTTTGGGCCGTGTTTCCAGCGGCCCGTTTTCGCGGGTAATCAAGGTGATAAAGTTGCCGCTGGCGTCGCTTGCCGGGGTATTGGCATAGGCATCGTCGTTTCCGTCAATAACGCCGGGCCGCCATACCGTATACATTCCCACAAAGTTGGTATTTGATTCCATAACGGACCGGATCATTTCGGTATACCGCGTCCGCCGTACGCCCGGCTCCACCGACGCGTACCCGTTCATAATCTGGGACAGGGTCTCGACGGTATCCAGATATACTTCGTACCTCATTACCAATTCTTTGGTGGTAACGCCGGTAAGATTCTTCATGTTTTCCCGCGCCGATTGAATTTGCATTACGCTGGCTCTGCTCAGCAGGATAAAAGAGATGGCGGCGATAATAACCACCATCATAAGAATGCTGGTAAATGTCAGCCTAAATCGTAATTTCACTATGCCCCCCGTTTTATTTTACAGTTATAACAATATAGCCGTATTTAGGGGAATTGGCAAGTTTTCTTTTCCCTTTAGGTGTATGTATTGACACGTTTTGCCAAAAAAGATACTTTAGAGCTACTACGTTTAAGGATAAAGATATGTATGCATTGGTAGAATTTAAGGGCCGGCAGTACAAGGCCGAAAAGGGCGCCCTGCTCAAGGTTGACAGGGTCGACGCCGAGCCCGGCGCAAAACTTGATATAGACTCGGTGTTGCTGCTCTCAAAAGGGGAATCCGGCATTGCCGTGGGAACTCCCTATGTCGCCGGCGCAAAGGTAAGCGCCGTGGTAGAAGGCCACGAAAAGGGTAAAAAAATCATCGTTTTTAAGTATAAACCCAAAAAAGACTACCGGCGCAAACAGGGTCACCGGCAGCAATATTCACTTCTTAGGGTCGAAGACATTATCGGGGGGGCGTAGACTGGTTACCATAAACGCCGAACTGGGCAAAGACGGGCTTCTGCGAAGCTGCGTTATCTCGGGTCACGCCGGGGCGGGCTCAAAGGGCGGCGATGTTGTGTGCGCCGCAGTTTCGGCGCTCGCCCGGACCGCCGTAAAGGTTCTTGGGGAACGTAAAGGCCTTGAGGCGCGCGGCGAAGCGCTCCAAAGAGGCAGCATGAGCCTTAAAGTCGGCCCGGCGCTCCGCGAAGCGGACCGGGTGTTTTTATCCGCCGCAGGCGCTTTTCTTCTGGAAGGCCTTGGTTCGGTGGCTGCGGAATATCCGCAAAACTGTACGATGTCGGTTACGACCGAGCGCTGACACGGCAAAACTGATTAAACTGGCAAAACTGATTAAACTGGATGGAGGAAATACTATGGCGAGGAAAAGAGGCGGAAGCGGCGCAAAAAACGGGCGGGATTCCAATCCCCAGTATCTGGGTGTCAAGTCTTCGGGCGGCTCGCTGGTCAGGGCGGGAGCAATAATCGTCCGCCAGCGCGGTACACGAATTCACCCGGGAACCAATGTCGGCTGCGGCGGCGATGACACGCTCTTTGCCCTGAAAGACGGAACGGTAAGTTTTTCCCGGCGGCGCGGACGCAAGCTTGCCTCGATTATAAGTATCAGCGCCGGCGCCGGCGGCGTTCAGTAGCATTCGGTATCCTGTGATTCGGTATTTTGTCTAATCTCCGGCTTTAAATATGGAACGATTCGCGGACGAGGCGGTGATAGAGGTTGTTTCCGGCAGCGGAGGCAACGGCTGTATCGCCTTTCGGCGGGAAAAATATGTTCCCAAAGGCGGTCCTTCCGGCGGGGACGGCGGCAGGGGCGGCAGCGTGGTTTTTTGCGTTCGCCGCAACCTTCGAACCCTTTCCCATTTACGGTATAAACAGCGCTTTAAGGCGGAAAACGGTCATGACGGCGAAGGCCGCGAACGGGACGGCAGGGACGGCGACGACGTGATTATTCCGCTGCCGCCGGGAACCCTGATCCGCGACGCCGATTCCGGCGAAACAATCCGTGATTTTGGCAAAAAAACGGCCGAAGAGCGCTGGACATTCCTTGGCGGCGGCAACGGCGGCTGGGGCAACGTGCACTTTAAGTCGTCGGTAAACCAGGCGCCGCGCAAGGCGTACCCGGGAAAACCCGGCGAAACCCGCCGCCTTAAAGTGGAACTGCGCATCATTGCCGACATTGGCCTTGTGGGTTTTCCCAACGCGGGGAAATCCTCGCTGCTTGATAAATTTACCAACGCGCGGCCCAAAATCGCCCCCTATCCCTTTACCACCAAAATTCCCAATCTGGGGGTGCTTTCGCTGGGAGGCCGGAACGAAGAAGACAGCAGGGATATTGTCATTGCCGATATTCCCGGCTTAATCGAAGGAGCATCGGGCGGGGCCGGATTGGGGATTCAGTTTTTAAAGCATATTTCCCGCGCCGCAGCGCTGGTATTTTTAATCGATCTTTCCGAAGAAAATTATCTTGACGCGTACGATATACTGCGAAGGGAACTCGAAACATTTTCGCCGGAATTAACGGCAAAGAAACATCTTGTCGCCGGTTCCAAGCTTGATCAGGAAGGAGCGGGAGGGGCGCTGGAAGCGCTCCGCGCCAAATACGCGGGGGAACACATTATTGGCATTTCGGTGTATATGCCCGAGGGCCTGCGCGAGCTCAGCGCCGCCATAGCCGGCCTGGTTGACGAAGCGCTGAAAGCGGAAAAACAGTGAGGGCGGCCATACTGGGGGGAAGTTTTAATCCCGTCCATCTGGGCCATCTTTATCTGGCCGACGCCGCCCTTAACGCGTTTCACTACGACCGGGTTTTGTTTTTTCCCGCCAATATTTCGCCGTTCAAACAGCATGCCCCGGATTGCGCCGGCCGGCCGGCGGGGAATCCCCTGGAGTACGCAGACGCCGCCGATCGTCTTGACATGCTGCTTGCTTCCATGCCTGCCGATCCGCGCTTTGCCGTCGACGACATGGAGCTAAAGCGGCAGGGCGTGTCCTACACCATCGACACAATCAACGAACTTTGCGGCAAATATTCGCTTGACGAAAAACCCGCCCTGCTCTTGGGCGACGATTTGGCGGCGGATTTTGACAAATGGAAAAGCGCCGCCGAAATCGCCCAAAAGGCCGACATTATCCTTGCCCGCCGGGGGAACCCGGCGCTGAATTTTCCGTTTCCCCATAAAACCCTTAAAAACGAGGTTATGGCGGTTTCGTCCCGGCAAATCCGTTCCTTTATCGCTTCGGGCGGCCCCTGGCGCTATCTGGTTCCTTCGGGGGCGCGGACCATCATAGAAGAACGCGGCCTTTACGGGGTTTCTCTTTTGCTCCAAAACCGGGACGCCGGAAAATCAGAATGTTCCCCGGAACTTTTGGACGCGGTAGAGGGCGCGGCGCGGCGCGCTCTGTCCTCGGAACGGTTTCTTCACTCGCGGGGCGCCGCGCTTATGGCGCGGGATTTGGCGCTGCGTTTCGGCCTTGATCCCGGCGAGGCGTATCTTGCCGGGATCGCCCACGACCTTGGCAGATCGCTTGGAAGAAAGAAACTACTGGCGCTGGTCGAAAGGGACGGTATGCCTGTTTCGGCGCTGGAACGAAAAAAACCGGGTCTGCTCCACGGCAGGGCCGCGGCGGTCTTGCTCCGCGAGCGCTTCAAACTGCATAATAAGAGGGTGCTTGAAGCGGTGGCGCTGCATACTTCGGGCGCGGCGGGTATGGGTCCGCTGGCCATGGCGGTGTTCATTGCCGATAAAATCGAGTATTCACGGGAAGCCCGCCGGGGTGTTCCGGCGCTCCGCGAAACGGCCGTAAAGCCGGACGGGCCTTCGCTTCCTTCGCTGCTTTTGGCGGTGCTGGAAGACACCAGGGCGTATCTTGACGAACAAAAGCTGGAGATTCTGGACGCGACAGCGGCGCTTCTGGAAGATCTTAAAAAAAGGGAATTGACTTGAGACGAGGGGTCACGGACGCGAGTGTATTTCTTGTTCTGGTAATAGTCCTGCTGCTGGCAGGGGCGGTTTTTGTCGTGCTCAACGTGCTCAGGTCGGACCCCATAGAGGAGGCGCTCTCCGGCGAAGAGGTGATCAATATCCTCTTTGTGTTTGAGGGAACGGACAAAAAACCGCTGGGCAGTTATGTGTTGATGTTTTCGCCGATGAATAACCGCGCGGCGGCGATTTCCATTCCCGGCAACGTGGGCATGATCCTTAAAACCACCAACCGGGTCGACCGCATTGATTCGGTGTATCAAAACGGCAGCGAAACCTACTGCGAAGAAATTGAAAGCCTTTTGGGGCTTTCAATCCGCTACACGGTGGTTTTTGAGGCGGAGCGGCTTTCGCGTATTGTTGACGTTATCGAAGGCGTAGAGCTGTTTATACCCGTACGCATTGAACAATTCGGGGACGAGCCGGTTCTTTTTTCTCCGGGCAACACCGTGCTTGACGGCGACAAGGCCCTGCAGTATATCGGGTTTACCTTTCCCGAAGAAGACGAAAACGCCGCCCTGCTCAGGCGGGAAAGCTTTTTTCTGGGACTGCTTGAAAGCCTAGGTCAAAAAAAGGATATGTTTACGAATTCCTCGCTGGCGCGCTATTTTTATCCCCAGCTTAAAAGCAACATGAACAGCCTTACCCGCCGCCGGCTCTTTGACGCGCTGGCCCTGCTTGATATTGACCGTATCGGTATTCAAACCGTGGCGGGAACATACCGCGAGGTTTCCGGTCAGAATTTGTTTATGCCGTATTATGACGGTACGGTTATTAAAGACGTCGCCCGCCAGGCCCAGCGGAGCCTTTCGCAAAAAACAAGCGGAACGCTCGTAGAGCGGGTTTTTACCGTGGAGATTCTTAACGGCACCGCTACGACGGGGCTCGCCTCCCGGACGGCGGAGCTTGTCAGGGGCTTTCGGTACGACGTGATCGCGACAAATAACGCCGACCGCAATGACTATGAAGAAACCGAAATAATCGACCGCACCGGCCTGGACGAAGTCGCAAAAGCGTTTGCCGACATTATCCGCTGTAAAAACCTTCGTTTTGAATCAAAAATAGAAGAAGATCCCGCGGCGACCGAGTGGCGACAGGAACAGGGGCGGGGAAGCGAAATAAAAGCCGATTTTACCCTGATTATCGGAAAGGACTTCAATGGAAGGGTTGTCACCGGGAATTGAGCATATCCTTGAGATATGCGCTCTTCTTGAAGAACACAGGGCCGGAGACGTTAAAGCGCTGGATATGCGGCATCTCCACCTGTGGACCGATTTTTTTATCATCGCGACGGTCTCAAGCGGCGCCCATCAGGCGGGGCTGCTGCGCCATCTTAAGGACTATGCCGCCGGTCATGACTTTGCCTTTCGCACCGGACGGCGCATAGACGACTCCTGGAACCCCGTTGATCTGGGCGGCGCGGTGGTTCATCTTATGAACGCGGTCTCGCGCGAATTTTACGAACTTGAAGAATTGTGGAATAACGCCGGGATCGTGTTCCCCGGCGCGTACCGGCGCATAAATCCGCAGGCGCAGACTTATTCCTCAAAGCCGTCGTCATATTCGACGTCTTCTTCATAGTTATAACTGTCGTCATCGTCGTCGTCAAAATCGTCATCATCGTCATCGTCAAAATCGTCGTCAAAATCGTCGTCAAAATCATCGTCCATGTCGTCAAAGTCATCGTCCCCGATATCCTCGTCATCGTCCTCATCGGCAAGCATAAGGGGCGCGCGCTCTTCATCAGATGTCGAAATCATGTTATTCTCCATAAAGATAGCAAACTTCCTTTCTCAAGAACAAACATAAGGGAGTAATTATGGTTCTGTCAAGTCTTAAAACGGGCCTGTTCGTAAAATTCACGCTAGCCGCATGGTCATTGACCTTGGGGCAAAAATGGATAAAATACCAGCCATGCGCCCAGGTATTACGCTCAACGCTCCCTGTAAAATTAACCTGCATCTAAGGATTTTAAACCGGCGCGGCGACGGGTTTCACCCCATAGAAAGCGTTTTTGTCCCGCTGGATTTTGGCGACACCCTCAGCGTCTCCCTTTCCAGTATCGGAACAAACCGCGTTCATCTGGAGAACCGCTCTTTCGGGGAGGACGTTATTCCGCAGGAAACAAACCTGGTGTACCGCGCCGCGGAACTGTTTTGCGAAAAAACCGCGTTTAAGGGCCGTTTTGAGACGGAACTGGTCAAGCGGGTGCCCGCCGGCGCGGGTCTGGGCGGCGGTTCCTCCGACGCGGCGGCGGCGTTAAAGGCGTTCAACACCCTGGCAGGGAATCCCCTTGACCGGGACGCGCTGGCCCTTCTTGCCCTGGAACTGGGGAGCGACGTGCCCTTTTTCCTGTACGGTCAAAGCGCCTGGGTAACCGGACGGGGCGAAATAATAGAACCCCTGCCGTACCGGGGGGATATGGGGGTGGTGCTTGTCTTTCCCGGCTTTTCCAGCGATACCGCCGGGGCCTACCGCCTGCTTGACGCCCGGAGTGACGGCGCCGGTACGCCGGGGAACAGGGAGGCGATACTGGACGGATTCAAAGATCTGTCCTCCGGTAAAAAGGCCTTTCCCTTTCAAAACGATTTTTTACCGCTTTTTCTGCAGGATAAAACCCGGGGCCCTGTTTACGCCGGGATTCTGGACGTGCTGGAAAAATCGGACTGTCTGTTTGCGGGGCTTTCCGGCTCCGGTTCGGCCTGTTTCGGGCTTTATGCCGATCCGGATAAAGCGCTGCAGGCCGAAAAGCGGCTTTGGCGTATCCGGAACGGCTGCCGCGTAAAAAGTACGTTTTTTCTTGCGTGTGAAACAAAAGGGATGTATAATTTATAGTGCCGTTACCTTGACAAGGAGTGCGCCGTGGAAATTACTGACATCCGTGTACGGAAAGTGGCAGGAGAGGGAAAGCTCAAAGCCTATGTAACCGTTACCTTTGATGACTGTTTTGTCGTTCATAACATCAAAATCATAGAAGGTAAAAGCGGTGTTTTTATTGCCATGCCAAGCAGAAAGACACGCGCCGGAGAATATAAAGATGTCGCCCATCCCATTCACCCCGAGTTTAGAGCGGTTCTTCAGCAAAAAATCCTGGATTGTTATGATTCGGGGAATGTACAGGACGATATGACGGTGGAAATATAAGCTCTTCGGTCAAAGCCGCGGTCCAAAAAGCGCTCTTGAATAATTCCGTAAAAGTACGTTATACTTACCGGGCTTTGGGACGTAGGCAAGTGGAAAGCCACCGGGTTTTGGCTCCGGCATGCACAGGTTCGACCCCTGTCGTCCCAACTTAATTACAGAGCGGATGGACAGCGATTGATGATGACGATGATATTGATACGGTCCCGCCGTTTATATACACCACAATGAAGGGGAGAAATAAGTGAGTCAGGTAGTTTTTGCCGCCCGGACAAGGGCGGACACCGGGTCGGGGAATTCAAAACGGCTCCGCAGATCGGGAAGGATCCCTGCGGTAATCTACGGGCGCAAAAGCGGCGTTGTTTCCATCGACCTTGATACAAGGGATTTTACAAACGGGCTAAAGGGCATTTCCGAAAGCACCATTGTAAAGGTAGATGTGGGCGGCCAGATTCATGAGGCGTTCGTCAAGGATACCCAGCGCGATATCAAAGACGGCAGCATACTTCATGTTGACTTTTACGAGATAGAGGGCAATACCCTGCTCCGCGCCCATGTTTCCATTCATACCCACGGAAACCCCGTCGGCGTCCGCGAAGGCGGTATTCTTGAAACGCCGCTTCACGATATTGAAGTAGAGTGCCTTCCCGGCGATCTGCCCGAACGGCTTGACGTGGATATTGCCGAACTTAAGGTAAATATGTCGATTCATGTGCGCGATCTTGTCCTGGGATCGGGTGTTAAACTTATTTCCAATCCCGATCAGGTTGTGGCGCTGGTGAAATTCGCCAAAGCAGAGGCCGCCCCCGCCGCCGAAGATGCGGCTGCGGCCGAAGGCGCTGCGGCGGAGACCGCCGGAGCGGCGGCCCCCGCGCCGGACGCAAAATCCGACAAGTCCGACAAATCCGACAAGGCCGACAAGAAATAGTCCCGGAGCATGCATCCGTTTGAGGCTGCCGTGCTTGCCGCTCTGGAAAGGGCTTCCGCGCAGTCTAAAGGCAGGCCGGCGGGGTATCTGGCGGCCCTTTCGGGCGGCGCGGATTCAAGCGCCATGACCGCCGCGCTGGCTTCGCTTCTGGAGGCCGGCAGCATCAACGCTTTACAGGCGGTGCATGTAAACCACGGCATACGGCCACAGGAAGAATGCGCCGCCGACGAGGCCGCCTCCCGCGCGCTCTGCGATTCCCTGCATGTTTCCCTTGCCGTTGCCGCTGTTCCCCGCGGCGCCGTTGCCGCGTATGCCCGCGAAAAACATTCGGGTCTAGAGGCCGCAGCCAGATGCTTTAGGCACAAGGCGCTCCGTAAGGAGCAGCGGCGTCTGGGCGCGGGGTGGGTTTTGGCGCTGGCCCACAGCCGCGATGATGTGCTGGAAAACGTACTTATGGCCGTCCTGCGCGGCGCGGGGCCTTCGGGGCTCGGCGCCATGAGGCGCGGCGGACGTCTTTTGGCGCGGCCGGTAATCGATCTTGGGCGAACGGAAATTTGCGCGTATCTTGCCGAGCGGGGAATACCGTTTAGCACCGACGCGTCCAACGCCGACACGCGCTTTTTACGCAACCGCGTGCGCGCCGTTCTTGTTCCCCTGCTTGACAGGGAGTTTCCCCATTGGCGCAAACCCCTGCTGCGCCTGTGGGAAACCCAGGGCCTCCTTTCCGACGCGCTCGTACCGGCGGGGTTGAACGATGAAACGCCGCTCTTCCGCGCCGAAGAGGCGCTCTTTCGCGCCTGCAACAGCCTGGTAGACGGCGGACGCCTTAAGCGCGACACCGCCCGCCGTTTTTTGCGGGGCGAAAAGGCCGCCGATTTGGGAAGCGGCCTTCGCCTTGAGCGAAAAAAAGGAATGATCGTGGTCAGCCAGGCGGGCAGGGGAGAGACGGCGGGGTTTTCGGTGTTGATTAAAAAGCCGGGAGTCTATAAGCTTACAGGTTGTACGATAGCGGCAAAACAAAATGATGACGCTTCCTGGACAATTGCGGTCTACGGCGCGGATTCGGACAGGATACAGAGACAGGAGCAATTTTGAGTAAACAACAACCCATAAAGCCGGTAATGCAGAATAGCCCCAATCGCTTCGCGCTGTTCCTTCTTCTTGTTATGGCGGCGGTTTTTATCGCCTATTTTGTCAAAACAGAAAATACCCCCGTACAGGAAATTCCCTATTCCGAATTTTACCGCTACATAGATCAAAGCGAGGTAAGCGCCGTTAAAATTTTTGACGACGGGACCATTAACGGCATACGGGTCGATAATTCGGGAAACCAGATTCACTTTAAAACGCTTATTCCCTATAACGATCCTTCGCTTATTCCGGTGCTCAACGCCAACAAAATAGAAATTACCGGGGCCGCCGCCGGATTAAGCCCCTTTCGCGTCATAATGGAAATTCTTCCCTGGCTTTTGATTATCGGGTTTGTCTGGATTATGATGCGCAATATGCAGGGGGCCGGTTCGCGGGCGTTCCAGTTTGGAAAATCGCGGGCAAAACGCTACCATGACGAAGGTAAAAAAATAACCTTTGACGATGTCGCCGGACAAATTGACGCAAAATATGAATTGCAGGAAGTGGTAAGCTTTCTAAAAAATCCGCAGAAATTTACCAGAATGGGCGCGCGTATTCCCAAGGGCGTACTGCTGGTAGGCATGCCCGGCACGGGAAAAACCCTTATGGCCAAAGCGGTGGCCGGAGAAGCCGGCGTAAACTTTTTTCACATGTCCGGATCCGACTTTGTAGAAATGTATGTCGGCGTCGGCGCAAGCCGCGTGCGCGATCTTTTTGACCAGGGAAGAAGAAGCGCCCCCTGCATTGTATTTATTGACGAACTTGACGCGGTGGGCCGTACGCGCGGGGCCGGTTACGGCGGCGGGCACGACGAGCGCGAACAAACGCTCAACCAGCTGCTTGTAGAAATGGACGGTTTTGATTCAAAGGACGGGGTAATTATTCTTGCTGCTACCAACCGGCCGGACGTGCTTGATCCGGCGCTCCTGCGTCCGGGGCGTTTTGACCGCCAGGTAGTGGTCGCCATGCCCGACATCAAGGAACGCGAGGCGATACTTAAAATTCACGCCGGTAAAATTCCTCTGGCAGGCGATGTTGATCTTGTCCGCGTCGCCCGCGCGACGCCGGGCATGAGCGGCGCGCAAATCGCCAATCTTATAAACGAAGCGGCGCTTTTTGCCGCCCGCAGCGACAAAAAAACAGTCGGCATGGGCGATATGGAAGAAGCGCGGGACAAGGTTTTAATGGGCGTCGCCCGCAAGACCCTGGTAATGAGCGAAAAGGAACGGCGCATGACGGCGATTCATGAAGCGGGTCACGCGCTGCTGCATTACTTCCTCAAGAACGCGGATCCGCTGCACAAGGTTACCATTGTTCCCCACGGTCAGGCGCTGGGCATGGCCCTTTCCCTGCCCGAAGAAGATTCGTATTCGCGTACAAGGGGCTGGATCGAAGACCGCATTACCATTTATTACGGAGGCTGGGCCGCCGAAAACCTGTTCTATGACGAAACCACCACGGGCACCAAAATGGATCTGGAGACCGCGACCGATATGGCGCGGCGCATGGTGTGCGAATGGGGCATGTCCAAAGTGGTCGGCCCGGTAACGTACGGTAAAGAAGAAGCGCCGATCTTTTTGGGAAAAGAAATCGCCCGCCACCAGGATTATTCCGAAGAAACCGCGCGGCGTATTGACGCTGAAATTAAAAAGGTGCTGACAAATTCGCTGGAAAACGCGGAGCAAATACTTCGGGGGCAAAAGGATAAAGTTGAAAAGCTTGCCGACGCGCTTCTGGCCAGGGAAACCATGTCCGATGACCAGGTAAGGGAATTGCTGGGTTTTCCCCGCCGGCAAGATTGACCTAAAGGTCAATCTTCGACCCGCTGCGCTGGGTGAGTTGCGAATTTATTCGCTGGCGGTAAACCGGCTGGCGGGCGGCGGGGCTAAAGGTAATTGAGGGTGTATTTGAAAAAGGTATGTTGTTCCGTTTTTACACTCGCGCTTTTTTTTACAATCGTTTCCCTTGACGCTCAGGAAGCGCTCTTTGGCGACGCCGCTATCGCCCAAAAATACATCGCCTGGGCGGAGGGCGAAGTTTCCCTGGGACGCGGAACCCGCGCGCTTTTGGCGCTGGAACGGGGAAGCGATTACGCCGCCTCGTCCTCGGATCTTTCCTATCTGCTCGCGCTGCTTCGCGACCGCGAAGGCCGTGCGACAGGAGCCTTTCCCGTCCGCGAAAACATAAACTACAGCCGGGGAGCGGTGCTCGCCGCCTGCCGCCAGGCGCTCCTGACCGATCGCTGGGAGCGTTACACGGCGGAGGCGGCGCGGCTTTTGGAAGCGCGGACACTGGTGGAATTGCGCCGCTATCATGAGGCGGTTTTTGTGCTCCTCTCCTGCGATCCGATGAGCGCCGACACGGTTTACTGGCGGCTGCGCGCCCTGCGGGGATTAAACCAGCGGCCGGAATTTAACGCGGCGGTAAAAGAAGCGCTTGAAGCCTTTCCCCGCGACACCCGCTTCGCGCGGATTTTTTTTGACTATGCCGCGCGGACAAATCCGCTGCGCGGTTCGGACGACGGAGCGCTTCTGGATATAATTCTGCGCCGGCTTCCCTTGCTGCTGCCCGACGATCCCGATCTCGCGTATCAGGCGGCGCCTTTTATGACCGATACCGAACTTGCAAAAAGCTATGTCGCCGCAAGCCGTTCGGCCGGAACGGTCCGGGGCGATTCAATTCCCGCCGCCCTGCGCCTTGGCCTTGTTGACGGAAAAACAGCGGTGGCGGAACTTTTTGCCGCCGCCAGGCGGGACGGCTGCGTCGGTAAAAATTTGCTCCTTGCCGTGTGGAACGCGCTGGGCGATGAGGAGTCGCGCGTTGCCTTTCGGCAAAATCTTTCGTATCTTTCGCTTGTTGTAGAAGAAGACGAAGACTTTGACGGCGTTATTGAAGGCGCGGTCCTCTATTCGCAGGGTATGATGGAGGCGTATTTTTATGATTCGGATCAGGACCGGATATACGACTGGAATATTTATTTTGCCCGGGGAATTCCCGAAAGCGGCGAAATCGCCGTTCCCGTGCCGGGTGTGCCGGTAATGCCGGTACGCAGAAGCGAGAAGCAGTTTGCCGGCGTCCGCTGGGAACGGTATCCCGCTGTTTTTTATGTGGAACTTGAAACGACCCGTTATATTCCGCGTCCGCTGGATTTTTTCTTTACGCCGCTGCGTTTTGTTCCGCTTGTGCCGCCTTCGCCGGGGGATTCCTCCGGCGGCTTTGGGTACCCAAAGCGCGAAGACCCGCAGGTGTTAAGCGAGCGGAGCCTGCTTTCCTGGTCGGTGCGGATAGAAAAAGAAAGCGCCGAATTTAAGGGCGGCCGCGAATGGATCGAGCTGGAAAAAGGGCAGCCGGTAAAATCGCGCACCATCGTAAACGGCAGGGAAGCCGCCGAGACGGAATACCGCGCGGGACGACCGGTGCTTGGTTTGGTAGATTTGGATCTTGACGGCAGAAAAGAAACACGCCGTACATGGTACGAGGAAAACGGAGAAATCTTTATGCGCAGTGAAAGCGACTGGGATAATGACGGAATAGCCGAATATTCGGAATTAAGGAATTCCAGCGACAAAGTGCTTCGAAGCTGGGATTTGGATAAAGACGGTGTTCGTGAAACACTACAGGGGAATTAAATGAAAACATTTGTAAAACTGGCAGTCTGCGCCGCAGTATCAATTGCGTCCTGCGCCGGCGCGGCGCAAAAACTCTCTCCGCCAAAATCGACAAGCGAATACCGCTTGAGCGATATTGAAAAAAATATAGAGGGCGATCCGGCAAGGGCGATTTATCTTATTTCGATATACGAAAAACTTTACGGAAGCGAAAGCCGCCACGCGCAGGAATTTACCGGTGAAACAGAAGAAAAACTTGAGCAATACCGTTCCGCTTCCATAGAAAAAATGCGCTCAGCCCAAATGCTGGCGCTGGAAGAAAAACGCTACGATGACGCCGCGTCCCTGTCGCGCTCGCTTTCCGCGCTGGGCATCAGCGTGGAAAAAACCGGCGCGGAAAGCGAAATTGTTTTGGCGGAAGCAAGGAACGCGCTTGAAGCGGATGAATATCTAAAGGCGTTTTTACTGGCGCTTCGTTCCCACCAGATGAACGCGCTTTCGTTTGGCGATATCCGTCCGTTTCTTGAAAAAGCGGTGGAACAAAAACAGCGGAGGACCGCGGCGTTTTTTCTTGACGCCGCCGAAAAAGCGGGCGACGGTTCAATTCCGGACGAGATACGCGCCTATGCCGCGGGCGCCGACACGGTGAGCGATATGGTAAAGGGCGTCGCTACCGTGATTGTCGACCGGGGTTTTCGCGCCGAGAAGGGGCTTGCGTACCGCGACCGCGTTTTGGGTTCCGCTTTTTTTGTTGATTCCTCCGGCCTGCTTATTACCAATTACCATGTAATTGCCAGCGAAGTAGACCCGACATACGAAGGGTATTCGCGCGCGTTTATACGAATGGGCGATTCATCCAGCCCCCAGATACGCGCCAGGGTTATCGGCTGGGACAAGGCGATGGATCTGGCGCTGATCAAGGCCGACTACAAGCCGGAATATGTATTCCCCATTGTTGATCGCGTTATTCCCAAAACAGGGGATACGGTATTCGCGATTGGTTCTCCTGGCGGCCTTGAAAAAACCGTTACCCAGGGAATTGTTTCCGCGCTTGGCAGGCGCTTTCTTCAGATTGGCGATGTAATTCAAATTGACGCGGCGGTAAACCACGGCAATTCGGGCGGGCCGGTAATCGATAAAGACGGACGGCTGGTGGGAATTGTTTTTGCGGGTATCGAACAATTCCAGGGCCTTAACTTTGCCGTTCCCGCAGAACGGCTTGCGGCGGCGCTGCCCGCGATGCTTAACGGGGGCAGGGCGGAGCGCCCCTGGATCGGGCTTATTGTAGCGGAATCGGGGACAACCGCCGATCCGCGGGCGGAGATCATTTACGCCGCGCCCTTTACGCCGGCCTTTGAACTGCAGTTAAAGGAAGGTTCGCTCATCGAAAAAATTAACGGACAAAAAATAAGCGCCGCGCAGGGAGCGCTTATTCCCGCGCTGCAGGATGTTCTTTTTCCGACACGGCCCGGCGAGCTTGTTACCCTTGAATTACGCGACGAGGAAAACATATCCAGCGTTGTACTTATGACGGCGGCGCGTCCCGATCTGCCCCTGGCGGACGCCGCGGAGCGCGACAGAAAAGAACGCATGGCCGCGCCCCTTTACGGGATGATTTTGGCGCCGACCACGGGGAACAGTCTTTCTTCATCGTATGTAATAAAAAAAATAATCCGGGGCTCAATCGCCGACGAGGCGGGGCTTTCGGAAAAGGATCCGGTTTCAATAAAGTCGTTTCGCGTTATGAAAGACGCAGGCTACGCGCTTATGGATATTTCGGTAAAGAGGCGCCGTATGGGTTATCTGGAAACAAGCATGCGTCTTCCGGCTGCGCTGGATTCGCCCGATACCCTGTAGCCGATGACCGATACCTCCCTGTTTCGCAATTTTTGCATCATCGCCCACATCGACCACGGAAAGTCAACCCTGGCCGACCGCCTTATTCAAAAAGGCCGTCTTGTGGAAGACCGTAACTTTCAGAATCAAATCCTGGACAATATGGATATTGAACGGGAGCGGGGAATTACCATCAAAAGCCAGGCGGTAACCATTCCCTATACCGCCGCCGATGGAAAAACCTACGAGCTTAACCTGGTGGATACGCCCGGTCATGTTGACTTTAGTTACGAAGTGTCGCGGGCCATTTATTCGTGCGAAGGGGCGCTCCTGCTTGTCGACGCCACACAGGGCGTTCAGGCGCAGACGCTTTCCAATATGTATATGGCGCTGGAACACGACCTGGAAATTATTCCGGTGATCAATAAAATCGACATGATCGCCGCCGACATTCCCATGGCAAAGGCGCAGATCGACAAGGACCTGGGGCTTGACTCGCGGGAAGCGCTGCTGGTGTCGGCGCGGCAGGGAACCGGTATTGACGAACTTTTTGAGGCAATTGTACAAAAAATTCCCCCTCCGTCGGGATCGCCGGAATCTCCGCTGACCGCGCTTATCTTTGACTGCCATTACGATCCCTACCGGGGCGTAGTCGTACATCTGCGCCTTTTTGACGGCTCTGTAAAAAAGGGAATGAAAATCCGCTTTATGTCAAACGGCAGTGAATACGAAGTAGAAACAGTGGGGGTTTTTAAACTCGCGCTTGTTGAAACAGAAGCGCTAAAGGCGGGAAGCGTTGGCTATATTGTCGCGGGCATTAAAACCGTAAGCGATGTCCGCGTCGGCGACACGGTAACCGGCGCGGCTTTTCCCTGTCAGGCGCCGCTGCCCGGATTTCGCGAAGTAAAGCCGGTTGTGTTTTCTTCGATATACCCGGTCGATTCAAATGATTATGAAGAACTTAAAACAAGTCTTGAAAAATTAAAACTAAACGACGCATCTTTGGTCTATGAAAAAGATTCTTCGGCCGCGCTCGGCTTCGGGTTTCGCTGCGGTTTTTTGGGTCTGCTTCATCTGGAAGTAATACAGGAACGGCTTGAGCGGGAATTTGATCAAAGCGTTATTTTTACCGCCCCCTCGGTTAAATATAAAATACACCTGCGTAACGGAGAGGAACGCTTTGTCGACAATCCCATGGAATACCCGGACGAAGGATTAATCGAAAGCGCCGAAGAACCCTATATCCGCGCGGAAATAATAACCCCCTCGTCGTATCTTGGAAACATTATGAGCCTGTGCCTTGAAAAACGCGGGGTGCAGACAAACATGAGTTATCTTGACGAAAAACGGGTTGAGCTTGTATATGATATGCCGCTTTCCGAAGTTCTCTTTGATTTTTATGACCGGCTTAAAAGTACCAGCAGGGGATACGCTTCGTTCGATTATGATATTACCGAATATAAAATGACCGATCTGGCAAAGCTTGATATTCTTCTTAACGGCAAACAGGTAGACGCGCTTTCGCAGCTGGTGTTTAAGGAAAAAGCCTACGATCGCGCCCGCATGGTATGCGAACGGCTCAGGGACGAGATTCCCCGGCAGCAGTTCAAGATTCCCATACAGGGATCGATTGGCAGTCAGATTATCGCGCGGGAAACGGTAAACCCGCTGCGCAAAGACGTGCTCGCCAAATGTTACGGCGGCGACATTACCCGCAAACGAAAGCTGCTGGAAAAACAAAAAGAAGGAAAGAAGCGCATGCGGATGGTAGGCGATGTGGAACTTCCCCAAAGCGCCTTTCTTGCCGTGTTAAAAACCAAAGAGGAATAACCTGATAAACGGATCGATTTCTGTTCGTACCCGCTTAAGGAACGGAAGATTTGCCGCTGGCCGTCCTCCCGCGCCGGCGCATTCGGGAAAGTGCGCCCACAGATAATCTGTTTCGTCAAGAAGCGTGTCAAGCGGGCCGTCTTTTTTGCCGCAAAGTATGTCCCGTAAATCTTCCAGCCTTTTGCGTTCGGCGGCGGCAAAATCGCGCAGCGCCCGCGAAAGATTTTTTTGCGCGTCAGGCTGCGGCGGGGCCGGGGCCGGTGAAACATCGTTGGTTTCCACGGTAAACGAAGTCAACACGCGTACTGCTTCTGTAATGCTCAGGGTGGCTTTTACGCCAAGCGGAAGGCCGCTTCCTTCTACATCATAAATGCGCTCATCCCGCGAAAATTCCTGTTCAAATAAATTACGGTAATTCCTCATGGCCGGATTGCTCCGCACCACCGTTCCCGATTTTGACCGCGCCGGAAAAACTCCCGCGCGAAACGCTCCGGCAGCGTTGCCGGGCGGATGCAGCCGGTTTTGCCCGGCAAGCAGCGCGAGCTGCCAGGGAGTGCTCCGCGCGTGGGATTTGTCCAGCGTAAACGAAAAATCAATCCCCGCGCAGATAATGGGTCCCCCGCCAAGCCTGCGGGCAAGTTCTACCGCGCTTAATCCCACGGACCCCAAAGGCGGCATTGTTTCGAGCGGTAAAATTCCCGCCCGCCTCATGCGGTCAAAAAGCGAAAGCCGCGTCCAGGGGGTAAAGAAAAAATAATAATCGCCGCCCAGCGCGGCGGCGCTTCCCGGGTACGATGAAAGATCAACGGCGGCGCTCATGCGCGACCTGCCCGCTCCGGTAAAATCCTGGCAGTTCCAGAACTGGCTTTCCAGAATGACAACCAGATCGGCGCGCAGGTTCCGTTCGCGCAGCGCCGGCACACAGGTGTCGACGCAGATTATTTTAAAGGAACGGGACGCGCTCCGCGCGCTTTTGTCCAAAACAAGCGCGTCCAAAAAGGGATCAAGCGAAGGCCCCGCTCCCAAAACCAGGAGGGGGGCTTTTCCAAACGAAAGCCGCGAAAGATTTTTGCCCGTTTCCAGCAGGGGAAGATTGCGGATGGTATTGCACATAAAACGCCGCCCCAGTTTTATGAGCGTCATCGCGTTGCTCCAGTGGACGGCGATTTCGTTGCCCAGCGCGGCGGCAAGATCATCGTAGGCGGCGGAATCAAGAACCCAGCCGCCGGAAAGCTTAAGGATTTCGAGCCGCCTGAATTTTCGCCCCGGCCATTTTTTTTGTACAGCGGCGCACAACGCCGCCGCGTCAGCCAGAGACGCGCCGGCAAAAAGCAGGCGCGGATCGTCAAGCAGCCGGCGGGGAATGGACGACGCGGATAATTCCGAAAGCGCCGGATCGCTTTCGACGCAGAGCAGGGCCGAATCGGCGCTCATTATTTGCAGTGCTTTTTCAAGGCCGTAACCCAGAAGCGGCGAGGGGCAAAAATAGAGGGTGCGTTTTTTTGTCGCGGCGGCGGCGGCCCTGTCCGCCCGGCTTACGGGATCACGGGTGGAAAGAAGGGTCTTTCCCCGGTAACTGATCGAAAAACCCCTTAGGGCCGCTTTTACCAGCGGTTTATTATCGCTTCCCGGCGCGCCGTCACTGGTTTCCTGTGTCAAGGTTTTCAGGGTTTAACAAGGGGTTTAATATATTGAACCGGCTCAGGAAAACAGGATAAAACAGATTTTCGAATTTTTTACTGCCGGTAAAGGCGCTGTTAAGATCAGAATCCAGGGTGTCATACATCCACCCCTGTTCGTACCAGTCGCTGATATACTTTTTGTCGGTATCGTCCAGAAAAGTTTCCGATGTGGGGATAAGGACAACGATTGATTCGCCCATGGTAAACGGCGTAGAGGGCGAATTAAGCGGCGTGGTAAACGCGTTCTTCCAGAAGTTCTCGTTTGCCGGGGCGGAGGCAAGTTCGGGAATGTTCGTGTCAACGGTATTCATAAAAAGCTGGACGCTTCCGTAGTTAAGATTTACCGGCCCAAACTGCCGCAGCGGAAACCCGGCTTCGACGCCGCCCGCCTCCGCGCGTTCGGAAATCAGCGCGTAAAGGTTCGTGCCCCCGGCGGCGGCCTCCGCCATAAGCGCCTGCGCCTGCGCTATCAGCCAGTCTTCAATACGACCGCCCTCAAAACGGTTCATGTAATAACGCGCCTTGACAAGGCCGGCCTCGACGCTTAAATCGGCGGGGTAGGGGTTTTCTTCGGCGCGGTAAATGGCCCAGCCCAACGGTACGCTCAGCACCTCGGAAAGCGCCCCCGCTCCAAGGCCGAGCACCCTGCCGCGATCCGCTTCCTGCGAAAAATCAGTGTATACCTCGTAGGCCATTTTGATTCCCATATCGCCGCCCTGGGAACCGTACGCGTCCTGCGACTGATTCCGGGCGGCGTCTTCAAAGGAGCGCCCTTCTTTTATCGACTTTAGGCACGCCTGGGCGTCTTTTTCACTGGACTTTATGGTAATTTTGGAGAGGTGCACCATTTTGAACGGCTCGGGATTTGTCCGGGCAAAAGCTTCGATCTCGCTGCCGGGGTAAACCGAACGGGGAAAGACGGCCATGTCAAAGCTCCGTTCGGGGCTTGCAAGCCCGCCGGCAAAGGCCTTTTCCGCTTCCGTTATCTGCAAATTCACCAGGTCGTTAATATACTGGCGGGTGATAAAGTCTTCTTCGGTAGAACGCCACATGGAAAGCAGCTGGGCCTTGTCGGCCTGGCGGTATTTGGTAAGCGAAAAAATTCCGTCTTCAAGGAAATTTGAAGCCACCTGCTCGTCAATTTTATCAGCCGGCGCCGTGTAGGAGGCGTTTTTCATCTCGTCCAAAATGGCCATGCGGACCAGGGTGCGGATAAAGGCGCTGTACCACACCTGCGAAGCTTTTTGGGCATCCTGCGAATAGTCGCTGTTTAGTTCAAAATTTTCCGCCCCCGCGGCAGCCCTGAGCGTCATGTCAAAATAGTTTCCGCCGATGTAGGCTATCGGCTTTTTATCGTAGTAACCGAATACCAGATTGCCCCCCGCTTCCTCCCTGTTGGGGCCGGAAAAGGCCGGTAAAAAGACAAAGGCGATGATAACCAGCACCAGCACGGCCACCGTCCCCCCAAAGAGGAAAGGATGCGACTTAAAACGCTCAATAATTTCGGCGAAACCCGAATCGCCGTGGTTTTCGGGACTACGCTTTTTTGCCTTGGACGCCATGAATACTCCTGTTACGCTATGGTGCGTTTTACGCGGAAAAATGTCAATGCGCCGGGGAATAAATTTTAGGGATTCCGGCCCGGCGAAATCCCTTGACTTTGAAAAGCGGATAAAACCTAAGTCGGGCAGGCCGGATTCGAACCGGCGACCTCGTAGTCCCGAACTTCACAGGCCGCTTTTCTTTGTTCAATTCCACTCAATTCTATGATACATGCTATAGAAACAAACGTCAATCTTCAATCCTGTTCAATCCTATGAGTTGACCTCCGGGGTGACCTTCCAGGCGGCGCTGTATAGCCCCTTTTTCGCCATTTTACTTAAAAAAAATCAAAAAAAACGTAAAAAAGCGAAAAAACGCTTGACATTTTACGACCATTGGCCGTAAAATGTATGTATAAACAAGATACGTAGTTATCTTGAAAGCCAATAAGCCGACCGGAAGGTCGGCGGGGAGCGAAAAATGACAGGTTTTTTTAAAGGTTGCAAAAGCATTGAAGCGGCAAAGAAACTTTACAGGGAATTACTGAAAAAGAATCACCCTGACCATGCCGGAAAAGCGGGAGAGGCTGTTACTGTTGAAATCATCAATCAGTTTAACCGTTTCATTGATTTTTTTGTTTCTGATTCTTTCAATGCCTATTATGCGGATAAAGAAGAAGCGCCCAGCGCGGAGGCAGTTACACCCTTTCAAGACATTTTGAAAAAAATCATTGATTTTGATTGTGAAATTGAAATCATTGGTTATTGGATTTATTGCTTTAAATCCTATGAAGTCCGGGAAGAACTGAAAGCTCTCGGATTTTGGTTTTCTTCAAAACACAAAGCGTGGGTGTTTTCAGGTGGAAAGAAAACCCATTTTTATAGCGAAAAAACCCTTGACGAAATCCGGGCAGAAAAGGGCAGCCAAAAAGTAAGCCGGGGCAAAGAAGAAGCGAAACCGGCGCGGAAAGCCTTAAAAAGGGCCAGCTAAAAGTTTATAGCCCGGCCCCTTATGGGGCCGGTAAAAATCAAGGAGAACAAGAAAATGGCAAAAATGAAATATGTAGTCCAGGCAGATTATGAAAATGGGGAAACGCTTTTTGTCTCCAAAAATGGAGAGTTTCCCGTGTTAAGCGTTGACGAAGCACAGGTTTTTCTTTCTGAAAAGAACGCGCAAAGGGTTGTGGATTATTATAACGATACGGCAACCGCGCTTTCATGGGAAGTCGCTGAATATTAAATTAAACCGGATAATCCGGCCCGGTCCCTTATGGGGCCGGTAACAATCCCTAAAGGGGCTTATAAAATGGAAAAGCAAGTTAAATCATTTCAAGTAGTTTTTGAAAATCATGGCGGAGTTACCCTGAAAGCCATTGATGAAATGGGGTTATTAAGGGAATACAACCTTCCCAAAAATCAAGAAACAAAAATGGAATTAAAAAAATTATTTTCATGTTTTCTTGCGGAGGAGTTGCATGTTGACCAATACGACTCATTGACTGGCAAAATACAGAGGCGGGTACACTAAAGGGCTTGATATGGAAATTCATCCGGCCCTGTATGGGCCGGATGTTGAAACTTAGGCAACCGGCCCTGTATGGGGCTAGGCTAATAGGCTAGAAGGTTCTATTATCAAACTACGGCTAGCGCCGCCATGCCGGGCCGTCAAGCAAGCCGCCAAAAGCGGCAGGAGAGGTTCCGTGTACGATATACCAAGCCCGGAAGAATTTAAGAAATTCCTGAAAAAACATAATTTAACCGCCGCAAAAACGGCCCTGTATTCCGGCGTTAATCTGCGAACCGTTCAACGCTGGACGGCCCCGCCCGGTCAAAAGGGAGCGCGGTCAATCCCGTGGGCGGCATGGGCGCTGATTCGCATTTTAGCGGGCGACCTTGACCTTGAAACACTGTTAAAAGACATCGAAACTGCGGAGGCTGAAAGAAAAAAGTCAGAAAGCCTTAAATCTTAAAAATTGCGTCAACGCAACTTTTGAAAAAATCGGGCGAGCGGGAGTTGAACCCGCGATCTCTGAGTCCCGAACCCAGCGGAATAGCCACTATCCTACCGCCCGAAAAGTGAATATAATGTACCTGAAAATCGGCCTGTGTGTCAATCGGCTATTGATTTTTACCTTATTAAGAGCATAGACTGTCAGAATGGGGGGTGTTATGGCTTCAAAGGTTGTAAAAATTTTCCGCAATATCGCAATAGGGCTGGGGGTACTGCTTGTATTGATTAGCATTCTTGCCAATATCGGCAAGAATGACAAACCGCAGGCCGCCGCGTCACAAAGCGAACAAGCTATTTCAATCGAATTGATTGACCCCGCATGGATAGACCATAGAGACATTTCCCTGAATACCATAAATTATGAAATTGTCAAAGTTGATACCGCCCATCTCGGTAATACAAAACGGTTTACTTACAAGATCGTTATATACCAGCGTTTGAATAAAGCCGAAATTGAACAAGTCGCGATTGATGTTTTTGATTTAGCGCAAATCGAAACTCCGTTTAACGCCCTTGCAATCGGTTTTTATGATTATCCTGAATTTATTGAAATGGGTGACGGTTACAGGCTCGGTTATGTAGAATACGCTCCAAATGGAAAATGGAAAGATGCCTTAGAAGTGAAAACCGGCGATTATTCAACTATGCAAATGACAAGCCATGTTGAAGAGCCGGATTGGAGCAAGGCAATCACCCATACGGATGCGGTTATGTATAAAGATTGGTTTGAAGTCCTGCGGACATTCCCTGATGATGAAAACTCTATGGAATATGAAGCCGAAACCGATAAAATTATTGGGGAAAAATACGGTCTAACACCGGAACAGGTAGAAGCCGCCATTCTAAAAACCATGATAACTTTTCGGTAAACCGCCTAGCCCTAGTTTTCCGACCTCCAAAAACCGGGGGGCGGGTTGAAAACGCCGCTTTCCCAGCGCCCACCTGCCGCTATTCCACTTTTTTAACTTTATTTGCGTATCGTGCAATCATGGGATCGAACCCACTTGGCGTTGAAATTTGCCTTTCTCTTATCATTTTTTCGATTAGTACCGGGCTTATATTGCCATTTTCAATGGGAAGAATCTGTGTTTTATATATTTTTAACCCTAATTTTAGCAAATACCTAATAAATTCAGTTTCTGTCCCCCAATCATGCGGACTTTCATTCTGAATAGCTTCATATTCCTTTCTTTCTTCGGGTGTAACCCGAACCCGCAAAATTTCAGTTTTCTTTCCTGTTTCTTCCCATATCTACCCCAATATACCTAATACCTAAATTTTCGGAAGTTTTGAGCATTTTTTTATCTTTTTACTTGACAAATTTTTTATTGTGGCCTAATATGCTACATTATCAGGAGCCAAAGTACATGAAAAATTTGGAATACATGAATGTAATGATTGAAAAGGAAACAAAAAAGGAAGTCCGGCTGCTTGCGGCAGAAATGGAAACTTCAATCAGTCAAGCCGCCCAGCGCCTTGTTTCTCTAGGTTTGGCCGCTTATAAGGCCCAAAAACCCCGCCCGACCTATAGAGACCCAAACCCACGCCCTTCTATGGACGGCACAACGCTCGCGGAGGAGGCATTGAAAAATGACTAAGGCCGAACTAAAGCAAGTGGTCAGCCACCCCTGCCATGGCGGTTATGTTTGCGCCAGAGGAATGGCGGCTGCGCGGCGCATGGTCTGCGCGGGCGGGCAAGATTGCGCCGATTGCCCGCATAGCGGTACCCCGGTCAAGCTGTTTACCCCAAAAGGCGCGGCCCGCGCAATGATGACGGGGAAAGTTCTAAAAGATTGCCACTCCCATTTTTCACTCCTTAAATATCAATTAAAATTTCACCCGTATCGCTAACGGATTCAAAGAGAATTCCGTCAAACGGTTCAACTTCCGCCTGCGGAGCCTTTTCCATAAAATCGACCGCAAAAACAATCCTGCATACAGTTATCGCCGCCGCCGATTCCGGTAAATTATCCGGCGTTCCGGTTTTAATTTCTGTTATATAAGTTTTTTTAACAATGCCGCGCAAACCTAAATAATAATAAAACGCGCTCATTAAAATATTGCGGGCAAGCCTCCCGGTTTTCCATGCCCTGATATTGGCGGCGGAATCATCGCCGTTAGTCATTTCCCCCTCGCCGTCAATGTCAGAGTTTCCGCAGCCGTAACAATCAATATTAAATTTTGCCGTATAACCTACCGCCGTCATCTGCTTGCCGCCCGCCGTGGGTTTGCTTTCAAAAAGTAGAACATTTATTAAAGGAAACGGATTTTTTGATTGTTCATTTTCTGTTAATTCCCACGGGCGGCCCCTTTCAAGATAGACAGAAACATCATAATCCGCCGCGTCCGCAAGTGCGGCTTCCTCCGCTAATTGTTTTTGATTAACCAATTCACTTTTTAAAATGGCGGCAATCTGATCGCGTACTTTTTCGATATTATCTTTTTCCTGTAACAAATAATGTATATTGTTCATTTCAAATTCACCGCCAATTTAACCCGCCCTATTCCAACAGTCTGGTCGCCCTCATACCTAACCACAAATAACTCGTATTCCGTACCGTCAAGTTTCCATGTCTTAAAGCGCCAGCCTTTTTCCGGCACCCTTTCCGTTTGTTCCCGCAGCGCCGCCATTGCATAGGCGGCCTCGATAGTCCGCCCTTGTATCGCCGCGCCGGTTTCAGGTTTAATTAAATAGCCTATATCGCCGAAAATTCCGCTTACAGGATATTCCACGCCGTCGCTGGCAACAAAAACAAAGGAAGAGGCCAGGCCGTTTTCCGTATCCGAAAGAATAAATTTTAAGTCGGCGGCGGCCTGTTCCCTTACATTCATTTATTGCCCGCTGCCGCTTGCGCGGCGGCGGCTTTTGCTTGCCGCTCTGCCTCTTCCTGCCGCGCTTTTTCAACGGCGGTTCCCCGCTTTTCTTTTTCGGCCTTCTCCGTATCTGCGGCTTTTTCTTCTTCCGCCGTCAAAACTTCTTTTGTAGTTACCTGTTTCTTTTCAATTTTCTTTTTGAAAATATCCGCGTCCCCGAAAACGGCGGCGGTAACTTCATCACCCTGCTTGTAAACAACGCCTTTCCGGACAAAGGAAAAGCCCTCGGCAACAACAAATATTTTTCTTGACATAAAAATTTCTCCTTAAAAATAATGTTACCCCGCCTGTGCGGGGCCGCTGTTTTATGCTCCGGTTTTTAGGCAGGCGAACCTGTCAATGGAAACCGGCCAAAGAAGCGGGCGCGATTTAATTTCGCCGATATACGCTTCCTGATTTTCGTCCCAGAATACGCGGGGCCGGAAATCATACTCGCCCGAAACCTCAATTTTGCTAGCGCCGAAAAGTTCATCAAAATCGGTATTGGGCCGTATCGTGGGTATGCCACCGAAAAGCCGCCTAAAGTCAAGGTCTTCAATATCCGGCAGGAGTATAACGGTATTATCCCCAAGATACTTTTTGACGGTGCTGCCGCCAAAATCAGAATAGCGCCCGTTGTAAGTCCATAATTCAACGCGGTAGGAGCCGATAAAAATATGTCCCATGTGAACGCCGCCTTTTCCCAAAAGAGCGGGCGCAAGGGCCCCGGTTCCCAGGCCGTCTTGTTTCATGTTTTCCTGAATAAATTCATCACGTATCCAGTTATTCCATGAAAGCCGGTCAAAAATAGCGTGTTTAACGTCAACCTGCCCATCGTCCCTTACTACTTCGATAACCCCTGCGACATCGCCGTATGGGTCTGCGCCGGGCTGGCCCCAGTCTACCGCCGCCATAGGGAAGTGGCTTGTTTTTGGTTTTAAATCCAGTTCGTAGGCCGGGTTTCCCTTTTCATCAGTCAAAATTATTTTGCCGGTCTGTAGAACCTGCGCCGCCTGCAATTCGACTGAATACCGAATCATCCGCGTCATTTTGGTAAAGCCCTCGACAAGAACGCGGGCCAGCCGTCCAAGCCAGTTCATGTGTTCTGTTACATAGGCGTTTTCGCCGGGTCGCCGTTTCATAAGGCTTGCAACAAGCGCGGGTTTCCGCAGGGCATAAACCGGGAACGGTATTTCGTGATTAACGAATTTATCGTCAACGATTGTAACCGCGCCGGTATTAAGATCGCGTACCACGGGCGCAACCTCCTCGCCGCTTCGTACCACGTCAATTTCCGCAAATTCCGCGTCCGTAAAGGAGTCGGGGGTAACTCGGAAAAATGAAGAAAGAAAACCCATTTTGTTAATATCGGGCTGGCTGTTAAACATCGCCACGATTTTAGTCAAAATATCAATCACAATTTCAACCTCCGTAAATTAAAAACAAAAACAGGGCGGATATTTCGCGCCCCGCCCTTTTACATATTGTCAAGACGTGAAACATCGTTCACGGCAACCGGAATAATTCCGTAATTACGCAGTGCGTCAGCCTGCGCGTCCGTTATGGCGACTCCCGCAATGGTCAACTTGTCTCGGCGAACCTTACCCGCAACAAGCGCCCTAAAACCAACAGTAACGGCTCCGGTTCCCTCGTTTTTTATGTACGATGGATTCACCACAACCGGAATATCTGCCGGAACTCCGGGAATTGGTATATCGGTTTTAGTACCATCTACATCCGCGGAAATAGTCGCGAGGCCGGTATCCGAAACAGGAGAAAACCCGCCGTCCGTATTGCGCTTCAAAATAACACCGATAGAAATCTCGGTTCCGGCTGCAAGCGTTATTGTCCCGGCTTCGTATTCGTTATTACCTAAAGGCAAAACGCTGTTGTCAATAATTCTCGACTTCATATTTTATTCCCCCATGCCCGCTTTTACGCCTGAATTAAATGCCGCTTCGAGCTTCGCGTCATCATCATCGACAGCCAAATTCGTATCGCCCGGATTGTCGGCGTTCCGGTTTTCAATGTTTTTATTGTTTGCCAAAAGCGCGATATATTCCGCGTGCACCTTGTCGCTTGAAACCGCCGCGCCTTCCCTGATGAATTTTGCGGCAGCCTTCATTCCGGCCTCCCCCGCTTTTTCCCCAAGGTCAAGGTGTGCCCCCACGCGCTCGCGCTCTTTTTCAAGAGCGGCCTCCGCTCCCGCCGTCTTGCCCTTTTCAAAAACTGCATTGTAAAGGGCCGGATATTTTTCCCGCAATTCCTCTTCGTTCATAATGCCCCCTTCATTGCCGGAAGGGACATTGCCCTGCGGCGTTTGAAATGTGATATTTTTTGCGCCCCCGCCGGGCGCGTTTTTAAAAGCGTTCATGCTAATTAAGGCGGCTGCCCGGTCTAGAGTTTCTTTTTTAAAATTGACCCGCACCGTTTCCGCCATTTTTTCAATGCTTGCCCGCGCGTTGACAAGCAAAGAATCGCGGCTTAAACCCGCGCCCGCGTTTTCGGTTTCGTTTATTTTTTCAAAGGAATTTGCAAAACCGTTTGAAACAATATCCTCTCCAACTAAATATGTTTCTGCGTCCATTAGCTCGCGGACTTTCTTTTCCGTTTGTTTTGACACGGCGCTGTAGGTACTTCCAAACATGGACGCAAGCTGCGCCATATAATCGGCAAACTTTGATAATTCCCGGTAATCACCCCATATATAAATCCAGGGGTTATGAATCATAAAAATTGAATTTTCTGAAATTATAATTTTACTTTCCGGTCTAACCGTCCGCGCCGCCAAAGCAATATAAGTGGCCGCGCTTGCCGCGAGGCCGTTTATGCGAACCGAAACCGCGTGGGTTTTTGCATAGCTCCGTATTAAATTAAAAATTGCGATTGCCTCGTAGCAATCGCCGCCCGGCGAGTTAATGATTATTTCAATTTCTTCCCCGTCCGTAATTGCAGCCAGCTTTTCGGAAATCCCGCGTTCCCCTATACCGTACCAGCCGCCTATTACATCGTCAATTAAAATTTTCATTGTCTTAAATTAAATCCTTTCTCCTTTCCCCCATGCTATATACTTTTAAAAATTTTTCATTTTTTCAAAATGGCATAAAACAATGCGCCCAAAAAATCTCGCCGTTATTCACCGGCTTAAACCATGCCGCAAATTTTTCAAACGGAATGACAATATCGTTTCCGCTTCCCTTCCAGTTGTTCATTGTATTGCCATAGGGATCATCAATTATCATTGCGGCGGGTTTATAAGGGTTTGTTTCATAGTGCATACCGACAACGCAGACAATATGACCTAAAGGTTTTTTTTCCGGTTCGGGCCAGCCCGGAAAAGTCCCGGAAGCTACCCACGGCCTTCCGGAAAGCAGCTCGTCAATCAATTCTTTAAGCGGGGCCGAAACAGAAAAAGAATCAATACTGCCTCCCATAAATTTATTATAGCCCTTCATTAAATCATAATGACTGGTCGGCTCCAGCTTCCAGTCGATAAGCGCCTGTTGCAGCCGGTCTTCCGGCTGTGAAAATTGTTTATATTTATTGCAAAAGGGGCTTTCCCAAAAACGGCCCCATAATTCGTTACTGTAACTTGTTGCCATAACCATGCTGGTAGTGTTGCATGAAGAAAGCGGCCTGACCTCATTGTTTCTTTGTGAATAATTGTCTTTTCCGCTGCTTATATTATGTATTATCATCAAATCCCCTATTTTTTCCATATCTGTTATTCCGATGGAATCGGCGATTAACTTTTCAAACCGCGCCCCTTCGATTCTTCCCAGCCATCATAAAATCCTCCGATAGCGTTTATTCCTCTGCTCCTATTTCTCCAATCCTGGTCAAATATTCCGCTATCGCGTCAACGTCTATTTTGTATTCCGCGATTTTCTGCCAATACCACAGGGGCATTGAAACCGTATCGGTATCCTCGTTATAGGCAACACAATCAGGGAGCGGAAAAACTGGAAAGGTAACATCCGGTATTTCATGGACATATTCAACGCGGGGAACCCCCGCGCAGGCTGCTATTGATATTGTCAAAACGCTCGCGGCCACTATCGCCGCCAGAAAGTTTAGCCTTTTCTTTTTCAGCATTGCCAAATGCCTCCTGTTTAATATCTTGCTTTGCTTTTTGATAATCCTTTTCATCTTGCGCTTTTCTGCGGGCTTCCTCTTCATATTCGCTTTGCATTTGACGGCGGCCCAGCCGCAGGCCGCCGAAAAAGGAAGCGGCGCAAGAAACAACAAGAAAAATAAAAGCGCCCAAAATAATATAACCCATCATTTCTTGACCGCCTTTTTATTTAACTGTTTGCCGGAGGCACTGTTTCGGTTACAAGTTTATTTCCTTCAATCCCCGCAATAAGACCGCCAATAACAATTAAAATTCCTATGCCGAAAGAAGTATAAAGCCCATCGCAATTCCGCCCATAGTAAGCGGAAATAAAGAACGCCTCGCAAAGCAAAAGCGCAAAGATAATACCAGCCGCAATATAACGACTTTTATTTATTTCTTTGTATTCTCCGGCCGGCAGGGCACTTGTCTTTTTGATTAAAACCGCAATGTCAACTCCTATAAAAATACTAACCACCCCGGTTAGTGTTCCGGCAAGAGCGCTGGCCACACCGCTGTCTTTAATAAAGAAAATCATACCCGCCGTCAAGAGAACCGCAATAACCAGCCAGACAAGCTGCTCGGTTTTAGTGTTTTTCATAAAAATTCTCCTTAAAAATTAAAAACAATTTTCATTAAATTAAAATGTTTTGTTATTTTCATGCTATAAACATTTCAAATATTTTTCACGACAGGGGAGTGCTATAAAATCTTTTTATCATACTTGTGTTTTTTTGTGTTAATGCCTTTTCTATTTCTGGCGATAATAGGGTATGGAAGGATTAACGATTGAAGAAATGGCGGAAATTTTGGGGATAAAGCGCCGGGCGGTTGAAACAAGGTTACAGCGGGCCGGAATAGAACCAATCACAAAAAGCGCTGTTTATGACAAATCGGCGCTTGAAATAATCCGCAATGTTCCGGGTAAAGGCCGCCCACCCAAAACTGGCAAAAAATAGATTTTATCAGTTATATACTTGCGTTGACGCAAGTATTATTATTTTAGTCATCTTTTTCTCTACTTTAAATATCCCTTTGAAAGCGCGTATAACACCGCCAATAAAACAAAGGGCACTAACCAGCCCCAAAAAGACTCCTGAATTTTTTTCCATGCGCTTATTTTTTCTTTATCTTTGTCTTTAAATAAAGAAATATGTGTTTCAATGATTTTCATCCTGTTTTCCTGATTCCTTATTTTTTCATGGGCATGACCGACATCTTTTTCAATATTCTTGATAATTGTTTGTGTTTGTGTTTCCATGTTTTTAAATTTTTCGTTAATAAATTCTTTTAGGGAGTTTATTTTTTCTTCAAAATATTTTTCAAAATCAATTTCATTGGCCACTATGATACCCTCCTGTTTTCAATCATGCCCATTAAATCCTGAATTGATTCCTTCAATTCGGAAATTTCAAAATCGCGCTCTTCCGATTTTTCCCTTGCGCCGCCATATACCGGCTCGCCGTTGTTGTTTTCGTCTTCCGCCGAAACAAGGCCGAGCCGTTCCCCTAACTGTTTCTCTCTTTTGCGTATATACATAACCGCGTTATAACTCATTCCGGTTAAACGGCGGCATATAATATCCTTTGTAATGCAGTTAAAATTTAACGCCTTTGTATAGGCATTAACCTCTTTCAATATATCTACGGAACCCCGCGAAAGCCCGCGCCATTCACACTTTAACCACGCGCCGCGCAGCCGCCATTCCTCTGGCGCAAACATGACCGCCATAAATCCGGGCATAACCAGATCGCCTGTTAAAACCGATTGAATTATAAATTCATTAAAAATAATCTGGCAAAAATCTTTTGAATTCTTGAAAGCCCTGAAATTTAAGGTTATTTCATATTCATTATTTGCCTGCCGCGATGCGCTGTATGAAGTATTAAAGCGCATTAAAACAATTTCTGGCGGAATTTCATTCTGCCAGCATATTGCCGAAACTATTATTTCTTCAAACTTTCCAAAATTGACATTAGGCCGGTTTGTCTGAAAACTTTCAGGCGCTTCCCCGGCCTCCAGCCTGTCCATAATTAAACCAGGCGTGTTAAACCCTACTGCTGGCGTGTTTGCCTCGCTTACAGGCTTTCCGTCAATTTTAACTTCCGGGCGCGGGTTGTTTTGCGCCTTTTTTTCCAAAAAGCCGGAAATAGGATTAGTCCCGGCTTTTGAAGTCGGAGTCCGCTTAATAAATAAGGGCAGGATTGAATTTATAACCGCCGCCCGGACTTCCGCGTCCCGGTATCGGTCAAGGTCTTTGAGCATAAATAAACAATTTGCCAAAAGCGGCGTGCCCCGCGTGTGGTCAAGTAATTTTTCCCCGCCGTAAACCATCCATGAAATTTGGCGCTTCGATTTTTCCCCCCATACCGAAATCCGGGTATAGGTAAAACCGTCCCCGCTCTTGTCAAATTCTTCGATCCAATAAGCGGCATGGCGGCCCTGCCTGTCCAATTCAACGCCGTGCTTTATTTCATGCCCTCCGGCAATATGATATTCTGGCGGTGTTTTTATATGATTGCCGTTTATAAACTGCCAGCACGGAAGGCGGGTCTGCTGATTTATTCGTGATACAATAATCCCGTCCCCGCATAAAATACTTTCCAATCTAACCTGATTCTGAAATTCCCCAAAAGTATGCTGCTGCTTATAATCAAAAACGCTGTAATCATTGCCGTAAAGGGAAAAAGCTGTTGACATCATTTCTGAACATCTAACCGCCTCTGCCTCGCGCTCCTCTTCGGATAAATCAGGCCATATAACGGCGCTAATGGGCGTGCTTTCCGGGTACATTCCGGTAAATATTTCATTGCGGAGCATACGTTTTATAATGCCCCCAAAATAGGAATTTTCAACAAACAAGTGCATTGACCTGTGCCGCAAAGTATAATAATCAATTCCGTTTTCAATAAAATAATTTCGTGTAAACCCGAAGGAGCCCGGAAATTTATCACCGTCAAAAAGATCGCCTGGAATAGTGGAGTTAATAACATCGCTGGCATAGTACATTAAAACATCGTCAATCTTTGCCGCTTTGCTTATTGTTACCATAACGGAACCACCCTTGTCATTCCCGGCCCCTTTCCTATACCGAGTTTGTTTTCATAATATTCAATCCGGCTGATTAAACCTTCCCGCATTGTGTTTAATTTTCCTATATCATTTTTTGTAACGGCAAGCTGTGTTTGCCCTGTATCCACCGTATAAGATTGCGAACCGCCCGAAAGTAGTACGGCGATTGCCTTGTCAACTTCAATTAAAAGAATTTTTGAATTCTGTAATTCGTCATAATCACTATGGCCCGAAAGCGCCGGGTGATTTTCGTCAATTATCATGTTTCAATATTCCTTTTTTGTTTTTCATAACGCTATAAACTTTTCAATAAAATATAAAACCGTTATTTCTTTAATCATTAGCGTCCCGGCAATGTTTCATAAAACTGGCCCTCGGCGGCGCTTTGCCAGAATGCGTCAAGGTCAAGGGCCGGTAAATTCAAAACATGTCGGCACCATGTATCCGCGAAAATTTCAAGCGCCGCCAAATTATACGCAAACGTATCAAAAGCATGATTGTCTGCTCCCTGTTTTTGTTTCCAGACCGTGCGTATATATTTATTTGTAACCCTGTCATATTGGTCAACGCGGTTTTCCGCCTCAAACATTTTAAAATAATCATCCCGAAAATCATCCGGGAAATTGGGATACCATAACGGCTGTGCCTGGCCCGAAAGCCACATCGCGTTTTGAAAAGCATTTGAAATTCTGTCTTTCATTTTCGTTGTGTTAATATGATATGCCTGCGGCAGCCCTATGCGGTCAAGCGTTCCTTTGTCAAAAAGTTTAAAAGTTTCTCCAGCCTTTATATAATCAACGCCCTTACAGGCATACACGCCGAAACTATGCCGGGAAGCGAAGGCGTAAACATAATCGGTATTCCACCCGGAGTCTACTAAGGTCATTGCAATATGATACGCTTTGCCGTCCGTTGCCGTGTATAGCGTATTTTCAATAAATGCGTCCAATTTATCCCATGGGCCGTTAAAATCTTCCGTATCGCCTTCAATACTGAAAAAATCAATTGTCCATGTAACACCGTTTTCAGCATACCCTTTAACATCAACAAATAAACAGTGCTTTTGAACGTCAACGCTTGCAATAACTAAAAGAATAGCGCCACCGTTGTATTCCATTGATAAATCATTGGGGATTTTCCCGCGTACAAATCCGGCCCGCCGAAAGAGAACCGCCTTTTCGTAACGAATTTGAGTTCCGGCCTCTTCAAAAGATAGTCCCTGCAGCGTGTTTCTGAAAGTCCGATATTTTTCTTTGTCCTTAACTCGGTTATTTTTTAAATCCCAGCATTGCGCCCATTCCAAAACCATGTCCTCCCAGCTGAACATACCGGGCGGGCAATACAAGGCGCTGATATGGTACGATTTTAATTCCGGGTTTTTGCTTTCCGCCGTAGGTTCCCACTTTCCCTTTGGTATAATTACCTCCTTGTCAAAATTTTTCATAATGCCGCCGCAATAGCGGCATTTATAGCCCACCGTGCTTTCAATTCCTTTTTTGGGATTGCCGGTTATAGGATTAAAATTTTCGTCATTTTCCCATACAATGCCATAGCGCGCCCCGTCTTCCGTTTCTCCGTGCCATACCAATTCCTGAAATTCCCCGCAATGCTTGCAGGGAACCGTGTACTTGTTTTGATCGCCCTGTAAATAAAGCCCTTCAATTTTGCTTGTTTGTTTAACAAGCGGGGTAGACCCATAGTATATTTTTCGTTTGTTCCTGTAGGCGTTGGTACGAGTCCGCGCCAGGGAAATAACGTTTCCCTCCGCTTTGATTGAATCGGGGTATGCGTCTATTTCGTCCAATACCGCCGCCATATAGGATTTATCCCTGAATCCTTTAGGGCTTTTTGAACCGTAAAAATGCAAAAAGCCGCCCGGATATTCTTTGGCGTTTGCCGTATCCCCTGAATCTTTAGCGCCCTTTGCTTTCCGGCTTTGGCTAAAAATCAAATCGCGTACCCCGGCGTTGTCTATCATTTTTTCAATTTTTACCTGTACGGATGTTTTCATTAGCCCGCTGTCAACTGATACATACATCTGGCTTTTCGGATCGCTTGCTATGTTATACAAAAGTATTGTTTCCAATACTCCGGTCGTTGCCCCTATCTGGCTGCCTTTCATTAAAACAATTTCTTTTATTGAATTTAACGGATGGAACAAATCTACAATCTCCCGAAAGAAGGGAAACCGGGCATAAGAAAAGCGGCCCGGGAACGGCGTTAAATCTCCGGTTATATAACGCGCCTTTTCCGCAAATTCTGACGGTAAATCATACTTTTGAAATTCCGTTATTTTGGTAAACTGTAAAATTAAAAAATCAATA
>JAIRYT010000070.1 GCA_031267675.1 Treponema sp. | reverse complement strand
TCATGCGCGGTCCTCCGGTGGCCTCAGGTATTCATCAAAGAATTGCATGAGGTATTCAAAAGACATACCGTGTAAATCTTCATAATCGGAGACAAGCATATCCAGAAGGCCGGTTTTGGTGAACAGGCTGTAGACGGCGGGGCTGGCCGTGTTTTTGTATTCGGCGTAGCGTTCTATGCAGGAGGTCAGGAAGGAGAGGGGAATCATGATAATTTTGTACTCGTTTTATTAGGAACATTAATTTTGTTGATTTTATCATATCTGAGGGTTTTTAGCATTACAGTAATAGTTATAACCATACTCATATAAGTTTCCCCAACGTTAAATTTTTTCATGAAATCCCTGTTGTCGCCTTTGAATACGAAATTTAATATCCTCTATCTGTCTAAATGATTCCTGGGAATAGTCCTCCCAATCGAGATAATCATTACATAAACCATTCCAAGATTGTTTAAGATAATTTAAAAATATTTCTGCTCTGATCAAACGATCATCAATGGTTAAAGCGTTATGTATGTTTCCCCTAAATTCACTATTAATTATAGGTGTGTCAACTATAATTGAATCAATGTATGTAAACATACAAGACAGCTTTAATAACATATAAGCACCAGCAGGTAATATTCGTATATAATTTGAAGATGCAGGTGTGTCATAATTTGGCGATGCAATTAGTGATTTTTCTAAACACAACGATAGTGCATTTTGTATTTCATTTTCTTTGTATCCTAATTTTTGTAAAATTCTATAAATTTCAGACTTTTCAACATACCCCTCGTCTAAATTTTTTTTACCCATTTTGTAAATTATTGATATGAGAATTAATACAATAAAATGTTCTTTCGGATTATTATTAGAAATATCAAAAACATTAATAAACACAGAATCATCAGGGTTATAGTATTCATTATCTTTATAAATTAAGGCACGAAGAAATTCATGAATTGGCAAATGATAGGATCCCTCTCTGTCTATAATATCAAGAATCTTAGTGCTGTCTACATGTGCGCTACCGACGAAGATGCCAATAAATTCAATTACTTTTCTTAAATTACCATTACTCATGTTGTCGATAAATTCTATTACATCGGTTGATTTTTCCAATGTCTGTATAAGCATTTCAATATATTTTTCTAATTTGTTTAAATCGAATCGGATAGCACTATGTGCATTGGAAATAATTCCCATGCTTTTTAATTTATTTAGAGCATAATCCAGTCTTTTTTTTATGACTTTATCAACACGCGGAGGATCTATTGTAAATACTCTCGGCTGATAGGCAGCAAGGACTCCCTTCGCTTTGGATTTTGCAAAGGTATCTGGACGCAAAGAAATAAAAGAAATAACAGGCCATGTTTCAGCCAATGATTGGCTAATCAAGAACACTTTTTCTTGAAAATCAAATGGACGTTGATCTACATTGTCAAAAAAAATTACAATTTGTTTGTTTCTTCCTTTTACAATATGATTAAGTGATTTTAGTAAATGTTTTTCCGAATCTTTTATAAGTTCTTCTAAAAAAACAATTTCTTTTTCTTTGTATTTACCAGCATCACTTTCAAGGTAATCAGAATAAATCCCTCGACGAAATCTTTCTATCTCTAAGTTATATATACCTCTAACAAGATTTTTTTCATAAATATCAATATTATATTTATTAAGTAGTTGTTGTATTATTTCATCGATTACATATTTGTCAAGTTCCATAAAAAAGGCTGGCTTTGTACCAAAATCTAAATACATAACTATTTCATTTGCCAATTCATTTTTTGCTTCCACATAAATAAAATGTTTGATAAACATTGTTTTTCCTACGCCAACATCACCAATTAAAATTATAGGTCTTCGAGTGATACCTGCGGTTAATAAATCACGTTTAAAATTTTCATTCAGACCATGCTTTTGAGTAATAGATTCAATGTTTTCACTTGATTCTCCTTTTAAAAATTTTGTGTACCTTGACATTAATATTTCTTTACTAACTAATGAATACTGCGACAGAGCACCTGATGTACAATAAGTATCTTTAATAAATTCTTCTTCGGAGTCAGGAATGCGACCAATATCTTCTAAAAACAACCCCCCCAAAATTTGCAATTCGGCGGCAATTGGGTTACGATTCTTATTTCCTGGATAATTAACAATTTTCTGTGAAAGCTTGTCTGGTGCTGGTATAATATATTTACCTTTCAGAATATCATATATTTTGTTGTTGTTAACACCTGCACAAGATAAAACATCCCAAAATAAATTAAAATTACTTAAAATATTATCTATCGAAGGAAAAACCAGGCATTGTCCATCTGATGGTGCAATACCATCTTGGCGGTTACATATGAAAAAAATATATTGATGCCCATTTGTTACGACTGCAATTGGAATACCTCTTGTATTACAATATTTTGTCACTTGAGCAATGGCATCATTAAATTCTGTGCTTAGATTACATATCGTTCTTAATGCGCATTTTTCTTTCTTAAAACCAGCAGGTAACTCAAAATAAGTTCCTTCACGCTTTGCTTCTATTACCAGTCTCTTTTGCGGGATTCCTAATTCGTAATCTGTATATTCATCTTGAAAATACTGCTCGGTTTCTATATATTGACGATCCCACCCTAGGCAGTCAATTAACATTTTATCAATTAATTGTATACGTGTAGTGGCTTCATTTCTGAATAACTCGCATTCCTGTAGTTTGATTTGATCGGAAAATTTCTTTATGTTTTCAAATGCCAGCTCAAAATCCATAGGATCTCCACTTCCCCATTCATCAACCTTGATAATAACATGAGGTCTTTGTAGGCATCGTACGCGTACGCCACATTGTACGCGCTGTCCCGCGACCATGTCATGAGGTCTGCTCGTTCCAGGTATAGTCCCGCTGGTAGGCCGTGTCCGGCTTCACCGTCCCATCCGCTAGGGCTAAGCCGTAATCGGTCGAGTACAAACCGTTTTCCGAGTCTATTGTAGCGTTTTGCGCCGTCACCCTGTTAAAATCCTCCCCCTCCCTTCAGGTTTTTCGTCGTTCGAATAAGTTGACACTTCGGGCAAAAAAACACCTCCGCCGGCCCGGAATTCGCGGTCCGGGTGACGGGGAAACACTCTTTGGGGGAACGGTTTAAAGCCGGTTTCGCGTAAACCATGTCCCAGCATAACACGGAATTGACGCCATCAACAAGTTTCGCGGAACGAACCCCTTGGCGGCCCGCCCGCTGGAACACCGCTATCGTAAACATAGACGAGGATTACCGAAGACGGCTGGATTTTTTACGGTAAAGAAACGCCACCTTATTCGAAAGTCACAGAGTTCGAAAACTATGCGGTACAAAAGTTTGCATCTTTGTGGACCCGAACAGGGTCCCGAAAATGCAGGAGTTCGTGTTCCAGGTTCGTGATGGTTCGCGGCGTTAGGTTCCAGGTTCGTAATGGACCTCCGGCGGCCTTATGAACCGGCGGGGCTGTTGACGCTTTCGTAAAAACGTTCGATTGATTGGGCGTTTCCGTTTTTATCCGCTTCGATTATGACGCCCTGTAGTTGAATTTTGTCCCAGGCTTCACGGGTCCAGTTGGGAATTCCGGTAAGGTATTCTTTGATACGGCTTTGGATTTCACAGCCGCCGACCGATTCCGCGCTGCCCGAGCGGCCCGCCTCGCAAATTACGGCGGTACCGCGCATAATCCCCTCATCGGCGCTTTGTACGCGGTTGTGCGATCCGATTACCGCCGTGCAGCGTCCGGCTGCGGCGGCAAAGATGCTGCGCTTTTCGCCGGTCGCCCAGGCGTGAAAATCGATAACCACAAAGGGGGTTTCCTTTCGCAGGGAAACAACAAGTTCTTCAAGCGCGCCCAGGGGGCTGCTTCCCTGGAGCCGTCCGTTACCGTTGCGCCCAAGGAGAACGGCGACCGCGACGGGGGTCTTTTCCTCCGAAGCGCCAAAAAAAACCTGCGAGCCCCTGCCCGGGGAGTTCGTGTCCAAATTCCAGGGACGCAGCACGTAAGGGATTTTTTCCATATGTTCGACCAGATCTTTTTTGTAAAAACAACAGTCGCCCGTGGTGATTGCGTTGGCGCCAAGCTTGCGGATATAGGCGGCGTGCTGCCGTCCCAGGCCCCTGCCGTTGGTGGCGCCGTCCGCGCAGACAATGGTAATGTCCGGTTTGACACGGTTTTTGAGCGCGGGCAGGGCCGTTTTAAGGGCATAAATGCCGGCCTTTCCAACGAGTTCCGCAATATAGAGGATTTTCATTGATTAGCGTCCGTACTCCAAAAGGGCCCGCTCAAATTCGGCGGCGGCGCGGAAATCTTTTAATTCGCGGCAGACATCCCGCAGGTTAATCAGGGCGTCTTCATAATGGGGAACAAGCGAAACCGCCTCTTCAAAGCAGTGCCGGGCCTCTTCGTAAAGGTTTTGCGTAAAGTAGAGAACGCCCAGATTATTCCACGCCTTGTGTGAATCCTGATTACGGGCAAGCGCCGAATGATAACATTCCTCGGCGCGGTCAAACTGTTCCTGCTGATAGTGAATAAGCCCCATTGAACACCACGCATCGTCAATATCGTCATTGATAAGAAGCGCCCGGTGAAAGCTCGCCATCGCGTCATCGTAATCGCCGGTCCGCTGCTGGGCGATTCCCATATTGTGCCAAAACAGGGGGTTTTCGGGCTCTATAGAGAGCGCCTTTCGAAACAGGGGGATCGCCTCAAAGGGCCGGTTGGCTTCGGTAAGGGCAATTCCTGAATTGTTTAACTGGGTCGCGTTTTCCATCTCTTACCTATAGTATACCGCAAAGCGTGTTATAAATCAGTTTTTTACAAAGAAACGGCAAAATTTTCGCCATAACGGGTTCACCGGGCGCTGTTGCCCAAAACGTATAGCCAAACTGTCCGTTTAGTGATAAACTGATCATGGTGAAGGATATAACTGAATATACCGAGGCCAGCTCGGAATACGAACTTTTTTCGTTTCTCTCCGATAAGATTGTCACAAAGGAGTTTAACTCCTTTTCCGCGCTTAAGACCTATGTTCTTCCTATTGTAAAGGACAAGCGGACCCATCCGGTTATCATGCGCTGTTTTGAACTGCTTAAACGGCTAAACTGGGGCTTTTTTTCGGAGATGGGCTTCCAGTCGCACAAGCGGCTGTGGCGGGAACTGGTCATTCCCGACCAGATGTTTCCCGAGGCCGGCGACCTTAAGCCGACGCTGCAAATTTCCAACCTTTACATCGCCATGCTGGACATTCACGGGTATACCAAATTCTGCATGGAAAGCCGAAAGAATCTTTCCATGATGCACACCCTGGACTGGGCGATGAATACCGAGGTACGGCGTATTTCGACCTACTGTCAGGCGGTGAGCCAGCGGGAGCGGGGCGACGAAATGGTGGTTGTCGCCGCTACCGCCACGGACGCCCTTACGGTATGCCTTGCGATTATGGACTATTTTGGAAAAACAAATATCGTAAATGATCCCAATATTCCCACGCGCAGACAGGGTAACGCCGAGGCCCTGCCCATGTTCAAGATTAGCGCGGGCATTACCGGGGGAAACACGACAAGTCCGCTGATTATTACCGAAAAGGGCAACCTTGCGGGTTTTCTTCTTAATTCGGGCGCGCGTCTGCAGACAAGGGCAAATGAGCTTTCATCAAAAGAAAGCCGGATTATGATAGCAAAACAGGTGCACATGAACTTTTCCAAAGAAAACCAGAACGAAAAGTGCGCATTGGTAAAAAATAACGCGGTTTATTTTTTTGATACCGGCCATATAGAATTTAAAGGGGTTATGATTCCAACCTGCGAAGTGGTCTTTAAAGAAGAGGAACGCTACAAGGAACAGTTTAGCGAAGAGCTGATTAGGCTTTTTGGTTCCATTAGGGAATCGCTGTGGGAACAGCGTATTTATCTGGACCTGATGGATCTTTTGGCAAAGATCGCCATGGTAATGCCCAAGTTTAATGTCGTCCTTAAAATACCTATTAACGGAATGACCAGCGTAACGAACGATTCCTTTATGCAGCTGTGCCGCCGGGGTTCCAAAACCTATGCCGCCGACGAGGATTATTCGGGTGCGGTAAAAACACTTAAGGATCTTATTTATGTTGTCGAGCAGCTTCCGGCGTTTGACCGCCTAATTCTTGATTATCTGCGGGGTGTCGCCGACAAGTACGAGATGCTGCTGCAAAGTTACGAAACAAGCATGGACCGCGAGATCGAAGAAAAGGCCATGCAGGTGTTTCAGGGGCAGTACCTTAAGGCCTACCAGGCGGCAAAAAACGCTACAACCGTGTATCAAAAGCTTATGGTCATGGGCCGTAAAAGTCCGGCGATTAACAAAAAGAAATCCCTGTGGTTTAACCTTATCAAGGCAAATAAAGAAAAAATGGTATTTACCCTCTATTCCGGTAAAAAGTAAGAATCCGGCAAAAAGTACGGAACGTTAAAACAGTTTTCCTACGATTGAGGGAATGGAAATCACGTTGCCGATAATTCCGCCGATTGACGAAAGCAAAAACACAAGAAGCGCGCGCGTAATACGGTTGCGGTAAATTCCCTTTATGCTGGAAACATCGGTCGAGATTGTTTCGGTGTCTTCAACGCGGGGTTTACGCAGGGTCGCTTCGGCAACTCCCGCAAAAAGGCCGACGCCCAATACGGGGTTTACCGTAGCAATGGGCGCGCCGACAAAACTAACCAGCGCCGAAAGGGGATGCCCCCCGGCGGCGATTGTTCCCACGGCGGCAAGGCCGCCATTCCAGAGCAGCCAGAGCAGAATCGAATTAAGGCTGGTTTCCGCCCCCAAACGATATATGGTCAGCGCGATAACGCCTGTCAGAATTACGGGAATAAGCCAGGGTAGAACGCGGGCCGCAATCGACGGCTTGGGAATTTCGTCCAAATCGGCTATGTCGGCGCTTTCGCCGCCCTGGGCGATTTTTTCAAGGTGTGTTTTAAGTCCGGCAAGATGGCCCGCGCCCAGAACGGCAAGCACCCGCCTGCCGCCGGCGCTCCAGATTTTTGCGGCAAGGTAGCGGTCCCGCTCGTCAATCAGGGTTTCCTTTACCCCCGGAAGATAAAGCGCCAGTTCGTTCATCATACTGTCAAGCTCTCCGCCCGACTTTAATTTTTCAATATCCGCTTCCGCCATTTTTTCTTTGGTAAAGGCGCTGGAAACAAGCGAAGCGAGCAGTTTTGATTTATTCCATAATCCGCATCTTCCCCAGGCGCGGCGCAGGGTTGTTTTTATTTCGCGATCGCAGAGCGCGCAGGGAATTTTTAATTCTTCGGCGGTTTCCAGCGCCGCTTTCATTTCTTCGCCGGGGCTTACTCCCAAATCTTCGCCAAGCCGCCGCTGAAATCCGGCCAGCACCAGATTGGCGATAAGCAGAAATCCTTTTCCTTCCCGCAGCACCTTTGAAATATCGAGCCGGTCCCAATTATCTTTTTTGCTGATCGCGTCATAACGGCCCTGATCCAGTTCGACACAAACCATATCCGGTTTTTCGCTGTTTATTGCCTCGCGTACTTCGGCAATACTTTCTTTTGAGATATGGGCCGTTCCGACAAGGATAAATTCCCTGCCGCCAAGAGTTACAGTAAGTCTTGATTTATTCACCTAGGTATGCGCCCCGGGGTTAAGTCCGCGCGATTCAACAGCCCATTCATTAAGCCGCCATTCAAGTATGGTATTTATTCCCATTTCATGAACGCGCAGATAAAAACGATCCGCCAAATTTTTGTTGCCCCGTGCATCATAATACGACGCAAGATAAAAGAGCATGCGCGATTTTAGCGCAAGGTTATTTTCTTTGTCAATCCGAAACGCGATATCGCCGTCTCCGGCAAGATCGTGGTACAGGCGCAGAACCCACCATTCGATGGTGTCGCGTTTTGCCTTGCGAATTACCTGCTCCAAAAACGCTTTTGGATCCTGCGGTTTTCCGCCCTTCATCCAGCAGAGCGCCGCCAAAAGCCCGTAACTAACCTGATCATGGGGCGCCTTGTTGTACATTTGGGTAAACGCGTCGCGGGCGGCAAACCAGTTTTCTTTTTTCATGTACAGCATGCCCAGCCCTTCATACGCATAGTAATAATCGCTGTTAAGGCGGACAACCTGCTCGTAATCGGCAATTGCCGCGTCAAAATCGTTTAATTGATCCCGTATTCCCGCGCGGTACGCGTACGCCAAAAAATAGCCGGGGTTAATGGCAATCGCCTTTCCAAATTCTTCCAGCGCTTCCTGGCGGCGGTTAAGGGTTACCAGGGTGTCTCCGCGGTCACAGGCGATAAAATAATTATCCGGGTCCAGAGACTGGGCCTTGTCCAGATCGGCAAGGGCTTCGCGAAAGTGTCCGGCCGATTTATACACCCGCCCCCGTTCATGAAGCGGCGACGCCCACCGGGGATGCGCCGCAACAGCCCTGGTAAGCAGTTGTTCGGCGTTTTTGGGATCTTTATTGGTACGGTAGACCCAGGCCCTGCCCAGCAAGGCGTTGCCGTTATCCGGAGAAAGCGCCAGCGCCTTGTCGTAGTAGGAACCCGCCGTCCGGTATGACGACCCCCGGTTTGCCAGATTTCCCAACGAAACAAGCGCGTCCACATTGTCGGGCTCAAGCCGTATAATTTGATCGAGCAGGGCTTTTTGCTCGCGGGTTCTGCCGGCGGCTTCTTCAACGGCGGCGCGTACAATCAGCGCCTGGATATTTTTTGGTTCCGCCGCGCTAATCGCCTCGGCGGCGGCTTTTGCCTCCTCCCGCCTTCCCGCGGATAAATACACCGATGCCTTAAGCAGGCGAATTTCACTTTTGTCCCGCTCTTCGGAATCAAGCGTATCAAATAAATCCAGGGCTTTGTCAAAATTACCCGCCGAAAGCTGCTCTACAATGCCGGTAAGCGCCGCCTCGACAGCGGATACCGCAGGCGTCCGGGCGTCGTTTTCGACGCGCGGGGGAGCCGCATCGCCTTTAACGGGAACAGAAGCCGCGTCAACCGGAACGACCGGAGGAACCGTTTTACAGGAAAACACAAAAGCAAGCGCAAACGAAGCGCAAAAAACCGTTATTTTCTTCATTACCCGGCAGTATACCCGAAACCGGCCGTTTGGACAATGGCAGGAGATAGTGCCGTCAATAACCACTGACCTCACGAATTACACGAACAAATTTGTCCATATTTGTTCGTGGTGTTCGCGGGGTTCGTGGTGATCGTTCTTCTATTTCCACCGCCCTATCTTCCCGCGCAGGGGCAGGCCGCGATTTTCCGCAGCTCGCCGGGGGCATTGTCCGGGAAGGCGCTGCCGCAGGCGGAAAAGTGGGTAATGGCGCAGGCGGGGCGGCCAAGTTCCCGGCAGCGGCTTTCCCAGATGGTTT
>JAIRYT010000038.1 GCA_031267675.1 Treponema sp. | reverse complement strand
CCATGGGGGTTATACTATACCCGGCGGGCGGGGCTGTCAAGGCTCAGCAAGAAAAAATTTGCCGCAAACAGGGAAGAAAAAGAAAAAAAAGAAGGGAAGGTCCGCGAATGAACGCGAATTTCCGTGGATGGCGTCGAACAAGGAAGAAGATAAGGAAACCACGAAGGGCGCCAAGGGCACGAAGGTTTTTGTAACGCCAGCCTTTGTGTACTTGGTGTCCCGCCGTCCCTGGACTCTTGATGGCCCGCAAAGCGGCCTTCTCTGTGGTTAAAAATTCTTTTAAACCGGTTCGCGCCGGTTCATTCCCTGTTGCAGGGGATTTGCACGGAAAAAACAACACGAAGATACCCGCCCGGTAACCGCGCGCGAATTAGTGAGCGCGTTTCAGCAACGGCGGCGCGGCGTGGGCCCGGAGGAGGCTAAAGGCCGACGGAGATATAGTATATGTTCCGCACGCCAAAATCCACGCAGTGTATTCGTATATAATATTTGCCGGGCCGCAGTGTCGCCTGCAGGTATGAATCGGCGCCTTCGTTATAATCACCCTCGTCAATGACGTCTCCCTGTTCATCATAAAGAATAATATAGGCGTCGACGCTGTCATCGGTGCTGCCGCAGCGTATACGGTAAACATCCTCTACAGGAACAATAAAATAAACCCAGTCGATATCTTCGCGGTCGGTAAACGAATGTTCCTGCCGCGTTTCGAGCGGCAGCTCTTTTGCCCTGTTTCTGCTGTTGTCATTTTCAAACGCGTCAGCCGCTTCGCGGATAACGCCGGTAAGCAGCGTATAGGAACCGGTGTCCCGGTCATAGGAACGAACCCTGACATAGTAGGTACCCGGCTGAACCGGCCAGGTAATCCGGCTGTTACCGTCCTCTCCCGAGTCATCATCGGACACGAGTAACGCGCCCCCGGAATCAAAAAGCCCCAACAGCATGTCAAGGTTTCCCTTTGTTTCCAGACGAAGGGACCCTTCTTCTTCGACCGTGACGGCGTACCAGTCAATATCGTTGTTGGAGGAAATTGCCGCCCTGATTTCACGGTCGCCGGGAAGCAACAGGAAAGCGTCTTCCAAAACATCGTTTGGTTCGTACTCCTGATCGGCAAGTACGGCGGTACTCAGGTTAAATTCATAAAAACCGGTGTCGGAAGCCGAATAGCCTCTTACCATTATCAAATATTCCCTGCCCGCTTCAACGGTAAAGTTTATGCGGGCGTTTTCTTCTTCGCCCGAATCATCATCATAATCAAGGCGGCGGGTGCTTCCTTTAAGGAATAATTCCATGCGCGTGTCGATTTCGCCCAGCGTTTCGGCCTGGACCAAAACCGTTGACGGACTTGTTACCAAAAACCAGTCCTGATCGTCCGGCGTAAGCGTACGCGCGATAGAGGAGGGCAGCGAGACGGCGACAGGCTGTTCGCGGCTGTCTGTTTCATAGGCGTCCGCCGGTATATTGGACGACGAATTCCCCCCGGTTATGGTGGTTATGGTAATAAGGCCGGCGACAAAGGGCGTTTTTGGTATATCGCTTGTCCAGGAATTTAGTACGACAGAGGAAGCCTTGTCGATCACACGGGTATAGACGCGCACCGTGTCGCCCAAAATAATAATTTCGCCGGAAAGCAGAAGCGAATTTTGGGCCGGCGCGGCAAGCACCTTTAGTTTTCCCTGGAACTTTGTTATTTCAGTGAGAATTTGCGTCTTCCAGTAATTCCCCAAAGTGGAGGAAAATCCCCCAAGAAAAAAGGGGCCGCCTTCCAGCAGCGCGTCGCTTCCTCCCAGGGCGGCGGTAATTTGTCCGGCGATTCGCGCGGTTTCCGCGTCAAGTCCGGAATATTCCGGCGGACTTTGCGAAAAGGCCGGCCTAAATACAAACAGCAGTATGACCACGATTTTTATCCGGTGTTTCATCTTTGTTACCCCTTAACCTAACTAACTTAACTTTGAAGTAAACCGTTTTGTAAAATAATCCCGGCGGCTTTTTCCGCGTCGGCGGCTTCAATATCCCTGCGCCGCCGAATATCGCGAAGCGTAAACGATTCGCCCGTTTTTACCAGCACCCAGGGAATTCCCTTTTTTTCGGCCAGTATGTATTGCCGGGTTAATTTGGACGATTCAAAAAAAACTTCGCAATTAATTCCCTTCGCGCGAAAGACCGAGGCCGCCGCCTGCGCGCTTCCCGCTTCTTTTTCGTCAAGGCAGGCCAGCGCCGCCCGGGGTTTTTCGTTTGCCGCGCTTTTTGCGCCGGTTTCTTCCAGCGCGGCCTGGAGCCGGTCAAGGCCGATGGAAGCGCCGACGCCGCCGGTTTTTTCTTTTGAATAGAGCGCGGTTAAATTATCATAACGGCCGCCCGAGCAGACGGAGCCGATTGCGGGCAGTTTGTCAAGAAATGTTTCGTACACCACGCCGGTGTAATAATCAAGACCGCGGGTGATGGAAGGGTCCAGAACCACGCCGCCGGTTTTTGAATCTTTCAGGTAACGGTGCAGATCCGCCAGATAGGCGGTGTCTTCTCCTTCTCCGCAAAGGTCGACAAGCCTTGCCAGTACCACCCCGTATTCCCCTTCGTCCCGCGCGTTAATAAACTCCAGAATACGGGCGCATTGTTCCCGGCCGGCGGACGCTTCCAGATGTTCCCTGACCGCGTCCCCGCCGATCTTTGAAAGCTTGTCTACACAGCGAAGCACGGCGACCGATTTGTCCCCGGCGCCGATACCGTCAAGAAAGCGGTTAAACAGGGCGCGGTGATTAATCCGCACCGTGGTTTCTCCCGCGCCCGCGGCCCCAAGGCTTTCCTTTATCATAAAAAGAATTTCAAAATCGGCCGCGGCGGAATTGCTTCCGACAATGTCAAAATCACACTGGGTAAATTCGCGGTAACGGCCTTTCTGGGTATTTTCGCCGCGCCACACCTTGGCAATGTGATAACGCTTAAAGGGAAACACAAGATCGGAACGGTGTTCGGCGACAAAGCGCGCAAAGGGCACGGTAAGATCAAAACGCAGCGCGACGTCACGGCCGCCGTGATCGGTAAAACGGTACACCTGTTTTTCTGTTTCGCCGCCGCCCTTTCCCAAAAGAATTTCGGCGTATTCAAGGGCCGGCGTGTCAATGGGCAAAAACCCGAAAGACCGGAAGCATGTTTCCACCGCTTCAAGCATCGCGCGCCGGGGCGCTTCCTGCGCGGGAAGAAAATCGCGGAAGCCCTTAAGAACGCGGGGATCAATAACGGATTCCGCCACTATGAACCAGCCGGATTCTGCAGTTTAAGCCAGTATGAGTCGATAATTTCTACCAGTTCGGGACTGAACGAAACGCCGGAAACCGTACGGACAATGCCCTGCGGAAGCCGGGTCGCCGACTGAATCTGCCCCTGCACGGAGACGCGGTACTTTTGAAAAAAAAGCTGGTATGTTACCGTTGTTCCCGCCGCCCGTACCGGCGCTTCCGCCGCCTCAAGATGTTCAAGGACCTTGCTGCTTACGTTGACCACCTGAATACGCCGCTCCTTGTCGCCGCTTTCCGTCAGGGTCGCGTACATATTGTACCCCATTATTTTGGCGGTATCCGGGGTAAGATGAATCATGGTTTTTCCGTAGTCGTCAAACTGGAAACGGAGCTGATCCTGGGCCGCCAAAAACGACCCCAGAATGTTAATCAGTTCATTGGGGGTGATTTTAAAATCAATCACAAAGAGGCCGACGTTCTCCCTGTCCTTCATGCCGCCGATGGTCGCCAGCGTCGAACGGATAAAAAAGTTAAGCGGTTCCGTCCTTCCCGGCGGGATAAAGGAAATGGACAGATTGACAATGGCGTTTACATATTTTTGAAAAAACACCAGTTCCTGCTTGGAAAGCGACGCAAGAAACAGCGAGCGTTTAAAACCGAACTGGAACGGCACGCAGAGAATAACATAATCCTCTATTTTGAGGGAACAGCGGCTCCGGTCCACCCCGAGCTTGGTAAGGGCATACTGACTGCAGGAGATGCTTTGCGAGCCAAAACGGGCCAAATACTGTGCGGGGCCAGTAACAGCGCTTGCCATTTATCTATTTTGACCCAGTGGGCGTTTTTTTTCAAGAGCCGGGCCGCTTTTAACGGAACTATTTTATACCGCGCCTACGACAGGTCTTCAAAACGTATGCCTTCTCCGTTTGGTATGGGCAGACGCGCCCTTCGCCCTATTACCAGGTCTTTCCAGCAGGGCGGCAGCCCCGGCCGCAGTTTCTTTTCGCTGCGGAGTACGCCTACCAGGTCCGCCGTCAAAGTTTCTCCCGCGTTTATGGCGGCGCGCGCGTGAAGGGAGCGGTTGGTGCGGCCGTAATTTTCCTTTTCGGACGGGGCAAGGACCTTGACGCCGGTTCCCAGTACGGCGTTGATCAGGGCCGCGCCGTAGGAGCGCTCAAGTTCCCGCAGCAGTTCCGCCCGGTCCGCGGCGGCGGCGCGTTCCAGTTCGCGGCACATGAGGGCGAAAGCGGGCGGTTCAAGGGCGACGGGATCGTCGAGACCGCCGTGGGAGCGGGACAGGCAAAAATGTTTTTCCAGAACCGTCATTCCCGCGTACAGGCCCGTTAGGGGAACAATGAGGGGATCGGTGCTGTGGTCGCTTACGCCGGCCTCTACCCCGAAAATATGGGAAAGATTGGCTACGATACGCAGATTGTAGTCTTCGCAGGGGGCGGGATAGGCGGTAACGCAGTGGAGCAGGGTAAGCGCCCCCGATCCCGCCGCCCGTACCGTTCCAAGGGCCGTTTCAATATCGCCAAGCGTGCTTACTCCGCCGGAAAGAAACACCGGTACGCCCCAGGAGCCTGTTTCACGGAGCAGTTCAAGGTAGTTAAGCTCGGGCGAGGCGATTTTTACCGCCCAGGGCGACAATTCCCGCAGGATCGCGGCGCTTTTGGGGCCGAACGGGCTTGCCAAAAACCGGACATGCGCCTTTTCCGCGCATTCCTTGATATTCGCGTAAAATTCAGGCGGCTGCTCGAGCTTTTTAAATGTCTCGTAGAGGGGGACGGCTCCTCCGGGGAGCGGCACAAGGCCGCTTTTCGGATGAAGAATCTCGTCCGCGTAGACAATCTGGCACTTGACGCAGTCGGCTCCGGCCTCCGCCGCCGCCCGGACCAGTTCCCCGGCCTTAACCGCGTCCCCGCCGTGGGAGGTGCCCAATTCGGCGATTATAAAAGGTTTTTTAGCGGGTTTTACCATAGGGCACTTTACATTTTTTTTGAAAAGAGGTATACTCAATAACGTTAAACCGATTATTCTTCAAAATGAGGAGTTTCTATGAAAAGTTTGAGATGTGATGTATGCCATAAAGACATTACCGAAGCGATCAACCAGCGGAATTACTTCCATATGGCAAACAGGGATATATGCGAATCCTGCAATGATCAGCTCCAGGGAGCGCTAAAGCAGATCATACGAACCAAGCAGCCTTTTAGCTACGAGTGGTACGACCGGCTTATCAGGGATTCTGTAGAAAAAGCTATCGCAAAAGGAAAGTTCTAATCCGTAAGGCCGCTGTTGTAAAACGGCGGCTTGGGAACCAGTTCTCCATTATAAAATTGCTCAACAGAAAACGGCACCGATGACATTCTTGCGGTTCAATGCTGTAATTAAAGAGGAGTAGCTATGTCCGGCCACAGTAAATGGGCAACGATTAAACATGCAAAAGGCGCCGCGGACGCGAAACGCGGCCAGATGTTTACCAAATTAATCAAGGAAATTTCGATTGCGGCCCGTATGGGCGGCGGCAATTCCGAAGCCAATCCCCGTCTGCGTACCGCGATTATCAAGGCGCGGGGCGCGAATATGCCCAAAGACAACATTGACCGCGCGATAAAGAAGGGAACGGGCGAGCTTGAAGGCGTCAACTACGAGGAACTTTCCTACGAAGCCTATGCGGGCGGCGGGGTAGGCCTCCTAATCGAAGTACTTACCGACAATAAAAACCGCGCCGCGGCCGACGTACGGAATATTCTTACGCGGGGCGGCGGCGAGCTTGCCAAGGCGGGATCGGTAACCAGGCTGTTCAAACGCCAGGGGATTATTACCCTGGACGGCGAAAAATATACCGAAGACCAGGTTTTGGAGGCCGCGCTGGAAGGCGGGGCCGAAGACGTCTCGCTTTCCGAGGGAATTATAGAGGTGGTCAGCGCTCCCGAGGACTTTGAGACAGTCATGGAAACCCTGGAAGCAAAGCACTTTGAAACCATGAGCGCGGAAGTGAGCATGGTCGCCGAAGCGGAAGTGCCGCTCGACAAAGAAGCCGCCGCCAAAGCGATGCGCATGATCGATAAACTCGAAGAAAACGAGGATGTGCAGAACGTGTACCACAATATGACGCTTCCCGAGGATTTTGAGCCGGAATAGGCGGAACGTAAAATAAAACGGATTATCGGCATAGACCCGGGCCTTGCTTCGACCGGCTGGGGTCTTGTTGAATACGAAAACGGCAGGCTCCGCTACCTGTGCCACGGATGTATTGAAACAAAAGCCGCGCAGAAACATTCTGAGCGGCTTTTTTCGATCTACCGCGAAATAAACGACGTACTGGACACCTGGGAGCCCCGCGAAGCGGCCATGGAGACCCTTTATTTCGGGCGCAATGTGACAAGCGCCATCGCCGTAGCCGAGGCGCGCGGGGTTCTTTTGCTGGCGATGGCCGAACGTAATCTGCCGGTTTTGGAGTTTACTCCCAATAAAATAAAACAAACGGTTGTCGGCGTTGTAAAAGCCGAAAAGGAACAGGTACAGGAAATGATCCGCGTCATTCTGGGGCTTCCCGTTATCCCCGCTCCCGATCACGCCGCGGACGCGCTCGGCGCGGCTGTCTGCGCGGCCCACCACGTATCGTTTTGATTCGTTGCGAAGGGTCCATACCCCGGCCCCTTGGGGCGGAACCAAGGGTATGGACCCTGAGTCAAATACCTTATGAGAACAACATACCCCGTCCGCTTGCGGCGGGGTTGTTGA
>JAIRYT010000027.1 GCA_031267675.1 Treponema sp. | reverse complement strand
GAAAGACGGCTTTTTGCTATTGGCAGAATACAATCGGGAAAAGAACAGAACGATCTATTCCATCTTGGATAAAATGTCTAATGAAGACAGGGAAAAGGAGCGGGGGAGTTACTATGGGACCCCTTCGGGGTACGCTCCTTTGTCGCTCGCCTGCATAAATGGTTCAGGGATAGGTGCCCACCCGCCGCATAGCAACAACAATGTTTGACGGTATTCTTTACGCAACTCAAGAAATTTAGCCGCTTTCCCATTAGTTTTTGAGGGAGTTCGCGTGAATTAGCGTCCGCTGTGGTTATATTCTTCACCTGGGGGTAGGCGCAAACCGTGTTTGCGCCGCAGGGGGGCGCGTAACAAAAATACACTACGCATATTTTTGTTTTGGAGTTTGCCTTGCGGCAAACTCTTAGGCGGGCGGTGTACCCCAGACGGCGGTATGGAAATGCGCCCCCCTCCTTCCTCTTTGTCCTTTTCCGTTGTCCGTGGTTATTATTGGTGACGAGGTCTGCCGGGGTTACCCCTGACCGTTCCCTCACAGCGCGAAACAATCGGTGCCGGCCCCTACGTCCCGTCGGATATAGGTTACCCCTTTTTCAAAATATCATAAAGTATTGGTGGTGAAATTCTTCCTTAATCTTCCTCAAGAAGAGTGTCCGCAAATGAACGCGAATGAACGCGAATGGATTCGGGATAATTCGTAATTCGCGTAATTCGCGTAATTCGCGGACTTTCCTATCGCTCCAAAAACCGTATTCGTGAGGGTTCGTGACTGGACCTTCCCTTCTTCGCTCTTCCCTTAGCCGGCCGGATTAAAGTCCGCAATCAGCGTTGCATAGTGCGCGCTGTCCGCCCATGGGGGCCGCAGCTTTACTTTCATCGAAAAAAGTATATAATCACCTCATGGAGCAAAATGTTTCGTTCCATAAATCGGCTTTCAAGCATGGTGTTACGGAATCCGACATCCGGTGGGCCTTTCAAACCTTTGTCTTTGAGGAGCCAATCGAAGGCGAGGAAGACAAATATCTGCTTATCGGTTACGATTTGGCCGGAAACCCGCTGGAAATCCTCTTCAATGAAGTTGGGGAGAATTCTTACTGTGTCTTTCATGCGATGAAGTGCCGTAAACAACTGCGGGAAATCGCAAATATTTAGGAGAATCCTATGGCAGCCATAATGACCGAAGAAGAAGCGAACGCGCTTGACGAATTATACACCAACACAATCCCCCCTATACGGCAAGGCGTTGGCGGCCCCCTAACCCGGCAGCGGGAACTTTTACGTTCCCTTGACGAAGTAAGCGCCAATTATCTTGTTACCAAGGCGGCATCTTCCCATAAAACGGTATCCCAGCTTATCGGCGAACTGGTGCGGGAAAAGATACACGCCGATACGGCAAAATCCGCCCTGGCGGATTAACCCGCCGTTTGTGTTCTTCGTGCCCTTTGTGGTGGAATTCTTCACTTCTTCGACTTCCGCGACTTTGCGGTAAATCCCTCTTCATCAAGAAAAGTGTCCGCGAATGCACGCGAATGCACGCGAATGGATTAGGGATAATTCGCGGACTTTCCTATCACTCCAAAAACCGTATTCGTGAGGTCCGTGAGGTCGGTGATCCGCGGCGGGGATTGACAGTGAGGCGAAAAAAGGGTATGCCGACACATATTCGAAAAATCTTTTCCATTACAAAAGGACGTAAAAATGGGCTTGTCAAAGCGGGTATCCATACTTATCGGGGTTCTGGTGTTTTTTGTCACCCTCTGTACCGGGGCCGCGGCGGTTTTGATCGCTACCGGCGTGGTAGAAGACATCAGCGCGCAGTCCCTGGAAAGCCAGGCTGTTATGGGAGCCGACATGGTTACCAATATGATAGGCTCCCAGCTCCTCATCCTCCAGGAACTGGCCTCCGGGCCCCAGGTGCAGAGCCTGGAATGGGAGTCCCAGTACAGCGCGCTGGCGGACGAAATAGACAATCTTGGGTATATCGACTTTGGTATTGTTTCTTCCGGCGGGACGGCCCGGTACATGAAAGAGAATACCACAGCGGAATTAGGGGACCGGGACTATGTCCAAAAGGCCCTGACCGGGGAGCCGGCGGTTTCCGACGTGCTGATCAGCCGGGTAACCAATGAGCCGGTGATGATGTTCGCCGTTCCCGTTAAATCCGGCGGCGAGGTACGGCAGGTCCTCATCGGCAGAAAAACCGGAACCTACCTTAACGAGATCACCAAAGATATCGGCATCGGTTCCGGGGGCTACGCCTCCATCATCAACGAAAACGGCACGGTGATCGCCCACCCGAACATGGACTATGTGCTGCAGCAGTTTAGTCCGATAGAAGCGTCAAAAATCGAACCGGCGCTCCGGGAACTGGCCGGTATGGTGGAGGCAATGTTGTCCGCTAAACCGGGGACCAGTTCATATACGGCGGAGGGCAAAAGAATGCTGGCCGGTTACGCGCCGATACCCCAATACGGCTGGAGCCTGGCAGCCTCGGCGGAGCGGGCCGAACTCATGAAGGGGGTCGCCGTTTTACGAAACCTTATCGTCATCTTTATGGCGATCTTTATCGCCCTTGGGATTCTGGTGTCCGTTCTTATCGGCAGATCGATAGCCCGGCCCATCCTTAAGCTCATCCCCCTTTTGGACGGCTTGTCGCGGGGAAACCTGACCGAAAAGCTTGCCGTGAAGTCAAAGGACGAGGTGGGGATCATGGCGGAAAAATACAACGCCTCCATCAGCGGCCTGGCGGCCATGATGTCGTCGACCAAGCAGGCGGCTGTCAAAATTCAAAACATGGCGGACAAATTATACGAAACCATGCTCCAGACTTCTTCGGCGGTTAATTTTATTTCACAGGGCATCGAATCGGTAAAAGAAAAAACCATTACCCAGGCCGCGTCGGTCACCGAAACCCATGCCACCATCGGCGAAATCAAATCCCACACGGAACGGTTAAATAATTCCATCGAGGACCAGAGCGCCGCAGTGGTGGAATCCTCCTCGGCTATAGAAGAAATGGTAGCCAATATCAAGTCCGTGGCGAATATCCTTAATAAAAATTCCCAGTCGATGAAAGAACTGCTCAACGCTTCGGAAACCGGAAAGGACGGGATCAACCAGGTCAGCGCCGTACTAAAAACCCTGGAGAACGATTCCGACGGCCTTATCGAGGCCAGCGCCATGATCGAGAATATCGCCCAGCAGACAAATCTTTTGGCGATGAACGCCGCCATTGAAGCCGCCCACGCGGGAGAAGCGGGCCGGGGCTTCGCCGTGGTAGCCGATGAAATCCGCAAGCTGGCGGAAAACTCCTCTACCCAGGGGAAGTCCATTTCCACGGTACTGAACAACCTCAAGCTCCAGATCAAGGAGGCCACTTCCCTGGCCGACGAGTCGCAGAACCGTTTTGGCCGGGTGTCGGAACTGCTGGACCAGGTGCAAAACCAGGAAGCGGTAATTAAAAACGCCATGGACGAACAGGCCACCGGCAGCAGCCAGGTTCTTGAGGCCATGCACGAGATCAACACCATCACCACCCTGGTACGGGACGGTTCCGCCGAAATGCTCCAGTCCAGCGCCGCCATCCTTGACGAGATGAATCACCTTGCGGGGGCCACCGAAAAAACCAACACCGAGATAGACGGCATCTCCGGCAACACGGACCGGATTAACACGGCCCTCAAAGATCTTGACACCATCACCAGCGAAACCAGGGACAATATTTCCCGCCTTTCTGCGGACGTATCCAAATTCCAGGTCCCCGAGGGAATGACCTAAAGGTCAGTCCCCGCCAACTGCTGCGCAGTTGCGAATTTATTCGCTGGGCAGCCTGACGGCTGCTGACCTAAAGGTCAGTCCCCGCCAACTGCTGTGCAGTTGCGAATTTATTCGCCGGGCAGCCTGACGGCTGCTGACCTAAAGGTCAGTCCCCGCCAAGTTGCTGCGCAACTTGCGAATTTATTCGCCGGCCCCCGCCAGCCCGCCGTGGTTGCGAATGTATTTACCGGCGCAGGACCGGCGGACCCCCCGGCAGTGGAAAAATATCCGCGATGGTGGTATACTCGTTACGAGGGAGTGGCTGTGACAAAGAAAACCGAGATTGGCACCATCGCCGAAAAGAACCGCATCGTCGGCAGTATAGCCAGCCTTATCGAAAAGCGCGACAACTTTCTGCTCCTGGGGCACAAGGACCCCGACACCGACTGTATCGCCTCGCTGGTCGCCTTTGCCCTGCTGCTTTCAAAATTTCACCGCGAAGTAACCATTTATCTTGCCGGTCCGGTCGCGGCCCATTTTAGCTATCTTTTGGCAATCTGTAAATATAACGGCATTTCCATCAATTATGGAAAGTTAAGCAGCGTCGAACCCTTCCAGGTGCTGGTAATACTCGACACCCCCAAACCGGACATGATTGCCGCAAACGGCGAAGTCCAGGCGCTTTTGGCCGATAAAAACCTGGATAAAATTGAGATTGACCACCATCTGGAAACCGATTCGGTCTATGCCGGAAACAGCGGCTGCTGCCTGGTAAGCGAAGCGTCGAGCACCTGCGAGCTTATTGGGTATTTGCTGCTTAAACTTTCGCGCCGCGCGGAATATAAAAAAATAGACTTCTTTACCCGCAATCTGGCGCTTGCCGTGTTAACCGGAATCGTAGGCGATTCCCAGATGGGGAAATACCTAAAAACCCACAAGGAACGTTTTTTCTACCGTACCTTCAGCGAAATTTTCAGCCGCCTGCTTAACGAAAAAACACAAAAAAACAGCAATAATCTTTCTTCGATGGAAGCGGTTTTTGACACAATCCAGAATTTCTCGGTACGCGAAAAAAAGTGTTACGACAGCATCATGAGCCACAAAAATACAAAACATCCGGTATACTATATTTATCTGGATAAAAAAACGTCCGCCGAATATTTTGAAACCTGGGGAGCGGAGCTGGTCGTAAATGTTTCCAAAGGCGCCGCCGACAACCTGGCGGAGGACAGCCGCAAACTGGGCCTGGTCGTCTATTATGACGATCCTTCCCTTTCGGAATTTATACAGTTTCGCCTGCGCCGCAGCGCAGACTTTGTCACCATCGATCTGCGAAAGGTTCTTGCGGAGCTTAAAATTGAAAACGGCGGGGGACATCCGGGCGCTATTGGTTTTAGGGTAAAAAAAGATTCGGTAAAAAGCGTTAAAGTCTATACCGAAGAGATCGTACAAAAAATCTGCCGCCTTGTCGAAGCCGCGCCGGCAGGGGAGATACATTGAAAAGCACACTAAAAAAGAAGCTGCGTTTTTTTTGCGCCGCGGCGCTGTTTGCGGCGGCGCTTCCCGCGGGCGCGCAAAGTTTTTGGCAGCAGCTGGAGTGGTCGCTGCGCGGATCGATACTGCTGTTTCCCGAATCAAACGGCAACCGTTCCGCGCCCATGCCGATACTTCCTTCGCTGGGGGCGGGGGCGTCGTACACGTTAAGCGATTTTCTTGCGCTGGAAACAAGCCTGGATATTTACGGCAACACCTACGATTACGATTACACGCTGGATCGCGTTGTTCCGGCCAACGATGAATTCCGTTCCGCCTTTGCGCTGGGTTTAGTGCTTGGGTTTCAGCCGGTTATGCGGTTTAGGCCCTTTGGCGAAAAAAAAATAATCCGTGCGTACGGCGGGCTCGCCTTTGACATACGGATTGTGTTTCCCGCCTACGGCATAGAATCGGGCGAAGATCATACAAATCAGGGCGGAAGCACGGGCCACAGCGTCGGAGACGCAAAAAGCGCCATTAACAGCTATTTTTGGGGGAGCGGACGCTGGCTTTTACCCTTTATCGGCGGCGGCATGGACTTTCGTTTTTTGGACGACCTGCTTTTGGGGTTTGATCTGCGGCTCTGGATTCCCGCCTATCGTTTGTGGTCCGGCGAGGATCTGCCCTTTGTTGAAGGATTCCGCATAGGAATCAGCATTAAGGTAACCTTTAGCTGATTTAGTTCGATTTAGTTCGATTTAATTTACTTGGTTTAATCTTTCCAGTGACCGATTGTCCTGATCTTCCGGGTACGGTAACGTACCAGGACTTCGCCGCGATGCGCGCAAAGCTGGTTTAAATCGCGAAGCAGCACCTCTTTAACGGCGGCGGCGGCCTTGTCCCTGTCCGCGTGGGCGCCGCCTTCCGGTTCCGCGATAATGCCGTTAATCACCTTAAAGTCAAGCAGATCGCCGCTGGTAATACGGAGCATTACCGCCGCGTCCTTTGCCCTGGCGGCGTCCCTAAGCAAAATTGACGCGCAGCCTTCGGGGCTTATAACCGAATAAATCGCGTTTTCAAGCATGTATATTTTGTCGCCCACACAGAGCCCCAGCGCCCCGCCCGATCCGCCTTCGCCGATAATGACACAGATGATCGGCGTCATAAGGGTGCTAAAGTCACGAAGGTTGCGCGCAATCGCTTCGCCGATACCCCGCTCTTCCGCGCCAAGCCCCGGATATGCGCCCGCGGTGTCTACCAGGGTAATAATGGGCCGGGAAAATTTTTCCGCCTGTTTTGCAAGACGCAGCGCTTTGCGGTAGCCTTCGGGGTTTGCCATACCGTGATTGCGGCGCATGTTTTCTTTAAGCGTACGACCCTTTTGGCTGGCAATTACGGTAACGGGCCTTCCGTCAAGCAGGGCGATTCCGCCGACAATGGAAGGATCGTCGCCGTAACAGCGGTCGCCGTGGAGTTCCACAAAGTTGTCAAATATGCGTTCAATATAATCCGTCGCGTACGGCCGGCCGGGATGGCGGGCAAGCTCTACACGCTTCCACACGACTTCGGTTTTTGAAACGGATTCTATTTTTCGTTCAAGCCGTTCAATTTCATCGCCGGCATCCAGACCCTGGATCTCACAGAGATCCTTTAACTCTTTAATTTTTTGCGAAAGATTGTTCATGCGGACCTCCCCGGAGAACCTGACCAGCTGTGCATATCGATCAACAGCGAAATTACGCGCCGCTGATCGCCGCGCGGAACTATCATGTCGACAAAGCCCTTTTCTTTTTGGAACTCGGCGCGTTGAAAACCGGGAGGCAGACTTTGCCGTATTGTTCCTTCGATAACGCGGGGGCCGGCAAAGCCGATTAACGCGCCCGGTTCGGCCATGATCACATCGGCAAGCATTGCAAAAGAAGCGCTCACGCCGCCGGTTGTCGGATCGCAGAGCATGATAAAAAACGGAACGCGGGCTTTGTCCAGTTCTGCGGCGGCGCTGGATGTTTTTGCCATTTGCATAAGCGAAAATATCCCTTCCTGCATACGCGCGCCGCCCGAAGTTGTATAAATAAGCACCGGCAGTTTTTTTTCGGCGCCCAGCAGAAGGGCCCGGCTTACCTTTTCGCCGACAACCGATCCCATTGAGCCGCCCATAAATTGAAACGACATAAGACCCAGCACAAGCGGCTTTCCGTCGATGGTGCATTCACCGGTAATTACCGCGTCTTTCATGCGGGCTTTTGCTTCCGCTTCGGACAGTTTTTCTTCGTAGCCGGAAAGATCGATGGGATTAAGCGAGCGCAGGTTTGCCGAAAATTCCCTAAAGCTGCCGGAATCGGGAAGCCAGGCCAGGCGGTCCGCCGGTTCGGCGCGGTAGTGGGCAAGGCAGGACGGGCAGCAAAAAAGCCGGGCCTTTATTTCTTCGCCGCTGTGTTCGGCTCCGCAGGCGGGGCATTTTGTTTTAGCGGACATGTTCTGCTTCCTCTTTAATTTCTTCGTAATAATGGTTTCCAAAAATACCGGAACGGAATTGGGGATGATTAATAATCCATCTCTGGCGTCTGCTGTTGGTCGGGACGCCTTCTATTTCCAGTTCCGCCAGCGCGCGGTCCATGCGGGCGAGCGCGTGCGGGCGATCCCTGCCGTGCACGATTAGTTTTGCCGCCATTGAATCATAATACGGCGAAAGTGTGCATCCTTCATAAAGGAATGAATCAAAACGCACTCCCGGACCGCCCGGCGTACAAAGGCGCGTTACCCTGCCGGGCGAAAAGGCGTTAATCCGGCACTCAATTGCCCAGCCGGAAAGCCGTACCGCGCCGGGATCAATTTCCATGCGGCCTTCGGTACAGGCAAGAATTTGCTCCCGTATAATGTCGGCGCCGCTTACAAATTCGCTTACCGGATGTTCCACCTGCACCCGCGTGTTTACTTCCATAAAATAAAATTTATCCCCTTCTACAAGGAATTCAATGGTGCCCGCGCCGCAATAGTTAAGCGCGCTAAAAAGCGGAACCGCTCCGGCCGCCATTGCGCGCCGCATGGCGTCATCCACTCCGGGCGACGGACTTTCTTCCACTAACTTTTGATGGTTTTTTTGTACGGAACAGTCGCGTTCTCCCAGTATGGCGACCTGTCCGTTTCCGTCGGAAAGAATTTGCAGTTCGACATGGCGCGGATTTTCCAGAAAGCGTTCGATAAATACCGTACCGTCGGCAAAATTGGAAAGCGCCTCTTTACCTGCGATACGAATATTTTCTTCAAGGTCCTCGCTCCTGCGGACAACGCGCATGCCTTTGCCGCCGCCTCCCGCCGCCGCTTTTATAATAACGGGAAAGCCAAGCTTTTGTGCGGCGGCGAGCGCGCCCCCGCCCGCCGTTATTTTTTCGGTGCCCGGCGTAACAGGAAGGCCGTATTTTTGCGCGGTCTCCCGGGCCTTTACCTTGTCGCCCAATAGTTCGATTACCTCTGGCGACGGCCCGATAAAAACAAGCCCGTTCCGCCCGGCAAGGCGCGCAAATTCCGCATTCTCGGATAAAAAGCCCACGCCCGGGTGAATCGCCTCGCAGCCGGTATGCAGCGCGGCCATGATAAGATTTTCCTTTACCAGATAACTTTGGGCGGACGGCGGCGGCCCGATACAAACCGCCCTGTCGGCACGGCGTACGTGCAGGCTGTCTTTGTCGGCGGTTGAATATACGGCGACGGTTTCAATTCCCATTTCGCGACAGGTTCTTATAATACGCACGGCGATTTCGCCGCGGTTGGCGATAAGGAGCCGTTTTATCATATTTTGTCGACTTCGAAAAGAACCTGTCCAAATTCAACAAGATCCCCGCTGGCGGCCTTGACAGCGCGTATTTCGCAGTCAAATTCCGCCTCAAGATGATTCATCATTTTCATCGCTTCAAGAATGCAAAGGGTGTCGCCCGCTTTTACCCGGGAACCAGGATGCACAAAGGAAGGCGAATCGGGGCCCGGCGCGCTGTAAAACGTTCCCACAATCGGGCTGGTAATCTGCCGGCCGGAAGTTTCCAGTTCGCCGGATTCACGAACGTCCGCGCTTTGGAGTTTGTTGTTTTCGCCCGTTAACGCGCCCGCTTTATGTTCGCCCGCGCTTTTCAGGATAAGGCGCGAGGAGCCGTCCTGGTAGTCAAGTTCTGCCAGAGCGCCCGACTGAAATTTGTCGACAAGCGCAAGAATTAATTCATCCTTCATGGTTTTATTCCGGAGGGGTCCGCGTCCGCCTCGTAATCCACTCCTTCTACGCCAAACCCGTGGGCTTCCAGAAAGTCATGTTTAAAACCCTCGATATCGGTTATCTCAAACACGTTGTTTTCCGTAGTCTTTGCCATACGCTCGAGTACTTCGCTTTGTACATCGGCGCGCATTTCCCAATCGTCGATGCGTATGCGGTTTTCCGCGTCAACGGCGACTTTTTTGGGATCGGCTGCGGCGTCCGCCGTATAAAGCCGGTCTTTGTAAAGGCGGACGATCTGTTCGATGCAGCCTTCGTGTATATGCTTTTCTTTCATCACCTTAAAAAGGCACGCGACATAAAACGGAATAATGGGAATAACGGCGCTGGCCCGCGTAACGAGCGCCTTGTTTACCGAAATCCACGCCTTTCCGCCGGCGGGTAATTTTGCGTTAATGGCGGCGGCGGCCCGCTCAAGGTCGCTTTTTGCCCTGCCGATTGTTCCGTTTTTATAAATTGCCCAGGACAGTTCGGGGCCGATGTATGTGTACGCGACAGTGCGCACGCCGCCGGCCAGCACGTTTTCGTTAAGGAGCGCGTCAATCCATAATTCCCAGTCTTCGCCGCCCATCACCTTGATCGTGCCGGCAATTTCTTCTTCGCTCGCGCTTTCCGCTTTGGCGGCGATCATCGCGCCGGTCATCATGTCAAGGGTTGTACCCGAATACGCAGCGCCAATCGGCTTGATTACCGAGCGGTACAGTATTCCGGTCGCCGGATCGGTACGTACCGGAGAAGCAAGCGAATAGATAACAAGATCAACCTTTGCTTCCATACCCGCCTCTTTTGCCGCCTCGCGGATTGTTTGGACGGCCCGTGTTTTTAGCTCCGCCGAATACGCGTCTCCATCCAGCGTTTTTGACACAAGCCCTGAGGCGGCGGCTTCGCGGTCAAAGGTACGGTTATTGTAAAAACCCGGCGTGCCGCATTTTGTTTCACTCCCCGGTTTTTCAAACGAAACGCCGACAGTAACCGCGCCGTACCCAAAAGCGGCGGCGATGCGGCTGGCCAGGCCGTAACCGGTGGAACAGCCCAGAACCAGGGCGAGCTTTGGCGCTTTTGTTTTGCTCCGGTCAAGATTATTTTTTGCATAGGCTATTTCCCTCCGCACCACGGCGGCGCATCCGCGGGGGTGGCTGTTTATGCAAATATTGTTGCGAACCATTGGTTTTATTATCATGTTGTACTCCCTGCCAAAAAGATGGCGCTGATTATTGCTGATTACCGACAAGACAAAGCCATTCCGCCTCGGCGGCAAGCTCGTCTTTGACAAAGGCCCTGCCCGACTGCTTAATCATTTTTGCCGATACGCGGAGGTTTTCAATTTCCGACCGCACTTCTTCGCCGGGGCGTACCTGCCGGCGGAATTTTACCTTGTCCACCGACGCAAGAAAAAACAGCGCGTCTGCTCCCAGCGCGCCCTGTTTGCGAAGCCCCGCCCCGCCGGACTGGGCCATTGTTTCTACCAGTATTACTCCGGGCACCACCGGATACCGGGGAAAATGCCCCGCAAAGAAAAATTCGTTCAGGGTAAATAGATGACGCGCGATAATCTTTTTTTCATCCGCGCTGATAATTTCATCAACAAACAAAAAGGGCGAACGGTGCGGCAGCAATGTTTCTATTTCGTTTACGTTATTCACAAGGGAACCTCTTTATGGTATTTGATAATCCGCTTCAATACTTTTTAAACACAACCACGCCGTTGTGTCCGCCAAAGCCAAGGCTTCCCGAAGCGGCCGCGTTAATAACGCCGTACTGCGCCTTGTTTGGCACATAATCAAGATCGCATTCGCCGTCGGCGTTGTCCAGGTTAATGGTAGGCGGATAAAACCCTTCGCGGATTGCCAGTACGCAGGCAATCGCCTCCATGCCGCCGGAACCGGCGACACAGTGTCCGGTCATGCTTTTGATGCTGGATACCTTTATTTTATAGGCGTGATCCCCCAGCGCGTGTTTGATCATTTTTGTTTCGGTCGGATCGTTAATCTGGGTCGCCGTGCCGTGGGCGTTATAGTAGTCAATGTCCGCCGCATCCAGCCCCGAATCCCTGATCGCGCCGGTGATTGCGGCGGCGCCGCCCAATCCGCCCGGATCGGGCGCGGTAATATGGTAGGCGTCGGTCGACGCGCCGTATCCCGCGCATTCCGCAAGAATTGCCGCGCCCCGCGCCTTTGCGTGTTCTTCGCTTTCCAGGATCATAATTCCGGCGCCTTCGCCCAGCACAAAACCGTCGCGATCTTTGTCAAAGGGCCTGCTCGCTTTGCGCGGCTCATCGTTGCGGACCGAAAGCGCTTTAAGCTTTTGAAATCCGCCTATCGCAAAGGGAACGATGCAGGCTTCCGTGCCGCCGGAAATAACAACATCGCAGCGGCCCGCGCGGATTAAATCCAGCGCCTGTCCCAGCGCGTCGGTTCCCGAAGCGCAGGCGGTAACCTGGGTAAACGCCGGGCCTTTTATTCCATAAATGATGGAAATGTTTCCCGACGCTTCGTTTCCGATCATCAGGGGAACAGTAAGCGGCAGCATACGGTCCGGCCCCTGGTCAAAAAGTTTTTTAAACGATTCGCTTACAATTTCAAAACCGCCGATGCCGTTTCCCAGTACAATTCCCGTACGATGCGGATCGGAATTGGCAAGACGATCTTCGCCGTCCGCCGCGGCAAGCCCCGCCTGTAAAAGCGCCTGTCCGGCCGCAGCCGCGGCAAACTGGGTAAAACGCGCCATCTTGCGGGCGTCTTTGCCGCTAATCCACTTTGACGAATCAAAGTCCCGTATTTGACCGGCGATCTTTACCGCGAAATTTGCGGTATCAAAACAGTCAATCAGCGAAATGCCGCTTTTTCCGTCTTTCAGCGCCTGCGAAAACGCCTGGATCGAATGACCAAGGGGAGAGACAACACCCATCCCGGTAACGACAACTTTCTTCATTATGCATCACTCCTATATAAACATTCCGCCGTCAACGGAAAGCACCTGTCCGGTAATATACGCGGATAAATCGCCGGCTAAAAAAAGCGCCGCGTTTGCGATATCAGATCCTTCGCCCAATCGCTTTAGGGGAATTTGTTCAAGCATTTTTTCTTTTGCCTCCGGGGGAAGGGCGGCCGTCATATCCGTCGCGATAAAACCGGGCGCTATCGCGTTAACCCGTACATTGCGGGATGCTGTTTCGCGCGCCAGACTTTTGGTAAGGCCGATAAGCCCCGCTTTGCTTGCCGCGTAATTCGCCTGCCCGCCGTTTCCGTGTATGCCCACAACACTGGACATATTGATGATCGAGCCGGAACGCCTGCGGATCATATCGCGGCCTATGACGCGCGCGCACATAAAGGCCGCGCTTAGATTAACGTCAAGCACCGCGCGAAAATCTTCCAGGGTCATGCGAAAAGAAAGATTGTCCCTGGTAATACCCGCGTTATTTACCAGTATGTCAAAGCCGCCCGATTCTTTAAGTACGCCTTCGATACGGCTTTCAAGCAAGTCAAGTTTGGACAGGTCGGCTCCCAGCCAGTGAAACATTCCGCCCGACGCGGAAACCCGTTCGCCAAGGTCAGGGGGTTCGTTGGCGCTGATTCCCCATACTTCCGCGCCTTCGGCGATAAAGCGATCGCTTACCGCCTTTCCAATGCCCCGCGAAGCGCCGGTGACAAGCGCCTTTTTATGTTCCAGTAATTTGCTCATATCAGGATTCCTTTAAGCTGATCGATTTCCGCCAGCGTTCCCGCGCCATAGGCGGGAACAGCGCTTCCGGCGTCGCTCCATAATCCCTGGAGCACCCTGCCCGGCCCGACTTCCACAACGGCGTCCGCACCAAGCGTTTCCATGGCGCGTTCTTCGTCGGTCCAGCGTACGCCCTCTACAATTTGCCGCAGGGCCAGCGCTTTTGCTTCCGCGCCGGAAGCAAGCTGTTTTCCGCTTACATTTGAAAAAAGCGCGATCGCCGGATCGGCACACCGCACTTCCTGCAACAGAGCGGCACATTCATCCGCCGCTTCTTTCATCAGCGGTGAATGAAAGGGTCCGGCTACCTGCAGGCGGATAAAACGCCGCGCGCCCGCCTCCTTAAAACAGGTTTCGGCCCTGGCAAGCGCCCCGGCGCTTCCCGAAACAACAACCTGCGCGGGGGCATTAATATTTGCGGCATACAGATCGGGTATCTTCCATTCCGCGAGACAGTGTTCCACCTTTTCCGCCGGCAGCCCCAGCACCGCCGCCATACCGGCCTTCTCTTCCCCGCCGGAAGCGGCAAGTTTATCGGCGGCTTTTTGCATTGCCCTGCCGCGCGCGTCCATAAGGCGAAAACAATCTTCAAGGCCGATCACCCGTGCGCAGACAAAGGCGGGATACTCGCCCAAACTAAAACCCGCGCAGGCGCAGGGCGTTATTCCCAGTTCCGCCAGATACGCCAAAGCGCCGAGCGATACGGCGGAAATGGCGACCTGCGCGACATCGGTACGTTTAAGTGTTTCGGCGTCCGAATCGATTAAGGGAATTATATCGCGCCCCGTAATCCCGGACGCGCAGTCGAACACTTTTTTTGCCGCATCCTGTTTTATCAGGTCCAGTCCCATTCCGGGATACTGCGCGCCCTGGCCGGGAAACAAAAAAATGCTTTTTACCATCGGATCAAATTCCCCCCGTAGCTAAGACCGCCGCCAAAACCCACCGTCATGACAAGATCGCCGCGTTTTATTCTTCCCGAGCGGTTGCATTCATCAAGCGCAATGGGAATGGAAGCGGAAGAAGTATTGGCGTATTCTTCCATATTCGTATAAAATTTTTCCTCTGGTATATTAAGGCGCTTTCCCGCCGCCTGAATAATCCGGCCGTTGGCCTGATGGGGAATAATCAGGTCAAGATCATGCAGCTCGATGCCTTCTTCGTCGAGCATTGTTTTGATCGTCTTTATGATTACCTTGACGGCAAAGTTATATACCGCGTGGCCGTTCATTTCGATAGCGGGAACCTGTTCTACCACCTCGCCCTTTTTCCACGGATTGCGGGAGCCTCCCCGGCGCAGGATTAAATGTTCCCAGCCGGAACCGTCGCTCCCCAAAACACTGCGGATTATCCCGCCGCCGCCCTCTTTTTGTTCCAGTAAAACCGCGCCCGCGCCGTCTCCAAAGAGGACGCAGGTTTCGCGTTCGTCCCAGTTGGTAATTTTTGACAATACCTCCGCGCCGATTACCAGCGCGCGCCGCCGGTTACCGGCTCCAAGAAGCGCCCGAGCCGTTTCAAAGGCAAATATAAAACTGGAACAGGCTTCGGTAATATCAAAAGCCGCCGCGTTGACCGCGCCAAGTTTGTTCTGAACAATGCACGCGGTAGAGGGATGGCTGTAATAATCCTGGGTGGAAGATCCCAGAACAATAAGATCGATTGTCTCGATTAACGATTTTAGGCTTTTTTCGGCGACAAGGCCTTGGTCCAGCGCGTACTGAAGGGCGTTCAGCGCCGCCTCGTACCCAAGATCGCTTGAGGCGACATCGTCGGCGGCAATATGACGGGCCCCAATACCGGTGTGCGAGCGGATCCATTCATCGCTGGTATCGATGAGGGCGGCAAGATCCTCATTGGTCACCCGTCTGGGGGGAATCGCCCTTCCGGTAGAAACTACAACTATTGCCATAACCTTTTTCCTTGACCGACGGGCGCCGGTCCGACCAATTGCTGGTCCGGCGGCCTTTGGAGATTCATTATGACAAAATTCGGAATTTTGTCATAATGAGAAATTACCTGTCTTTGCGGATATTGTCAAGCTCCAGCGCGTATACTTTGCTCTTTCGCTCGTAATTGTAGCTGCCGCTCCGCGCTGGAGGGAGGGTTTCGGGCGGACATTCCCTAAAGCCCAGGGTCTCAAACCAATCCTGGGTCTTGGTGGTAAGCGCGAATACCCTGCGGAACCCCGCTTTGGAAGCCTTGTCAATAAGGCAGCCGACGATGCGCCGCCCAAGGCCGCGGTCGGCGTAGGCCCTGTCCACGGCGACCGCGGCGATTTCGCCCTCGTCGCCCCAGGGAATAAGGGCCCCGCAGGCGTGAACGTTTCCGTCAACGCCAAAAATGATATAGTCGTCTTTGCGCGCCTGAATATCATCGGGCCCCCGCCTAAGCAAAATTCCCTGCTGCATAAGCGGTTCCATAATGCGCAGCACATCGGGAATGTCGGAAGTCTTAAGCGGCCTCATCACTTCGTATTCGTCGGCGTATACCATGGTGCCCGCGCCAAGGTTTGAAAACAGCTCGCGCAGTATGGCCCCTTCTTCGCGGCCGTCGATAATGTGGACGCGTTCAACGCCTTTGCGCGAGGCCGCCAGCGCGAGTTGCAGGCCGGGAAGCGCGGGATCGTCCTTTTGGCCGTTAAGCGCCAAAATTGATTCCGCCTCGCGGGGGGTAAGCCGGATAATTCGTCCGTTTTCGCCAATTTCGGTATCGGCGGGAAACACAAGATCAGTTGACGCGGCAAGGGTCTTTCCGACCGAGACGATAAAAAGTTTTACCGCGTCCAGCGCGGTAGAAGCGGCCAGGGCGATTTCGTCGCTGGGTACATTGTAGGGTTTCCCCGATGGCCCCCAGCCGATACAGGGAAGAATGGGAACCACGCGCAAATCGAGTGTTTTTCCTATCGGGCCGGCAAGAATTTTGTCCACCCTGCCGGTATGTTCCATATCGACGCCGTTTACGACGCCCAGTCCGCGGGCCCTGACAAAATTCCCGATAACGGAATCGGTCCTGCTTGCCGAAAGCGCGGTCATAAAGCGGGTCGCGACATGAAAAGCGGCCATTTCGACAAAGGGAATCGCGTCTTCGCCGGTGATTCGCCGCCGACCAGAGGCCGCGTACGACGAAACAATGCCGTATTTTGCCAGGACGGAATCTATCCATTCCTTTGCGCCGGGAACAATCACCACTTTAAAACCCGTCTGGGCAAGCAGCGCGATATCTTTCATTAACAGGGGAAAGATTGGATCCTCGGTCACCGGAAAATCGATTTTAAAAACCATCGTAGAACCCGTAAAACGGCTCTGATAGTGAAAAGCCTCCCTGATAAGGTCCATCTGGTAACCAAGTGCGCCGGACATGGAACCATTGTATAACGGGACAGGGGTGTAAGAACAGCCCTTGTATGCTATATTCATAATGTAAAAAAGATCATGCCCATAGACAGGTTTTTTTTATTTGGATCCTATGCATCCGGGTCGCCGCATGAATGGAGTGATGTAGATATTTGTTTTTTCTCTGATTATTTTGAAGGAAAAAACAGTGTTGATAGGGTGGAATTACTTGGAGCCGCGCATGAATATCTGCCGGATGTTGTGTTTGAACCCCACGTCTTTGCAACCAGGGAACTTGCCAACGACAATCCCTTTGTCAAAGGAGTATTGCGGACAGGCAGGGAAATAAAAATTGCCTGATTCGCAGGCCGGTGTCCATAACCCGCCTTTCAGGGCCCCCAGGGGGACGCCCTTATAGGCCGTTCCTGTCTGAATACAGGTATTTGTGCAGTTATGTGCAATAGGCTGAAAGTTATAAAAAAGTGGTGATAGTCGGAAGGATGGTTGATGAGTGGGTTGATACAACTTTTCAACCAAAAATTGAACAAAATTCGGTCGTAATCGTCAATAAATTGGGGATTTTTTGCCTTTTATGTCCACTC
>JAIRYT010000050.1 GCA_031267675.1 Treponema sp. | reverse complement strand
AAAAACACACACACACCCCCCCTCCCCCCCTCTTTGCCTTCCAGTTAGTGTGGTGGGGGGGGGGGGGGCGCCCGCCCCCCCCCAGTTAACCCTATGGGCGGACGAGTATCTTGTTCTCTTAAGGTATCTGACTCAGGGTTCACATCCCCAGTTCCGTCCCAAGGCTCCCCATGCAATTGGGTTCTTGGTATGGACCCTTCGCAACGAACGGATTCCTTAGTCGGGCAACCCGGATTCGAACCGGGGACCCCAAGTCCCCCAGACTTGTACGCTAAACCAACTGCGCTATTGCCCGTCAAAGGAATCCTGCGATCTCCAATCTAGCCGCTATCACAAAAGCTGTCAAGCACTCGCGGCAATATCATCAAACAAATCCACAAGCCGCAACACTGCGGCAGCAGGTCGAGGATTAACCTTTAGGTCAGCAACCGTCAACTGCCCGACCGACAAGCTCGCAAACTGCAAGCTGTGACGCGCAGCAGTGTCGCTTACGTATCATTTTTCGCTGTATCTGCCCGACAACCGCAGATCGGGGGATTGACCTTTAGGTCAGCAGCCGTCAGGCTGCCCAGCAGATAAATTCGCAAGCCGCAGCACCGCGCAACAGGTCGGGGATTAACCTTTAGGTTAATCCTTCTTATTCCGCTAAAATCCTTAAAATCGCTTCGGGGCTGTCCGCTTTAAGTATCTCGGACCGTTTTTCGGCGCTTTTAAAAAGCAGGGAAACTTCGGCAAGAAACTGGAGGTGCGGTCCTGTTTTTTCAAGTGGGGAAAGGGTCATAATAAAGATTCGGCAGGGTTCGTGATCCAGCGCGTCAAAATCTACGGCGGTATCGGAGACGCCGATACAGGCCACAAGGTCTTTGATGGTTGCGCTTTTACCGTGGGGAATGGCGATTCCGTGCTTCATGCCGGTGGACATTTTTTGCTCGCGATCCATGACCGCCGCGAACGCTGCGGGGCAATCCTGAATTTTGCCGGCCTGAACAAGAATATCAAGGAGCTCGTTAATAATCTCCTCTTTCGTGGAACCCTTCAAATGAAGGCTGATTGTGTCTTTGGTTAAAACAGTTTTAAGGTTCATACTGAATTCATAGTAAAATAGTTTAGTTCAAAAGTCAAGTGAATTTAGCAAACGTCAGCCGGGATTCTTTCGCGCGGGCATGTAAAATAGTGTAATATCTTGTAAAGTATCAGTGAATATCCATGATTTTACGCCAAAAATAATGAATATATTGTAATATGATGTAAGTTTTGCTCGATTTGTTGACAGGTTTTGTTTTTCATGTTACAATCCTCCTGTCACAATAACCGGAGAGTAACGTGGAACTAAACCTCAAAGGAAAAAAAGCGATTATTACCGGGGCTTCGCGGGGTCTGGGCGAGGGAATTGCCCGGGTGCTTGCCCGCGAAGGGGTCGATTTGCTGCTTGGCTATGGTCACGCGGCGAGCGGGGATAAGGCCCGGGGTATCGCGGACGAACTAAGCGCCGCGTACGCGGTCAAGGCCGTGCCTGTCGAAGCGGACGTTTCCCGCGAGGCGGATGTGGCAGCAGTTTTTGACATTGCCGAAAAGGAACTGGGGCCCGTTACCATTTTGGTAAATAACGCGGGCGTTTGTCCTCATGTTTCCATTGTCGATTCCGATTTTAAAACATGGCGGGACTGTATGGCGGTCAATGTCGATTCGATATTCCTTATGTGCAGGGAATTTTTGCGCCGCGCCATTCCGCAAAAACGCGGCGGTCGTATTATCAATATTGCAAGCCAGGCCGCCTTTAACGGGAGCAAAAACGGCAAGACACACTATTCCGCTTCAAAGGGAGCGGTTGTTTCCTTTGGCATATCGCTGGCAAAAGAAGCGGCCAAATACGGCATTTTTGTAAACACGGTGTGCCCGGGCATGCTCCTTACCGGGCTGACCGCGGTTACCCTGACCGATGAAGAAGCGGTAAAAAAATATCAGCAGAATTTATTGCTCAAGCGGCTTGGAGAAGTTCGCGAAGTCGGCGAAATGGTTGCCTTTTTGGCAAGCGCCGCCGCTTCGTATTCTACCGGCGCGGTTTTTGATGTGACGGGCGGAATGATGGGCCGGTAGGGAGGATACAGATGAAAAGGCTGCAATGGTACGGAATAAAAGATCTTCGGCTGGAAACAGATGCTCCGGTTCCCCAATGCGAAGAAGGCGGGGTTCTTGTTAAAACAGAAGCGTTTTCTGTGTGCGGTACCGACATCAAGGCATACAATGCGGGCAACAACCGGCTTACGCATCCGCAGACGGTGGGTCATGAATTTGTGGGCCGCATAGAAGAAAGTAAAACGCCGGTTTTTAAAAAAGGCGACAGGGTGGTAATGGCGCCTACCATCGGCTGCGGTGTTTGTTATTACTGTAAAGCGGGCAGGCGGAATTTGTGCGCCGCCCCGCGTTCGATTGGGTTCCAGATTCCCGGCGCAATGGCCGAATACCTGGCCCTGCCGCCCGATGCGATAAGCGGCGGTCATCTTGTTTCCTGTCCGGATGATATTCCCGCGCCGGTGGCGGCAATTGCGGAACCGCTTAGTTGTGTAGTAAACGGATTATCCCGCGCGCCGGTATCTAAAATGCAGGATGTCCTTATAATCGGGCTTGGCGCCATAGGGTTGCTGCACGCGATTGCCATAAGGAGCGCCGGGGTAAAAAACATTGTTACCAGCGATTTTGCCGGACAAAAGGCAGAAATCGCAAAGGCGCTCGGTTTTACGGTAATTCGGCCCGAAGACCTTGACGGCGTTTACCGTGAATATTCCGGCGGCCTGGGTTTTGAACTGGTGGTAATTGCCGCGCCGGTGCAAAGCATACAGGAAAAAGCCCCTTCGTATGCGCGCAAAGGCGGTTATGTTTCCTATTTTGCCAGCCTTCCCCCCGACAGGGAAAAACTTGGTTTGTCCAGCCGGATGATTCACTACAATGAACTGGTTCTTTACGGTACGTCGGACTCAACGCCCGATCAGGTAAAAGAAGCGGTAAAACTTTTACAGCTTTGCAAAGATGAATTTGCCAAAATGATCACCGTACTCCCCATGGAAAAATGGCTGGAAGGCTACCAGGGGGTAATGGATATGAAATACGCAAAGGTAGTGCTTACCCCGCGGGAATGACCTAAAGGTCAGTCCCCGCCAAGTTGCTGCGCAACTTGCGAATTTGTTGGCTGGGCAGCCTGGCGGCTGCTGACCTAAAGGTCAATCCCCGACCTGCTGCGCAGCTTGCGAATTTATTTGCTGGGCAGCCTTGCGGCTGCTGACCTAAAGGTCAATCCGCCGGCATCGATACTATTTGGAGGTTTTATATGAGAGAAGACAGGTTTACCGGAAAGGCCGCCATTATTACCGGGTCGGCGCAGGGCATTGGGTTTCAGCTTGCCAGGGATATGGCGGCAGAAGGAGCGAGCGTGGCGATTTCTGACGTGAACGCGGCGCTTCTTGAAGAAGCGGACCGTCAGCTTTCAAAAGCGGGAATTACCCATATCGCCGTCCGCTGTGATGTTTCAAAACGAAGCGAAATTGACAATCTGGTAAAAAAAACCGTAGAGGCGTTTGGCCGGGTGGATATTCTGGTAAATAACGCGGGAATTTTAAAAAATTTTTCTATCGAAGAAACCACGGACGAGCTTATTGACGCGACAATTGATATTAATGTAAAAGGCGCCCTTTACGCGATTCGCGCGGTAACGCCGCACATGAAAAAACAAAAGTACGGAAGGATTATCAATGTTTCTTCGATCTGCGGAAAAATGGGCGACCACTCGACAACTTTTGCGTACGGCGCTTCAAAGGGCGCGCTGCTTTCGGTGACAAGGTCCGTCGCCTATAATCTGGGGCCGTTTGGCGTCACCTGTAACAGCATCGCGCCGCACGCGGTAATGACGCAGCTTATGGCATACTGGGACGAAGGCCGCAGACAGGATGCCGCCGCAAAAATCCCCGTGCGCCGCCTGGGTACCGTTGAAGACATATCCGCCCTTATGCTGTTTCTTGCCTCCGGCGAGGCGGGCTTTATTAACGGCGAGAATGTAAATATTAACGGCGGTTACTATATGGATTAAGGAGTGACCTAAAGGTCAATCCCCGACAACCTGCTGCGCGGCTTGCGAATTTACTGGTTGGGCAGCCCTGACGGCTACTGACCTAAAGGTCAATCCTCGACCCGCTGCGCGGCGGCGCGGCTTGTGAATTCGGCTGCGCAGTTTGCGAATTTATTTGCCGGGGCAGCCTGACGGTAAGCCCGGTAAGTCCGGCAGACTGTCAGCGCTGCAAAAACGGCACATAGTCCCTTCGGCGCTGAACGCATTTATAGGCCGGGCGGATAATTTTGCCCGCGCCGATTACTTCTTCAAGGCGGTGGGCGCACCAGCCGGCTACACGGCTGACCGCAAAAAGCGGCGTATAAAGTTCCGCGGGAATTCCAAGCATCCGGTATACAAAGCCCGAATAAAAATCAACGTTGGCGCAGATTACCTTGTCAGACCCTTTTACCTTTTTGAATACTTCCGGGGACAAGGCGTCGATAAGGCAGTACAGGTTAAATTCATCCGTAAAGCTTTTTTCTTTTGCCAAAAGGGCCGCCCGTTCCCTAAGCAGCACGGCGCGCGGATCGCTTTTGGTATAAACGGCGTGTCCCTGTCCGTAGATCAGGCCGGAACCGTCGTGGACTTCGCCGCGCAAAATGCGGGTAAGGTAGTCGGCAACTTCGCCTTCGCTGTCCCAGCGTTTTACCGCGCCTTTTATTTCGTCCATCATCTGTATGACTTTAATGTTGGCGCCGCCGTGCCTGTGTCCCTTAAGGGACACAAGGCCTGCGGTAATCGCCGAAAAGGTGTCGGTATCCGCGGATGAAACAAGATGAACGGCAAAGGTTGAATTATTGCCCCCGCCGTGTTCGGCGTGCAGAACCAGACTTAGATCCAGCACCTCCGCCTCAAGACGGGTAAACCGTTGATCGCTCCGTATAAGGGAAAGCACTGTTTCCGCGCAGCTGCACCTGGAATCCGGCATGTGAATAATAAGACTTTCGTGATCATAGTAGTGCTTTTTTGCCATGTACGAATATGCCACAATCGTAGGAAAACGCGCGATAAGTTCCAGGCACTGGCGCAGAATGTTTTTGGGCGAGCGGTTTTCGGGATCTTCGTCGTATGAATACAGGGTAAGCACCGAACGCGCAAGCTTGTTCATGACATCCCGCGACGGCGCCTTCATAATCGCGTCTTCCGCAAAATTGTGGGGAAGGGCGTGACAGTTTCCAATCAGGGTAGAAAAATCATCCAGTTCTTCGCGGGCGGGCAGCTCGCCAAAAAGAAGAAGATATACCGTTTCTTCAAAACCGTAACGGTCTTCGGCGGCGGCGTTATGGACAATGTCTTCTACATCGATTCCGCGATAGTAGAGTTTGCCTTCCTGGGGTATTTTTTCGCCCTCGTCGATAATGTAACCGTGGACGTCGCCGATGCGGGTAAGGCCGACAAGCACGCCGGTTCCATCGGCGTTGCGGAGCCCCCGCTTGACATTAAAGCGGTCGTATAGTTCGGGATCGATGAGGCTGGTCCCGGTAAGGCGATCTACATACTTGTTAATGCTGTTCCTCTTTTTCCCGTATTTCGACACGTCTAATCTTACCGCTGATCGTTTTGGGGAGTTCCGCCGCAAACTCGACGATGCGCGGATACTTGTAGGGCGCGGTAATTTTTTTTACGTGATTTTGCAGTTCTTTTTTTAGTTCCTCCGACGCGGCCCAGCCTTTGGCAAGAACAACCGTTGCCTTAACCACCGCTCCGCGGTCGGGATCGGGAACGCCGGTAATGGCGCATTCAAGAACCGCGGGATGTTCCACCAGGGCGCTTTCTACTTCAAAGGGGCCAATCCGGTACCCCGAACTTTTGATAACATCGTCGGAACGCCCGACAAACCAAAGGTAGCCGTCTTCATCGCGCCAGGCCATGTCGCCGGTATAGTAAATGCCGTCATGCCAAACAGAGGCGGTAAGTTCCCTGTCGCGGTAATAGCCGTCAAACATTCCAAGCGGTTTGGCGTTACTGGTACGCACGACAAGCTGCCCTTCTTCGCCGGTATCGCAGGAAGTACCGTCTTCGCGGAGCAGATCAAGATCGTAGCCGGGGGCGGGCCTTCCCATGGAACCGGGCTTTGGCTCCATCCACGGGTAGGTACACACGGTAACGGTAAGTTCTGTCTGGCCGTAACACTCGCGCAGTTTAATTCCAGTCCCTTCTTTAAAGCGTTCGTAAATTTCCGGTTCCAGGGGCTCGCCGGCGACCGTGCAGTTTTTAAGCGCGGAAAAATCATACTTTTTTAGATCTTCCTTGACAAAGAAACGGTACACGGTCGGCGGCGCGCAAAAGGTGCATACCTTATGCTTTGAAATAACAGAAAGCATTTCGTGCGGTACAAAGCGGTCGTAATCGTATACAAAAAGAGCCGCGCCGCAAATCCACTGGCCGTATATCTTGCCCCAGGCGGCCTTTGCCCAGCCGGTGTCGGCAACAGTAATGTGAAGGCCGCCCTCTTCTACCTGGTGCCAAAAGCGGGCGGTAGTAATGTGTCCCAGCGGATATATATAATTATGCTGTACCATTTTGGGCATTCCCGTGGTGCCCGACGTAAAATAAAGCAGCATAATGTCGGCATTGGTGTTTACCGCCTCGGGCCGTTTTAATTCGGCGTCCGCTTTTTCCATGAGCGATTTAAAATCAGTCCAGTTTTCGCCCTGCGCCTTGTCGCCCCCGCCCCCGTGCGCGCCGGTCATAAACGCTTTAAGGCGAAGGGCGCTTCCCCCGGCCCGCAGTTTCGCGTCCGCATCATCTATCGCGCCCATAATTTTTTCTTCGTCAATACAGACAATGCCCAAAATACCGGCGGCTTTGCAGCGGTAGACAATATCCTTGCTGGTTAAAAGATGGGTTGCCGGTATCGCGATGGCGCCAATCTTGTGAAGCGCCAAAAGCGCGGGCCAGTATTCCCAATGGCGTTTTAAAATTAACATGACGGGATCGCCCTTTTTAATCCCCGCCGCGATAAAGGTGTTTGCCGCCTGGTTTGAAAGCTTTTTAATGTCGCCGAATGTAAAAACAGCCTCGGCGCCCTTTTCGTCGCACCAGAGCATGGCGCGCGCGCCCGCGTTTTTTGCGGCATATTGATCCATTACGTCCCAGGCAAAGTTAAAGCTGCCGGGAACCGTTACCTTATAATTTGCGTAAAGATCTTCGTATGATTCAAATTCTTTTTTTTGCAAAAAAGTGTCAAGAAAATTCATGTCCCAAAATCCTCCGGTTGTTCAAGTCTGGACTGATGAATTCCGTCCGCGGCTTTGTCATATTTTACAAAACCATCGCCAGAAAGCGGGCGGACTTTCCGCCAAGCGCCTTCATGCCGTGCATTTCGTTTGAATCGTAATAAATGGCGTCCCCCGGTCCCAGTTCTTCTTCGTGTCCGCCCACCGAAATCAAGAGACGGCCTTCGAGTACATAATCAAACTCGTGCCCCGGGTGGGTGTTAAGGTGCAAAGGCTTATCTTCTGTTTCGGGTTTGGCCTCTACCAAAAAAGGTTCGCCGCGCTTGTTGTGAAACGTGTACGCAAGGTTCCAGTAGCGGTACATGGGACGGCGGCTTACCTCGGGCGCTTTAGCGGCCCGCGTAACACAGTACCCGGTAAGACGCGAAGGCTTTCCGCTGATTAGTTCGGTCAGGTCTACCTTAAAGTGAGCCGCGATTTCTACCAGCGAGCCTACGGGAATGTCTTCTTCGCCGGCTTCCCACTTTCGGTAGTCGATGACGTTAAAACCCAATTCTTTACAAAGCTCTTCCGCCGGAATTTCTTCGATTTCGCGGAGCACCTTGACGCGGGCTGCAATTTCTTTTGCTTCTTCGTTCACTTAAAGCCGCCTTGATTCCTTTAGTTTAATCTTTCCAGGCGCCTACTGACCCGCCCAAAGCTTGAGCCGGGGAATAAGCTGATCGGGAAAATCCCTGTCAAGAAAGAACTGATACTGATACTTTGCCTGCCGGACAAGCATATCAAAACCATTAACAATAGTGCAACCCCCCGCCTGGGCGCGTTTTAGAAAGGCGGTGCGCTGGGGGTTGTAGATAAGGTCCATCACGACCTCGCTTCCCTTAAAGGGATATTGGGGAAAGGGGTCGCTTTCCAGATTGGGGAATGTTCCTACCGGCGTTGTCTGAATGATTGCGTCTGAATAGGAATCCATAAGGTCAAGGCTTCCGCTGTCAAGGCCGCCCCATTTAAAATGATAGTGATGGGCCAAATCGCGCGCGCGTACGGCGCCGCGGTTAAGTACGAGGCATTTTCCCTTTAGGCGAAAGATTTCGTGGGCCACCGCTTTTGCCGCGCCGCCTGCGCCGATTATGGTAAACTTAAGCCCCTTAAAATGTTTGCGGTTCATGACCGATAAAAGCGACTCGGAAAAACCAGAGGTATCGGTATTAATGCCGCTCCATTTTTCGCCGTTAAAAAGTATGGTATTGCAGGCGCCGATAGCGGAAACCACATCCGAAGTTTCTTCAAGAAAGGGAATAATTTCTTCTTTGTAGGGAACGGTAATTGAGGCGCCTAAAAGTTTGATTTCGCGGGCAAGCTCCAAAAATCCTTCAAGATCATCGGCGGGAAAGGGAACATACACGGCGTCGATCTTTTCGTGGTTAAACACGGTATTAAAGATCATCGGGCTGAATGTTGTTTTAAGCGGATGCCCGGTAACGCCCAAAATTTTTGTTTTTTCGCCTACCGAGCGAAAGCGGTATAACTCGGCCATGTCCCTCGGATCAAGCTGGCCCGGGGACGCCTTTTCTGTGTCGCCTTCGCCCGAGGGGGAAGCGTAGGAAAGATGAGAACCCAAACGGTTTGCAAGTATGCGCGTGTTGATTCCCAGCGGGCCCATACAGATAAGAATTTTTTCAAGGTCCTTTGTTTGGGCGGCGATACGGTACACCCTGGAAACATCGGACAGCGTCCGGGGCATGACCGCGGCTTTTACAATTTCATCGCCGACGCGGCGCATGTTTCGCAGGCGTTTAACAATGTCGTCGCCCACGCCGTCAAAGTCGTGGAATGACCGTATGATGCGCGTGCCAAAGGTACGCGCGGCATCTTCCAGGCCGGGGACTTCCAGGTCTTCTTCCAAATCGACATAGGCAAAATTATGCCTGCGGTCCGCCTCGGCAAAGGCAAGCCCTTTTGAAAGCAGCGACACCCGCGAGCCTTCGCCATTATCAAAAAGCCCGCCGTCGATTCTGCGCCGTATGGTAAGAATTACCGGAATTCCCGCCTGTTCGGGAAACATTCGAATGGAAAAGCGTTCGTCGGGATCAAGATGATCAACGCGAAGTTCGGCAATGTCGATAAAGGAACGGTACCGGTCCAGTATTTCCAGATTGCGGGCTATCGTTTTTCCGGTAAGACATAAACATAATTTAGCCATTTGCTCCACCAGCAAATAAATTCGCAAGCTGCGCGGCAGCTCGAGGATTGATCTTTAGGTCCTCCTAAAAATCCGAGCGGAAAATATACATACCTTCGGTTCGTCCCGATGCGGTCCAGTTAATTCGAATCATAATGGGCCACATTTTGCTGGGCCGCTGATAAAGGCTGTAACCGTTAAAATCCCTGCCTTCGCCCAATGCGCGGTTTACCGCAGTACGGGGGTCGCCTTCTTTTACTCCATACGCCGATTTTACCCGTACCTGCCAGACACGGTCGAGGTAGACATAGTATTCGCCGGAATCGTAAATAAATACGACATCATCCTGCCATTCGGCTGCTCCCCGCGCCGCTTTAACCTGTTTGGGCACGCCGTAGCGGGTAATAAGATCGCTTATCGAAACGCCGACAAGCAGCGAAGGATCCTGGGCAACTTCCTGCGCGCCGGGAGGCTCCTGGGTAAAAAGCGGGACGTAAAAAACAATCAGACAGATACATACCCATGTTATTTTTTTCATAGGGGAAAAACTCCTTTCGTGCCGGCTCTATTTACCGGACGCGCTACATTTCGTCAAGCGAAAGATTCTCGACCGGTTCGTTAATTTGCTGCCGGTTAATTTCGCGGTCAAGCATTGAAAGAATGATTGTCGAACCAAAGGGCAGGCGGTACGGAACCGAAACTTCGCCGCCTGAATGATTAAAACTTACCAGCCGCTGCCTGACACCCGAAGGAAGCTCCGCCTCGACGGAAACAAGAAGGGGATAGGGATTTTGGGGAAGCGTGTAGGTATACATGCCGACTACTTCGCCCGCAGAGGGAGTGGGGCTGGTAACCGTGACCGATACGCGGTCGGAGGGGCGTAACTCGGCCCCCGGTCCGGGGTCCTGGGCAATTACCGTATCGGGGCGTTCGTTTTCGTTTGCCGCGCGTAGCGTAAATCTAAAATTCACCTGAGCCTGGCTGATCCGTTCCAGCGCCTGCGTAATGGTCAAGCCCCGCAGATCCGGGGCGGCGATGCGTACGTTTTCGGGTCCGCGGCTTACTACCAGTTCAAGCGTTGTGGAGCCGGTAATGTCTGTTTCCGGTTCGGGATTTTGCTGAAGTATGGTGCCCACCGGCTCGCTGGAATATTGATACATAAACGGTTCTTTTACCGAAATCTGTATCTGCGGATTCTGCTCGCGCAGCAGGGTAAGCGATACGCGGACATCGCCAATGTTTTTTCCAATGTAGTTTCCAATTTTATCGAGCGCGACGCCCTGGCTTACCACCAGATTAATACGGCGTTCCGCTTTTACAATGGTGCCCGCCGGCGGTTCCTGTTCAAGGATTGTTCCGCGATCGCTTTCTGATCCGGTTGAACGCAGCTGTATCCGCGGGTACAGTTCCTTTTCCTGCAGTTCCATCAGCGCCTGGGTAAGATCGCGGCCGACAATGTCGGGAACCATTACCTGTTCCTTGCCCCGTACGACGATAAGGAATACCGAAAGGGCGATCAATCCGACAAAAAAAAGCAGGCCTATCGTAAGGGAGATAAAGAGTTTAAGATGATCTCCCATGTAGTCTTCGATGCCTTCAAGATCAAAATTCAGCGCCATAAATCAAAATCCCCCTTGGAGACAGGAACCGGTAAAATCCCGCGCGCCGTTTAAAAAGGCCTGCCAGGGAAGCGCCTTTTTGGTTTGATACTGAAGGCACGAAACCGCGAGCACCCCGTCTCCTGTTTGAATTAGTATACCGAATTTACGGTCCTTGCCCAAGACCTGGCCGGGCGCGCCTTCGGGCGGCCGGGGGCTTTCACCGGGGACAGGCATCGCCCTGAGTATGTTGATTACTTTGCCGTTATGCGCGGTGTGCGCCGCCGGCCAGGGCGTACAGGCCCTAATCTGCGCGTCAATGTCCAGTGCGCTCTGATTCCAGTCGATACACGACCTGGCGCGGTTTAAAAGCGTGCAGTAACTGGGCTCCCCCTGTTGCGGCTGTCCTGTAAGCGCGGCTGTTCCGTTTTCTTTAAGCGCGGACAGAAACTGATTAAGCAGCCGCGCTCCCGCACGGGCGGCTGTTTCGCTGAGCGACGCGGTGGTTTCGCGGCCGTCAAGCGGAACAACCGTTTGCAAAAGGATGTCGCCTTCGTCCATGCCCGCGGCAAGCCGCTGTATGCTGACGCCGGTATAGGTGTCGCGGCGAAAGATTGCCTCCTGTATGGGCGAAGGCCCGCGGTATTTGGGCAGCAGGGAAGGATGAATGTTAATTCCCCCCAGGGGAAAGAGGGCAAGAAACTTTGGCCCAAAGATGCGTCCGTAGGCAAACGAAACAAGTAAATCGGCTTTAAGGGCGGCGGCCGCTTCGCGCGCTTCTGTTTTGAGCGTATCAAATTTAAGAACGGGAACCCCCAGCGAAAGGGCCGCCCTTGCAATGTCGCTTGATTCTTTTTTGCCGCTTCTGCCCCGCGCGCTGTCGGAATTGGTAAGCACTCCGGCAAGCGTCCAGGATGTTCCTGCGGCTATGGCAAGCGATGGTACGGCGATAGCCGGGTTTCCGGCAAAAAGTACACGCATTTATTTTTTTGCTTTGGCGATTTTTGCAAGAAGTTTGTCCCGCCGGGCCTGGTCGACGCGATCAATAAAAAGCACTCCCTGTAAATGATCATATTCATGCTGAATGACCCGCGCCAAAATACCCGAAGCATCCAGGGTAAACGCCCGGCCCTTTTCGTTCCACGCCTGAATCTTGATCGCCCGGGGCCGGACGACTTCGGCCCAGATTCCCGGCAGTGAAAGACAGCCTTCTTCGTAAACAGCCTGTTCCTGGCTTGTCCACAGTACGGAAGGATTGATAAAAACGCGGAACTCGTCTCCATCGGCATGGGTAACAAAGACGCGCTGCAACATTCCCACCTGGGGCGCCGCAAGCCCCACGCCCTTGTCCTTTACCATAAGCGCGCGCATACCGGCGACAAGTTCACGAACCCGGTCGTTGATATCTTTGACAGAAGCGGCTTTTTGCCGTAACGTCTGGTCGCCGGGATCATCGGGGCAGGAAGTAAAATGGATAACGTTCATAGACCGGTATCAGTTTAGCGCACGATCACGGTATTTTACAAGGGAGGGAGCCCGGATTGGCCGCTGTTCCGGACGCAAACAGCGCGGTCGTTACATATGCCGGTATGCCGCAGCGGTCCTTGGTGTCAACGCCCCGCCCGAACAGCTGGCGACCGGAGCGATTAAACAGAAGCCGCCGCTTTTCGGGTTTCGCGCCTTCTATGCACCCTGTGGGTTTTTTTACCTCAAAGTCGAAGAAGTCAAAGAAGTTTACGAAGAAAAAATACTTATTTGACATCACGGTTAAATCCTCTTCTCTTTGGATTACACAACCATTACTACCGCGAAGCGGCGTAGGCGTTATTTGTTGCAATTTACTAACTCAAAGCTTTCACAGCAGGATAACTGTGTCCGCATGTCAAAAATCATGTTGTTTTTTGGCAAATTCCTGGCTTTTTTGCCGATTTTCTAATAAGTTGACACTACGCTAGTATTTTATAATTCTTATTCTATCAATTTTCTCCTTTTTAAAGTCTTCAAAATCCCATACCATTTCCCGATTGAATCTTTTTACAAAATTCCAGGAAGAAATATAAATATTTATCTCATATGTTTCAAAGCAAAGTGTACATCCGCCCAGTTTTCCTGGTGGTTCATCTAGGAAATAGTACTCAATAAATTTTTCAGTCAGATCGTTCAGAAAAACAGAAACTTCTTTGCCGTTATATTTTCTTAATGCCCCATTTGATAAATATGATTGTGAATTATTCATTGACATACATCCAATTAACAACATAAACAGGGGAAATCCGCTCTTCATTTTAAAGCTCCTCAAATCTTAGTTTTGTGCTATCAACTGATCGATAAGCCCTCCGTGGCTGAAAATCAAGCTGTTTCCAACCTGTTTTCTACTCCGTATCCCACTTCTTGACGACTTTCCGTTAGAAATTTCCCGCTTTCGGTTTTTTTGCCGTCTTTCGAATAAGTTGACACTACGGGTCGGACCTATTCTATTCCTATCTCTTTCTTCAACTCAATACCTTTTATTATCTTAAACTGTATATTCACCATGTTGTTTTTAATACTCGCTGCTCTTGCAATTGACCATATTCCTCCATGAACACCACCAAGTGAAAAATATACATCATCAGGCTGGTAATAAGGATTAGACAGATGCTCTAGATTATATACAATATTATAGCTGTTACAAATTATTCCATTTTCATTTAAAGTGAATATGTATCCATTGTTGTTTAAAAAACTAAATACATATACAAACATTTCAGTCTCAGTGAGTTCCTCTTCAACTTTTGGTGAAAAAACTGTTGCACCATATAAAATATAGTCATTTGAATTTTCTTCAAAAAATTTGTTAAAGTTTCGTACCCAGGGTGATTCTGTTTCTGCAGTAATATTAAAATCATCACGAATTGATTTATTTTGTATAAACAGCTCTTTCCACTCCAATAAGTCTTCTGCAAAAATTATGGCTGCAGCAAAAGCACATACAAATAATGAAAGCAACACAAATATTGTTTTTCTCATTTTTCATCTCTCCTTATAAATATTAAGATATTGACATCCCTCCGTTCCGACAATCTTCCCGATAGGGTACGGTTTTTGTTCGCTTGCATGAACCGGTACGCCGTCACTGGAGGTTTTCCCGCGCGAAGATTACCGCCGCTTTTGACCGCTGTATCCACCGGTACAACACGTTTTCGTTGATATCCCAAAAAACCAAGCTGTTTTTGGCCTGTTTTCCACCTCCGCATCCCATTTCTTGACGGCTTTCTGTCAAAAAATTTTTATCACCATCAGTTTTTTGCCGATTTTCTAATAAGCTGACACTACAGGGCATTAAACCCCCACTGCGAACCGCCGTGAACTGCGAATAGAGGATTTACTGCGCATAACCGGTCTGTTATGCGCAGTTTGTTCTTTGTATGTTAATACTCTACCTTCCTGCCTTTTACCTTTCTAATTCGTTCATTTTCTATTTCCTTCCTGTTTATTTTTATTTCTAAAAATGGTCTCTGCCCTTTTTTTGTCTCAAGGCTGTATTCAACATCTCCGTATTTTAGTATCCGCCTCCGCAGGTCCGTATAGAAAACATAAAATTTTTGTTCTGACCCCGCCCTTTCCTGTTTAAACAGTATCCTTTTATCGCTGTCTGACGGCTTTTCTTCAAAACATATTTCCAGTATCATTAAACCGTCTTCGTCCGTTCTTGAATCCATTAAAACTCCCATCGTACTTTTATTTATTACAATAATATCCCGGAATGCTGTTTCCTTTACACTGGCAGTACCGCTCCTGTCAACGTTTGGCTCCCTCACCCTTTCAGTTGCGGTTAGCCTTATATCGGAAGATACATAATACTGAAACCGGTTGATGTCCAGTATACCGCCAATGTCATCAATAACATTTCTTGTCACCGGCTGTGAAACACAAGCCGAAAGCACCGTTAAAACGGCTAAAACAGCCAAAAACCCAGTCGCGTTCATTTTCTTTATCATTACAACCACCTCCATAATTTTTCAAATTATACCGCAAAACATCCCTGCTGTCAACAGATAATTTTAGGATTTTTTTAACAAATTGCGCATAACGTTCCGGGTATATGCGATGTTCTGCCGGCCCGGATAAGGGCCTGTAGCAAGACCGGGCCCTTATCCGGTTTTTTGAAATATGCTTTTTTGCCTAAAACCGTGTCATTTTGAACCATTTGATAATAAATGTTGAAAAAATTACCAAAATTGAGCTTTGGAAAGGCTCAATATATTGGATACTTTTCCTGATCGGTATCACAAATAATTTTTGAATAAGGCCTTTTGGTGCTTCCGCCGCTTGCATATATTGTTTTGCCTTTCTTTATATTTATTAATTGTACCCCTCCCATCGGAATTCGGGCAAGTTCAACACCTCTAAAAAAGTCATAATCATATACTACAATTATTTCCTTGGCCCTGTTTTCAATGTATATTTTTACATTGCCCGGATAGCTTTCGTCATCATTTTTTGTATCAAAAGTGTTTACGTCTTCAGCCATCTGTAATACGTCGTTAGTTAGCTGTAATAATGTACACGATGATGGAACCACCATTATTGAAAAAAGAAATATGCAGCCTATAATTTTCCCCATACTATCACCCCCCAAAACAGGTATTGCTATATTGGTAGCTATTAAATTCTTCGTAAATCCACTATATCCCTTCTCTTTCATTCTGTCAACCACTTTTAAAATTTTTTTGGGCTTGCGCCTAACGTTCCGGCCGTTTGCGACGCTTTGACAGCCCTGACAAGGGTTTTGCGGCAAAGACCAGGGCCGGCAAAATGCGCCGCATCCTTGCGCCGTATAAAAGAATATGGTACTATTTGAATATGAAACAGAAAATATCTGAAATTATAAAGAAAAGATTGCCCGAAATAGAAAAAGAGCATGGTGTTAAAATATTATATGCCGTAGAATCAGGATCCAGAGCCTGGGGCTTTGAATCCAATGACAGCGATTACGATATACGTTTTATATACGTTCATAATAAAAATTGGTATTTAAATATTCTTCCTAAAAGGGACGTTATTGAATATCCAATTATTAATGATTTTGACTATTCCGGCTGGGATTTACGAAAAACGATGTTTTTAATAAATAAATCAAATCCGGTATTTTTTGAATGGTTAAAATCACCGGTGGTATATTATAAAGACAGTTATTTTTTTGATATTATGGAAGAATTATCCAATGAATACTTTTCGCCAATATCTGCGGTATACCATTATTTACATATGGCAAATGGAAATTATAGACAATTTTTAAAAGCGGACGAAGTAAAGATAAAAAAATATTTTTATGTATTACGGCCGGTTATGGCCTGTATGTGGATAGAGAATTATAAAGAAACGCCGCCAATGGAATTTGAAAAATTATTATCACAAATTAATGACAAGGCATTATTGGATAAAATCAATGAATTGCTGGCAAGAAAGAAGGCGGGGATAGAAATGGGAATAGAGCCAAAGATTGAAATAATAAATAATTTTATAGAGGATTCACTAAAACATTTCGAGAATGTTGCAAATATGTTTGATCCAAAGAAAAAACCGGAACAAAGAATACTGGAAGAAGGATTCATAAAAATAATAGAATATGTTGAAAATGGGCGGAATGAGCCGTGGGAACGATGTCGCCGGCCGCCCAGGCGAACGGAACCCGATCCGCCGAATAAGTGAAATAAAACAGTATTGACAAAAATAATGTTAAACAAATATGGGTATAAAAAACAATTGGAATGATGCGTCATCTTGGTACATATGGGCAGGAGTATTATATGCTGAAATATTTATATTTATTACTTTTTGGGATTTTTTTTGTTTCATGCAACACTGAAAAGAATACTGTGGAAGAAACAGGTAATCAGCCATTAATTATCGAACAAGAAATAATCCGGAATAAACCAGAAATCGATTATAAAACTGTTCTTGATGAATTTTTAGGTTATTATCTTTATGTACCGGAATGGGCAACTAAAAAAGATATTATCATTTTGGAGGTATCATTTGATGATTTTTTGATGGTAAAAGAACTATTATTTGTAGACGAAAAAATAGTCGAGAAAGGATCCTTCATATTAGATACTATAAGTCATTCTGAACCTAAAGAAATTTACGAAGGCTTTACCGTTGGTGATAGTTTAATTCATTTTGAATCAGAACATTATAATGAGAACGGAAGCGATGTCTATGTTTATGCCAGATATACTGTTGACCTTAATAACTTTTATGTTGCCTTTAACATTCTTCCCAACGATGTCATGATGGCTATAGACAGCGATGTAGATATCTTTGTAAAAAATTATGATGATATAGAGGAGGTAATACATTTATATTTTTCTTATGACGCTCAAAAAAAATATACCGGAATATTTATCCCCCTTGTTGAAGATATGGAAAAAATAAGAGAGGGTGACGAAGATGAAATCGTCATTAGTATCAACGACTATGGCCGTTTGGAAGCGCCTTTCGGAAGCTTTTTGGTTTCAAATAATAAAAGGCCCGTATACAGCACTGACGGCAGTGTAAGTTATGGTACCCGGTATACGTTCTATGACGAGAATACCATTGTATACACAAAATGGGAATCTACGGCGCAGGAAGATCATGGTTTTATGGATCAAGGGTATACAATAACATATAAAAGAAAAAACGGCCTTTAAAATTATTTACGGATATATTGCCGAGCCTGCAATCCGGTAAAAAACCTGTACGGCAAAGCGTTGGAGTTGTTAAAGGTTATCCCTGCAAAATCGCTGTAATTTTTCTTCCGCGGCTTTTTCATCGTCACCGTTAATTTCAAAAAGCACGCGCTCGCCTTTTTTTATTTCTATCTTCATAAGGCCTATAAGCCGCTTTGCATCTCCGCTTTTACCGTTACAGATCACGCGTATCCGGCTAAGAAAGCTTTTTGCGCATCTTACCAGTCTGCCGGCAGGTCGTGCATGAAGGCCAAGTTCATCACAAACGGTGTATTCAAATGTTCTCATGGTTTCCACTTCGCTTTTTCGAAACCGCGCCCCCGCCCATTTCGGGGCGGGTACGATTGTAAAAAATCTTTGTCCTAAAGAGCAGCGCAGATAAAATAGGCGTCTTCCACCGCTTCAAGGACAGTACCCGGCGAATTACAGTCGCCGATACTGTTTGTATCCTGTACTATGCCATAGAAGCTGTTTACCCTGTCTCTTGGGGTTTTTAAGCCCGCAGCAACAATAATTGTATCCATGGCAGGTTCCAGGCTGCTTCCGTCCTGAAGAACCAAATCAACGCTGTTCTTATCCACCCGTGTTACCTTACACGAAGTATGGAAGCGCACCTTTGAACAGCCATTAAGTTTTTCAAAAAGCCCCTCCCTAAAATATTCGTTAAGGTTAGTACAAAGCTGCGGGCCTATTTCCGCCACCACGACTTCGCGGCCAAGTTCTCCCAGCAGCAGAGCCAACTCGCAGCCTATTGATCCCCCGCCAATAATGAAAACCCGCTTTCCGGTATCGCCGATTTTAGGGTACGCATCCGCCGAAGCAAGAAAATTTACTTCATCAAGGCCGGGGATTTTCGGGATGAACGGAACAGATCCCAAAGCAAGGACAAGACTGTCGGGGTTTTCAGCGGCAACCATTTCGGGAGTTGCTTCCGTGGAAAGCCTGATATCAACAGCGGATTTATGAAGCTGACATATAAGATAATCCCGATACCGCTTTAGATCCGCCTTGTAGCTGTCATAATCCGCACAGCGGGTTTGTCCTCCAAGGGAAGCGTTCTTTTCAAAAAGGATCACCTCATGACCCCGCTCCCTCGCCGTAAGGGAGGCCTTCATGCCGGCGGGTCCTCCTCCGATGACAACAACTTTTTTTTGTTTTTCAGCCTTTTCAAGCCTGCGGGGAACAATATCTTCCCGATGAACACGGGGGTTAACGGAACAGTATTGAAATCCTCTGCGTCCCGGCAGCGGCGGAGTCACTTCCCCATAGCAGTTAAGGCAGCGCAGACAGGGGGCTGTATCCTCTGCCCGGCATTCCCAGGCGTTTTTAACCCAATTCGGGTCCGCGAGCATTTACCTCCCAATCACCACGGCATCGGCCTTTCCCGAAGCTATGATTTGCTCGCCTTCCTCGGGGGTCATGATTGCGCCTACCACGGCAACAGGAATTTTTACCGCCTTCCTGACAAATTCGGAAAGAGCGGCGTTACACATGTGGCCTACAAAGGGTGAGGTTGACATGTGTACGATCCCGCTTTTAATCCGTTCAATTCCGCAGGAAATATGAACCATATCCAGATGGTCTTCCACTTCGTGGATAAAAGCGGCAACTTCTTCAATGTGCATACCCCCGGGGACATGCTCTTCCCCGCTAATCCGCATATCAAGGGGAAAATCGGGACCCAGTGCCTTTCTTACCGCTTCCACTATCATTTTTGGAAACCGTATCCTGTTTTCAAAGCTGCCCCCATATTCATCGGTCCGCTTGTTAAAATAGGGCGACATAAACTGGGTCGGCAGCCAGCCATGTGAAAAATGAAGCAAAATAGCGTCAAATCCAAAGTTCTTTGCATCCAGCGCCGCACTGACAAAACGCTCCACGACATATTCCATCATACCGGTGTCCATGGCGCGCACCTCGGTGCCATCTTCACGAATCAGGGATACAGGGCCTATGGCATACCCGTCTTTTGGGTTGGTTGCGTACTGCCCCACATGACAAAGTTCAAATTCAGCTTTAGCCCCCCGCTGCTTGATAATGGTAAGTTCCCTGCGGATCTTTTCCAGAGAGTGAACATCGGCGAAACAGTAGCCCCCCGGCGCCATGCGGTCTCTGCCGTCGTTGACGGAGCCGCAGGTACCCCGGATAATCATTGCCGCGCCGCTCAGGGAAGAATCGTTATAACTGCCGCAAAAGAAAATACCGGCCGGCCCTGTTACGAGCGCATCGTCAGCGTATTCAAAAAGATAAAAAAAATACCCGGCGGCGGCGCAGTGGCGGCGGACATGAAAGCCCAGTATAAAATCAAATACAAAAACCGCCCGGCCATGATGGAGATATTGGCAAAGAAATAAAAACCCGGCAATTCAGGCGGCGATTGTCCAAGCCGCCATATTCTTCTATAGTGACAGATATGGATGCCGGTTCGTTTTTGCGGGAAGCGTTTACCATCCCCCTGCGGGACCCGCTCTGGGGCCATATTTACATGACTGAGGGCATCGCCGCCCTTACCGAAACAAAAGCCTTCATGCGCCTTGGGCGGATTTTTCAGCTTGGTCCCGCCTGCCGCGTTTATCCGGGAGCTACCCATACGCGTTTTGGACATTCAATCGGCGTGTACCATCTGGCGAGGCGGCTCCTTACTGGTCTTGCCGAACAGTCCGGCGCGTTGATAAGCCGCCAGGGGGCGTTTTCGTTTCTTGCCGCCGCGCTGCTGCACGATCTGGGGCACTTTCCCTACACGCATTCGCTCAAGGAAATCGCCCTGCGGGATCACGAAAGCCTTTCCGCCGGCTTAATACGCGCCGAGCCGCAGCGTTCGCTGGTCGCAAAAGCGGGCGGCGATCCGGAATTATGCGCCGCGATTATTGATAAAACCGCGCCGGCCGGAAGCGGCGAACTGCTCTTTTACCGCCGCCTGCTTTCCGGTGTTCTTGATCCCGACAAGCTTGATTATCTTAACCGTGACGCGCGTTACTGCGGCGTCCCCTACGGGGATCAGGATGTCGATTTTATTTTTTCCCGCCTTATTCCCCATCCCCTGCGGGGAGTGGATATTGATTCGCGGGGAATTCCCGGGGTAGAGGCGCTGCTTTTTTCAAAGTACCTTATGTACCGGAATGTATATTGGCACCGGCAGGTTCGTTCGGCGACCGCCATGATAAAAAAAGCCCTCTGTGCCGGGCTGGACGCAAAAATAATCCGGGGCGATGATCTTTACGGTCTGGACGATCAGGAGCTTTTTGCCCTTATGGGCAAAAAAAACTTTGCGCCCTTTGAGCTTGCCGCGCAGGTCCGGGGCGGCAGGCTCTTTTATGAAGCGGCGGCTTTTCCCTATACCGCGATTACCGGGCTTGATTCCATAGCGGCCCGGTCTGAAAAAGAGGCGCTGCTTGCCGGGCGGCTTCAAGCGGAGCTGGGAAAAAATACCGGCGCGCCGGCTTTGATCATAGATGTTCCCGAGAGCGTTTCTTTTGAAACCGATCTTTTTGTTCGGGATGAAGGGGTTGCTTTTGGCGAAAGTTCCAGCGCCTTCAAAAAAAATGTGCTGGACGCGTTTGTCGGCTCACTGCGTATTGTCCGTGTATTTACCAAAGAGCCGCTGGCCCAGCCGGGCCCACAGGGCGCGGGCATCGCCCAAAAAATCCTTAAGATGCTTGCATAAGTATAAAATTTGAATTACCTTTAAGTGCGATGGAAATACACAATACAAGGGAAGATCTGGTTATTCAGGAAGTCAACTCAATCTGCGACTCGCTTGAAGCCCAGGGGAAGCCGGTTTCCGGCATCTGTACCTGTGATAAATGCCGCCAGGATGCGGTTTGCTATGTACTTAATCACATCACCCCCTACTACGTGGTTTCCCACCGGGGCGCTGTCCGCGCCAATCAGGCCAATCCCCAGGACAGGGCCGATCTTGCCGCCCTGGTGTACGAAGGGATCAAGCGGGTAAGCCATAACCAGCGGCCCTATGTAACCCACGGCAGAAATATGGACGAAACGTACACAACGCCGGTGTTCAATATTCCCACAATAATGGGGCGTGTTTTTAGCGGCCTTAATTTTTCGCCGATGGCGGAAGTCGACGTCGAACTTTTACAGAACGGTCATCATGTTTCCATGAAAGATCAAAACTGGCAGAATCCGTATAAAATTATTCCCAACACTAATGGAGCGTTTTCGTTCTGGCCGCGTCCTGTCGCCGCCAAAGAGGCGGGAACGCGCGGAGGTTTTGAATATACCCTGCGTGTTACCGCTGCGGATTATGCGGAAATTGTATATGTCTTTTTTATTCCCGTAGAAAGCGAAGTTTACAGCGCCAAATCTTTTTCAATGGAGCGGACATTTAAACTTCCCGATCAATATCTGTTCCGTCCGGGCGAAGAAAAGGATCAGCGCCTCATAAACGAATAAGCGCGGTACAAATAACATAACAAATGTGTAGGTAAACGATGAGCCAAAAGCTGTCGGTGTGTCTTGTAGGCCTTGGCCGCATTGCAAGCCTTCTTGAAAGTGATTCAAAACGCGAAAAACCCTGTACCCATGCCGGCGCGGTAAGCGCAAACAGCGATTGTATATTACGCGCCGGCATGGACAATAACGCGGAACGCCGCGCGCTGTTTTTGGAACGCTGGAATGCGCCCGTCTACGAAAACGCCGAAACCATGTTTGCCGCCGAAAGACCCGATATTGTTCATATTGCCACGCACCCCGACAGCCATCTGGAATATTGCGCGCTTGCCGCCCGTTACGGGGTAAAGGTCGCGGTCTGCGAAAAGCCGCTGGCCGATACGCTTCGAAAGGCCAAAAAAATCGCCGCGCTTGCCGAGGGGGGAGCAATCACCATCGTGGTAAACCACGAGCGGCGTTATTCGGCGGATTACCGCGAAGCGCGGAACATACTGGCGGGGGAACAGCTGGGGCCGCTTCTGGGGGTAAAGGGAACCCTTTACATGGGAAGAAGCCGCCGTCTTCTGGACGTATTGTGGCACGACGGGACCCATCTGGCGGACGCGGTCATGTTTCTTACCGGAGCGGAATTGTATCATCATACACGCAGGGCCAATATGCTTTCCGGCGGTACGGCGTATCTTTCCGGAATTTTAAAAAATCCCTCTGTTCCGGCGTTAAATCCGCTGCCCTTTTTGCTGGAACTGGGCGCGGAGCGCGATCACCTTGTTTTTGAACTGGAATGTTCCTGCGTCAGGGGAAGGCTGCGCATAGGAAACGGAATTTTTGAAGTCTGGGAAAGCGCCGAAAGTCCCTATGCCGAAGGGTTTCGCAGTCTTAAAAAAACACGGGACGGATTTACCGCGCCTACCGGTTATTTTAGCGGTATGGTCGCGGACGCCGCCGCCTGCGCCAGGGACCGTACGCGGAAACCCCAGTCGGACGCAAAAGACGCCCTTGCGGTAATACGCTACCTTGCGTCAATTAAGGATTGACCTAAAGGTCAATCCTCAAGCTGCTACGCAGCTTGCGAATTTGCCGGCTGGTGTCCCAAAAGGCGCCGAATTGGAATTATTGCGCGGCATTGACTTGCGCCCTTTTTTATATTACATTGAAAGTATCTGATAGAGCGGTTTAGCATAATGGCTCCCTTTGGGAGCACTATCAGTGCCTCCCAGGTTTCTTCACCTCCTTTTCCTGGGAGGTTTTTTTAGACTTGCCGCCGCGCGCTGCCCGATCCACAGACGGCCGGCAATATTGCCTGTAGGGGAGTCCCGGCTATTGACATTTTTGACGGTTTATTGTTATTTTGTACATACCCCGGCGTTAGGTTGGCCTAAAACAGCCTTGCTGCCGGCAAATCAATTCACATCATACCTACTCAAGGTAGTTTAAAGAGGAGAAAACGAAAATGGCAAAACAACTTTTGTTCAACGAGGAAGCCCGGCGCAAACTGCTTGCCGGGGTTGAGCAGATCTCCAGGGCGGTTAAGGTTACCCTGGGCCCCAAGGGCCGGAATGTCCTTCTGGACAAGAAATTCGGCGCCCCTACCGTTACCAAAGACGGTGTTTCGGTGGCTAAAGAAGTAGAATTGGCCGATCCATACGAGAATATGGGCGCCCAGCTGCTTAAAGAGGTAGCGACCAAAACCAACGATGTAGCCGGAGACGGTACCACCACCGCCACCGTACTGGCCTATTCACTGGTAAAAGAAGGCTTAAAGTCTGTGGCCGCCGGAATGACGCCGATAGAGTTAAAGCGCGGCATCGACAAGGCGGTAGAAATCGCCGTTGAAGAGGTCAAAAAGAGTTCCAAAGAGATCAAGGACAAGGAAGAGATTTCCCATGTCGCCTCCGTCTCCGCGAACAACGATGCGGAAATCGGCGGAACCATTGCCGACGCAATGGAAAAAGTCGGCAAAGACGGGGTAATCACGGTCGAAGAATCCAAGACGATGGACACCACGATTGAGTTTGTGGAAGGCATGCAGTTTGACCGCGGGTATATCAGCGCTTACTTTGTTACCGACCGGGATACCATGACCAGCGTTTACGAAGATGTCTTTATCCTGATTCACGACAAGAAAATCTCCAGCATGAAGGATATGCTTCCCCTGCTCGAAAAAGTCGCCCAGGCGGGCAAACCCCTGCTCATTATTGCCGAAGATGTCGACGGCGAAGCGCTTTCCACCCTTGTGGTTAACAGCCTGCGGGGCACCCTGCGGACCTGTGCCGTCAAAGCCCCCGGCTTTGGCGATCGCCGCAAAGCCATGCTGGAAGATATCGCCGTCCTTACCGGCGGAGAGGTTGTTTCCGAAGAGCTGGGATTAAAACTCGAAAATACCGAGATGTCGCAGCTGGGCAAGGCAAAAACGGTCAAGGTCGACAAGGACAACACGACGATCATCAACGGCGGCGGCAAGCCAAAGGATATTCAGGATCGGATTGCCCAGATTAAGGCCCAGATCGAAGACACAACCAGCGATTACGATCGCGAAAAACTTCAGGAACGGCTTGCCAAACTGGCGGGCGGCGTCGCCGTAATCAATGTCGGCGCGGCAACCGAAGTAGAACTAAAAGAAAAGAAACACCGCGTTGAAGACGCGCTTTCCGCGACACGCGCAGCCATTGAAGAGGGTATTGTTCCCGGCGGCGAGATTGCGCTGATTCAGGCGGCTATTGCGCTGGAAAAGGCTGATACTGCGGGGCTTACCGATGACGAAAAGGTCGGCTTTAAGATTGTAAAGCGCGCCCTTGAAGAACCGCTCCGCCAGATCGCCGAAAACGCCGGACTTGACGGCGCGGTTATAGCGGACAAGGCCAAAGCCGAAAAGAAGGGCATTGGTTTTGACGCCGCCAAAATGGAATGGGTGGACATGGTCAAGGCCGGGATTATCGATCCCGCCAAGGTAACGCGCTCGGCGCTGCAGAACGCGGCGTCAATAGCCAGTCTGCTCCTGACCACCGAATGCGCCATTACCGATATCCCCGAAAAGAAGGATCCCCCTCCGATGCCCGGCGGCGGCATGGGTGGAATGGGCGGTATGGATTACTAGGAGCGGCCCAAAGGTCAATCCGCGATTCATTAAAAAGCCCCGCTTATCCGGCGGGGTTTTTTTGCGGGCCGGCCTGGCCGGTGTTCAATATTGAGGTAAAATATGTATGTGAACAGGGCGGGGAGTTTTTTCCGGTGAATACCGCCAAACGCTTACTGCTTATTGTTGCGGGCGCCGTTCTTATGGCGTTTAACCTTAATACCTTTGTTCACGCCGGGGGGCTTTTACCAGGGGGCTTTACCGGCGTAACGCTGCTCATCATGGAATGTCTTAACCGCTTTGGCGCGGTGGTAATTCCGTTTAGCCCGGTTCTGTTTTTACTCAATGCGGTTCCGGCGTTTATCGGTTTTCGCAGCATTGGTAAATGGTTCAGCCTTTATTCCTGCCTGGTCATTGTGCTTACCGGACTGTTTACCGACTTTATGCCGGTCATGTTTATAGAAGCAATTCAGCTCCACGATACGCTTTTGGCGGCGGTATTCGGCGGCATTCTTAACGCGGGGGGAATAAGCCTGTGCCTTCACGCCGGGGCAACATCGGGCGGCACCGATTTTATCGCCATTTTTATTTCCGAAAAATACCAAAAAGACGCGTGGAATTATATTTTTGCCGGAAACCTGGTAATTCTGGTTATTGCCGCCTGTCTTTTTACGCTTGACATAGCCCTTTATTCAATCATTTTTCAATTTACCACAACCATCGGCCTTGGAATATTCTACAGGGGATACCAGCAAATGACCCTTTTTGTCATTACCGCCAAAGGCGACGATATCTACAATTATATCCGCGAAAAAACAAACCACGGCGCGACCGCTTTTACCGGCACCGGCTATTATAAAAAATCGGACAGGGTTATGCTTTATTCGGTGGTCGGCGCAAACGAGGTAGACAGCCTTGTAAGCGGCATAAAAAAAATCGACAGCGGCGCGTTTATTAATGTAATAAAAACAGAACAGCTTGGCGGTCATTTTTACCGCCGCCCGCGAAATTAGGACAGGAATATGTACGCAAAAATTATCGAGGCCTACCGGAACGCTGCGGACGCGGCGCTGGCAAAACCCATGAGCGCCTATATGCGCGATCAGTTTTTCTTTCTGGGAATTCCCCGTCCAAAGCGCAGGGAAATCGCAAAAGAATTCTTTACGGCGCGGGAAGAAAAGATAAAATGGACCTTTGTAAATGACTGCTGGAAGCGGGAGCGCGAGTTTCAGTATCTGGCGCTGGAGTATCTGTCAAAAAAGCAGCATCTTCTTGTTCCCGCCGATGTCGCGCGCCTGCGCCGCCTTGCCGTTACAAAGCCCTGGTGGGATACCATTGACGGGCTGGACAGAATAATCGGCGCAATCGCCCTGCGGTTTCCGGAAGTCAATCAAACCCTGCTCGCCTGGAGTGTGGATAAAAACAAATGGCTGCGCCGTATCGCCATTGACCATCAACTGACCCGTAAAGATAAAACCGACACCGCGCTGCTGGAACAGATCATCATAAACAATTTTGGTCAAAAGGAATTTTTTATCAACAAGGCGATAGGTTGGAGTTTACGGGAATACAGCAAGACAAACCCTGCCTGGGTACGGCGCTTTGTTAAAAAACATCGCGGGGACCTTGCCCCGTTGTCGCTTCGCGAAGCAAGTAAATATATTTAAAAAAACGCTGTTACAGCTTGCATAATACATAGTAATTATATACAATTTATATACTATGAGTAAGCGCGATTACGGAAAAGAATTGGGGTTTTTAACCCGCGCGGTTCACGCGGGGAACGATGTAGACGGAGAAACCGGCGCGATTAAGCGGCCCATCGTTATGGGAAACAGTTATGAACTCCCCTATGATCCTTCGGACCTTAACTGGAGCGGCGCCGGTAAAAACCTTTATACGCGGAACGGCGGCAGTAACCAGCAATACCTTCAGGAAAAACTGGCAAGTCTTTCCGGCGGAGAAGATTGTATCGTTCTGGGCAGCGGGGTAGCCGCCCTGTCGGGGCTCTTTTTTTCGCTGCTTAAAAGTTCCGACCACGTTGTGTTTTCAAACGTTACCTATATCGCGGCGTACCGGCTGTTGAACGAGCTTTTTAACCGCAAGTTTCAGGTTGAAACCACCATTGTTGACGCGTCAAACAGCGGCGAAATACGAGGAGCCATGCGTCCCAATACCCGCCTTGTCCATATCGAAACACCCGGAAACCCCACAATCGGCATAACGGATATCAGGGCCGCCGCGCGTATCGCCCACGAGCGCGGGGCCCTGCTTTCGGTGGACAATACGTTCGCTTCCCCCTATAACCAGCGTCCGTTGGAGCTGGGCGCGGATTTTGTAGTGGAAAGCCTTACCAAATACATTAACGGTCACGGCGATTCCATGGGCGGAGCGGTCATCGGTAAAAGGGAACTGCTCGATCCCATCCGCGCCCAGGCGCAGATAAATCTGGGCGGCGTAATAAGCCCCTTTAACGCCTGGCTTATTATGCGGGGATCAGTAACGCTGCCTTTACGAATGCGGCAGCATAATGAAAGCGCCATGACCCTGGCCGGGTATCTTGAGGGTCTTCCCTGTGTCAGCTTTGTCCGCTACCCGGGGCTCAAAAGCCACCCCGGTCATAAAACGGCCGCTTCGCAAATGTCGCCGGGTTACGGCGGGGTTATGGCGTTTGGCCTTAAAGCGGATCACGACACCCATAACCGCTTTGTAAGCCGCCTTAAGGTTATCACTTCTGCTGTTTCGCTGGGACACGATGAAAGCCTTATTGTATTTTTGGGCGAAAAGGATGAACGCCAGTATTTGTATCCCCCGGAGTTTCACAACGGATTCTTTCGCTTTAGCGTCGGCATTGAGGATACAAGCGATCTTGCCGCCGATATCGAACAGGCCCTTAAAAGCGTCAGGCTGCTTTAACGGATTTTTTCTTTACGCCTAAACAAGGGAAAGTTCCGCCAAAATCTCCACGATATGGGTTGTGCTTTCGGCAATGCGCGCGCCGGCGTCTGCCAGGGCTTTTTCCTTGTTTTCCGCGCTGCCGGCGCCGTCCGCGCCGACTATGGCTCCGGCGTGGCCCATGTTTTTTCCCCGGGGGGCGTTCTTTCCGGCGATAAGGGCGACAACCGGTTTGGTAACGCGGGCGGCAATATACCGCGCGGCGATTTCTTCTTCGCTGCCGCCAATTTCGCCGATTAAGACAATTGCCTTTGTTTCCGGGTCGGCCTGGAAATCCGGCAGTAAATCGACAAAGGCGGAACCGGGGATCATGTCGCCGCCCACGCCGATACAGGTTGACTGTCCTATACCGCGCGCGCTCATCATCATCACGGTTTCATAACAATTTGTCGCGCTGCGGCTCATAATTCCCACCGGGCCCGGAATGTAATACTTATGCGCCATAAAACCGGCTTTGCATTTTCCCGGCGAAATAATACCAAACGAGTTTGGCCCAAAAAGGCGCAGGCCTTTTTGGCGGGCCGCGTGGTAGCACTTCATCATTTCGTGAACCGGCGTATGTTCGGATATCGTCATAATTACGGGAATGTCCGCATCGACCGCTTCGTACACGCCGGCGGGGGTAAATTTGGCGGGCACAAAAAGTACTGTGGCGTTGGCGTTTGTTTTTTCGGCGGCCTCGCGCACCGTGTTAAACACCGGCACTCGAATCTGTTTTCCGTTTACGTCAAAGTCAATGCTTTGGCCGCCCTTTCCCGGCGTAACTCCCGCCACGACATTTGTTCCGTATTCCAGCATTGTCCGCGCATGAAAACTTCCTTCGCGGCCGGTAATTCCCTGCACAAGAAGGCGTGTATTTTGATCAATAATGATGCTCATTTTGTTCCCCGTTTGTGTTTGTCTCCGCGAACGCTGCAGATTTTTTCTACCGAATCGGGAATACCGCTGCCGATGGTAATGGGAAGAGAGGATTCCAAAATAATGCGTTCCGCTTCGTCCTTGTTTGTTCCCTCGATACGCAGAATAAGATGCTTTCCGGCGGCTTCGGGTTTTTGCATGGCGATACACGCGCCGCGCGCGACTTCGTCACAGCGGGTAATGCCGCCAAAAACACAAATAAATACGGTATCAATTTTGGGCCGGCCCAGCATAATACGCACCGCTTCGGCAATGCGTTCGGCGGTTGCTCCCCCGCCCAGATCGAGCGCGGCGTGCACCTTGATTCCCTTCTTTGAGACAAGATCAATGCAGCTCATAAGCATGCCCGACCCATTTGACATAATACCTATGCCGCCGTCGTCTTCGACGGGAATAAACAAAAATCCCGATTTGCGCGCCTCGATTACACTGGCGTCTTCCTGCAGTTTGTCGCGCCAGGGCGCAATGTCCGGCAAAGAACCAAGCGCGTTATCATCCAGTTCAATTTTTCCGTCCAGTACGGCAAGCGCGCCGTTTTTGTCAACAACGAGCGGATTAATTTCGACAAGCATCGTGTAATACTCAAAAAAAAGCCGGTAGAGTTTTTGTACAATATCTAAAAGCGCGGCGCGGCATTTTTTATCGGCGCCGGTTTTGTCCAGCGCGTAATCGATTACATAGGGGGGCGCTGTTTTTTCCATGGGGTTAAGCGGCACCCGCGCAATCTTGCCGGGACTGGTTCTGGCGGTTTCTTCAATATCCATTCCGCCCTGCGGCGAAAAAATCAAAAGCGGCGCTTTTGAAAACCGATCCAGCATAATCGAAAGATACCATTCGTTTACCACTTCTTTTTTTTCAATAACCAAAAGCTCGCGGGCGGTAAATCCGCGAATGTCCATGCCGATCATTTTTGCGCACAGGTCCGCCGCTTCTTCCGCTGTTCCGGCAAACTGTACGCCGCCCGCCTTTCCCCTGCCGCCGATCTGGACCTGCGCCTTTATGACGACGGGAAAGGCAAGATGCGCCGCGCGTATTTTTTCCAGCGCGTCTTTGCCGCCGCTGATTACGATTCCCTTTTGAACAGGCAGGCCGTATTTTTCAAAAAGGGCGTTTGCCTGGTATTCCAGCAGTTTCATCCAAAAATTTCCTCGTCGTCAGGCTGATTCCAGGCGGGTTTTACACAGGCAATCTGCGACTTGTTAAACAGGTGATAGTACGAAAGATTTTCGCTGATTGAATTATTGCCCCAGCTTCCGCAGCCCAGCGTTGTTGTGGGCGAAAGTGAATTCTGGAATGATCCGCCGTTCATCGAGGTACAAATCTGATTGACAAGAATGCGCGATACCGGCAGTTTAAGCGCCGCATATTCAATATGGGCCCTGTTGTTTGACTGTATATCAACCGAGTGGCCCGCGCCTTCGCACAAAAGATTTTCGCAGGCAATCTGTACCGCGTGTTCCCAGTTGTCATATTCATAGGCGGTCATTACCGGGCACATTTTTTCGCGGGAAAGATCCTCGCCCTTTCCGTATTTTGGCGGTTTAAGAATAACGCATTTTGTTCCGGGCGGAATTTCCACGCCGGCCAGTTTTGCCACGGCGGTCATGCTTTGGCCCACGGAGTCTTTGTTAATTTTTCCGTCCGGAAAAAGCGCCGCGCGGAATTTGTCCACACCCGCCGGATCATCAAGGTAAAACGCGCCGTTCTTTTTGAACGCGTCAATTACCCTGGTAAAATTGGTTTTATCGGCAATAATGGTCTGGGTTCCCGAACAAATAATACCGTTGTCGAATATACGGCTTTGGACAAGTTTTTGCGCTGTTTCCCCAAAATCCACGTCGTTGTCTATTAAACCCTGCACGTTGCCCGGACCCACGCCAAAACTTGGCCTGCCCGATGAATACGCGCTTTTTACCATCGCCCCGCCGCCGGTGGCGATTACCACATCAACAGAAGCCATTAACTGCGAAGAAAGATCGATGGTCGGTTCCTCAATTACCAAAAAAATATCGCGGGGAACGCCAAGCTTGTCAAACTGCCCGTAATATAATTCCGCAAGGCGCCTGGCGCATTGTTTGCCGCGCGGGTGCGGCGCAATGATGATCGAATTGCCCCCTTTAACCGCGAACATCGCGTTGCACATGGGGGTGACTACGGGGTTGGTACAGGGAGTAGCCGCGCCTATTACCCCCATTGGCTTTGCCACAATGGTAATACCCGCATCTTTATCATGTTCCAAAATACCCACGGACTTTTTACCCTTAAGACCGTACCAGAGGATACGGGCCTTGCCCCTGTTTTTGGTAACTTTGTCTTCATAAACGCCCATGCGGCTTTCTTCGGCGGCCAATTTTGCCAGCGGCTCGGCATTGTCATACACAACCTTTGCCAGAATCCGCACAATTTCGTCAATTTTTTCCTGGGAATAGGCGGCAATTACATTCTGGGCCGCCCGCGAACGTGTTACCAATTCCTTGATCGTCATCGTATCCTCCTAAAATTGGTCATACCATCATACTAATTTCTCTTTGCGCCCTTGTCAAGGGGATTGTTACGATAGCGCTAATTTGCTACTATTAACATCAACTTTTATGGAATTTTCAGAACTGGAGCTCCATCCCAACCTGCGGCGGGGAATTATGGATGCCGGATATGTACACTGTATGCCTGTTCAGGAACAGGTGCTGGCGAACGCGTTTCGCGGACAGGATTTGTACGTGCAGTCGCAGACCGGAACGGGCAAAACCGCCGCTTTTTTGATTGTTATTTTTCAGCGTCTTCTTACCGAGTCCCTGTTGGGCGGCAAAAAAGCGATTATTATGGTGCCGACCCGTGAACTTGCCGTTCAGGTAGAAGAAGAAGCCAAAGTACTTGGCAAACATCTTCCCTTTAAGGCGGGCAGTTTTTACGGCGGCGTCGGCTATTCCCAGCAGCAGCGGCTGCTGCGAGACAATGTGCAGATTCTGGTAGGAACGCCGGGCCGTGTGCTGGACCTAAACAAATCGGGCCAAATGAATCTTATGGATATTGCCTTTTTGGTTTTGGATGAAGCTGATCGTATGTTCGACATGGGCTTTTATCCCGATTTGCGAAAATTGATCCGCGTAATTCCCCCGGTGGACCGCCGCCAGACAATGCTGTTTAGCGCGACACTTAACGCCTATGTAAAGAATCTGGCCTGGGAATATACCAAAAATCCGTTTGAAATTGAAATAGAACCGGAAACCGTTACGCTTGACGAAGTGGAACAGGTTCTTTACCATGTGCCCAGCAATTCAAAAATGAAGATGCTCCTTGGCGTTATTAAAAACGAAAAACCCGAAAGCGCGATTATTTTTTGCAACACAAAACGGCAGGCGGAAATTGTGGCAAAACGCCTGCGGGTCAACGGATGTGAGTGTGAATTTATTATCGGCGATTTGCCTCAGTCAAAACGCCTTAAGATTATCGAAGATGTCAAAGCGGGAAAGATCTGCTATCTGGTGGCTACCGATGTCGCCGCGCGGGGGCTCGACATCCAGAACCTGTCGCTGGTCGTTAATTATGACATTCCCGCCGAAGCGGAAAATTATGTCCACCGGATTGGACGCACCGCGCGCGCGGGAAAAACCGGCAAGGCCATTACACTGGCAAGCGAAAAGGACGTGTACGGACTTCCGTCCATTGAACGCTACATTGGCAAAAAAATTCCTTCGCAGATAGCCCACGAAACGCTTTTTGCGGAAGATAAAAGTGAAGGACTGCGCGTCCGTACCGATTTTTACGATGATCGTAGTTCCCGGCGCCCGGGCCGAAACAACGGCGGACGGGCGTACGGCGAAACAGGACGCGGACGGGGCGCGGGTGGACGGAGCGCCGGCAGTCAGGCGTATAGCGAAACGGCGCGTGACGGTCAGAGCGCGGAAAGCTCCGGCGGGCGAAGCGGCGAAACGGGCGCGCGCGGGCGAAACAGCGCCGAGACGAGGCGCGGCGGGCGGACGGGCGGACGACGAGCGGAGAGCGGCGGCGACCAGGCGTACGCACGCGGCAGGCGCGGCGGCGGACGAAGTGCGGAGAGCGGTCAGGCGCGCGGTGGACGAAGCGGCGACCGGAGCGCGGAAGGCGCCGATGGCCAGGCGCGCGGCGACCGGAGCGCGGAAAGCGCCGGCAGCCGGTCGCGCGGCGGGCGAAGCGCCAGCGGACGAGCAGAGAGCGGCAGTCAGGCATACGGCGCAACGCGCGGCGGACGAAGCGGCGACCGGAGCGTGGAAAGCGCCGGCAGCCGCGGACAAAGCGCCGGTGAACGAACAGCGAGCGGCAGTCAGGCGCGCGGCGGACGAAGCGCCAGCGGGCGAGCGGAGAGCGGCGGAGAAACAAGGCGAGGGCAAAGCGGAACACACGGCCGCAGCCGCGGCAAAGCGCCGTTCCCGGCAAAAGACGGACGGAACGGACGTGAAAGCGAACGGATTGACCGCGGCGGACAGGAACATGAAAAGGACCGTACACCGCAAAAAAATAAAAGCATCGTCGGCAGACTTATCGGCTTTTTTAAAAAGAAAAAGTAAGCGCCTGGAAAAAAACATACGTTTTTAACGACACCAAAAAGCAAAAGGATATTGTTAAGTGATAAATGTAAGTGAAGTAAGCCTCACGTTTGGCGAGCGCGTTCTTTTTAAGGATGTGAATTTAAAATTCACTCCGGGCAACTGCTATGGAATTATCGGCGCAAACGGCGCGGGAAAATCAACATTCCTAAAAATTCTTTCGGGCGAAATTGAACACGATAAGGGCGATGTTTCCATTTCGAGCGGGGAGCGCATGGCGGTGCTTGGGCAGGATCACTTTGCCTTTGAAGAACACTCCGCGCTTGAAACAGTGATTATGGGTTATCCAAAACTCCATAAAATACAAAAAGAACGCGAAGAGATTTACGCCCGGGAAGATTTTTCCGAAGCGGACGGCATGCGGGCCAGCGAACTGGAAGCGGATTTTGCCGATCTTGGCGGATGGGAGGCAGAGGCCCAGGCGGGGCAGATGCTTTCCGGCCTTGGTTTGGAAAAGGCCGATCACGAAAAATTAATGAGCGATCTTGACGAAACAAAAAAAGTGCGGGTGCTTTTGGCCCAGGCGCTTTTTGGAAACCCCGATCTCCTGCTTCTTGACGAACCTACCAACGGCCTTGACCTTGAATCGATCTCATGGCTCGAAGATTTCCTTATGGATTTTCCCAATACGGTAATTGTTGTTTCACATGACCGGCATTTTCTTAATTCAGTCTGTACCCACATCTGCGACATTGATTTTGGCCGCATTACCGCGTATTCGGGCAACTACGATTTTTGGTACCAGATGAGCCAGATGCTTCAACGGCAGGCGCGGGATCAGCAAAAAAAGAACGAAGAAAAAGCGCGGGAACTAAAAGAATTTATTATGCGCTTTGCCAGCAATGTCGCAAAAAGCCGGCAGGCGACAAGCCGTAAAAAAGTGCTGGAAAAACTTAACCTTGAAAACGTACATGTAACAAGCCGCAAGTTTCCTTTTGTAGGATTTAAACCAAACCGCGAAATTGGAAACAATGTACTGCGTATCGAAAAAATTTCTGATGCCGCTTCGGGGCTTGCCGGTTTTTCGCTGCAGGTCAACAAAGGCGAAAAAATCGCCTTTGTCGGAACGGAACATCAGGCAAAGACGGCGATTTTTGACCGAATTGGAGCGGAAGCGGGCGAAGGCGTGTATTGGGGACAAACGATAAGTTATTCCTATTTTCCAAAAGAAAATTCATCGTTCTTTAAAGACACTGTTTCCATTACCGGCTGGCTTAAGCAGTATTCGCCGGACGAAGACGAAACCTATGTCAGGGGTTTTTTGGGCCGCATGCTTTTTTCGGGCGATGAGGCGTTAAAACCGGTTAATGTATTGTCGGGCGGGGAACGGGTGCGCTGTATGCTCGCGCGCATGATGCTTTCCGGCGCCAATGTACTGATACTTGACGAGCCTACCAATCACCTTGATTTGGAGGCGATTACCGCGTTAAACGAGGGGCTTATTGCGTTTCCCGGCGTTATTCTTTTTAATTCGCACGATCATGAATTTATTTCGTCCATTGCAAACCGCATTGTAGAACTGCTGCCGCCAAGGGCCCCCGGCGAAGCGTCGGGTGTAATTGATCGTATGATGGGATTTGAAGAATACCTGGCCGATGAAAACGTAAAAGCCCTTCGCGCCGAGGCCTTTCATCATGCAGAGCGGCTGCAAATTTAGCGCGGAGAAAAAAGATGACGCATAAAACCGGTATACCCCAAAAAATCCGCGTGTCCCGTTTTTTGGCGGCAGTAATTTTGTGTATGTTTGCCGCATCCTGCCAGTCCTCGGCGCGGAGGCCAGAAAGCAACGCGCTGCTTGCAAGCAACGACCCCGACATTGTACTCCGGGGCAAAATCGCCCAAATGCTGCTCGTTGGTTTTCGCGGTACAAGCCTTGAGGGCAATCCCCTGTACGAAGACATCGCACACCGGGGAATCGGCGGCGTGGTGCTTTTTGATTATGATATGCCCACCCGTTCGTTTCCCCGCAATATTGACGGAAAAGCGGGCAAAGAACAGCTCGCCGGACTTTGCGCGGATATTCAAAACGCTTCGGGCGGGGTAAAACTTTTTATTGCCATCGATCAGGAAGGCGGCAGGGTAAACCGGCTGCGCAGTTTTCCCGCGTTTGCCAAAAGTGAAACAGCGCGCGACCTGGCCGCCGCCGGTACGCAGAGTTATAAAACAACAGCCGAAGAAACAGCCCGTTTTTTGGCGGAGCTTGGCGTAAACCTGAATTTTGCGCCCTGTGTGGACCTTGACATAAATCCCGCCAATCCGATTATTGGCGCCTACGGCCGCAGCATTTCCGCGGACAGCGAAACCGTAACACGCTTTGCAAAAATCTGGATCGACGCGCACGCAAAATACGGCGTGCTTTCCTGTCCCAAGCATTTTCCCGGCCACGGCAGTTCCCGGGGCGATACCCACCGGGGCACCGTCGATGTAAGCGAAACCTGGACAGAAGAAGAACTCGTTCCCTACCGTAATCTTGTTGACTGGGGACAAAGCGCGGGAAAACTCCCCTTTATTATGACAAGCCATGTGTTTAACAAAACCGTCGATCCCGAATATCCGGCGACCCTGTCAAAACCGGCGCTTTTGGGAATTCTTCGCGAGCGGCTCAATTTTACCGGCCTGATTATTTCTGACGATCTTGAAATGGCGGCAATCGGCTCCCGCTATGATCTTAAAACCACTCTTGAAACCGCAATCAACGCCGGCGTGGACATTCTGGCTTTTTCGAATAACGGCGCCGTATTTAATCCCTCCCTGTCCAAAGACGTTATTGACACCGTGTTTGATCTGGTAAAAACAGGCCGCGTTTCCAGCGCGCGGATCGAGGAATCGTTTTTGCGGATTATGAAGGTAAAACGGACCCTGTAGCCGGTTCGCGGCGAGCCAATTGGTTGCGCCCGCATTGATCTGCCATTATACTTTTAACAGAACCGCAAGGAGAGAAGATGTCAACACATATTGCCGCCAAAACCGGCGAAATCGCCGAAGCGATACTGCTTCCCGGCGATCCGTTACGGGCAAAATTTATTGCCGAAACATATCTTGAAAATTCCAGACCGTACAATGAAGTACGCAATATGTTTGGATTTACCGGAACCTACCGGGGAAAGCGGGTATCGGTTCAGGGAACCGGCATGGGAATTCCGTCCATTTCAATTTACCTGCATGAGCTTTTTCACGACTACGGCGTACAGCGGGCCATACGCATTGGAACGGCGGGAACCATACAAAAGACGATCAAGCTGCGCGATTTGGTGCTCGCCCAGTCAGCCTGTACCGATTCGGGGGTAAACCGCCTCCGTTTTGGGGGACGCGATTATGCCCCCGCCGCCAGCTGGAAGCTGCTCAAGGCAGCCTGGGACGCGGCGCAGACAAAGGGATGGACGCCGGCAGTAGGGCCCGTCGTTTCAACGGATATTTTTTACTCCGGAGACGACTGGAAACTGTGGGCCGATTATGGCTGCCTTGCCATGGAAATGGAAACTTCGGAGCTTTACACCCTGGCCGCCAAATTTGGCCGCGAAGCGCTGGGTATTCTTACCATTTCGGACAGCCTTGTTACCGGTGAAACTACCAGCGCCAAAGAACGGCAAAGCGCCTTTACCCACATGATGGAAGTGGCGCTTGAGACGCTGGTTTCATAGGAAATCCCTTGTATTGACATTTTTTCCCAAACACAGCACACTGGTCCGATAAACTGTATCCTGGCAGATGCCGGCGGGGGCCGGTTTTTCTGAAATAATAGAGGAGTTCCCATGAAGCGGACTTATCAGCCCAGCAAGGTAAAAAGGAACCGTAAATTCGGGTTTCGGGCGCGGATGAAGACCCGGGGCGGTCGTTTAGTACTTAAGCGGCGGCGGGCAAAAGGGCGGTATAAACTGACCGCCGCGGACGAGAAAAAGCCCTATTAGCGAGCGGTCGGAGGGTCAGACGCGGGATGTCGAAAAAAAACCGGAACATCCTGCCGAACATCCTTTTCGATTTAGACAGCATGAGCGTTTGAAAAAACGGGATGAAATTGCCAGAGTTTTTAAGAAGGGCCGGCGCCTTGGTTGTCCGGGGCTGGTACTCTTTTTTTTGGACAATGGCCTTCCCCATAACCGGATTGTGGTTACTTTTTCAAAAAAATTTGGAAACGCCGTGGTACGGAACCGTGAACGCAGGGTAAGCCGCGAGGCATATCGTCTTATGCGGCCCTCCCTTAAAACCGGCTATGATTTGATTTTTCTGGTTATGAGCGAAAAGTCGACGCTGGAGTCCCGTACAAATCAGTTTAAAATCCTTTTTGCGCGGGCAGGTTTATTATGATGCGCTGGTTTGTTCTGCTTTTAATCCGTGTTTACCAAATGGCGGTTTCGCCTCATCTGCCAGGGAGATGCCGCTACTATCCAAGCTGTTCCGCCTACGCGATGGAGGCGGTGCGAAAACACGGCGCGGCCGGCGGCATATATTTAGCGGTTAAACGGATTCTTCGCTGTCACCCCTTGCACAAGGGCGGTTATGATCCGGTACCGGAAACGATAAGGAATTTACATGGATAAGAAAACATTGCTTTTTGTAGCGATTTCTGCGGCTATACTGTTTAGCTATTACGCGATTCAGTATAAATTTTTTCCACCGGCCGCGCCAGCCGAACAGGCGCAGCAGACACAGCAGGCGAATGACGCCGTCAGCCCGGCGCTTACACCGTCCGCAGTCGTAAGCCCGGCGGCGGTAACCGCCGCGGTCGATGCCGGTGTTCCGGCAGAGGTAACAGAAACCGGCAATTTAGAAAACGACGAAACGGTAGTCATCGAAACAGAACTGCTGAGCGTTGTTCTAAGCAACCGGGGCGGCGATATTGTTTCGTACCGGCTTAAACAGCATAAAGATAAAGACGAAGCGGTCCAGATGGTGCTTTCGCCGCCGGGAAAGGAATCCCACGCGTTTACCATCGCCTTTGGCGGAATGGACGCGCTGCCGGTTTCTTCCCATTTTAAGGTTTCGCGGCCTGCCGGTAATCCGCTTTCGGTAGAGTTTAGCGGAGATTTTAACGCGCCCGGCGGAATGTTTACCCTAAAAAAACGCTACGATTTTACCGGCAATGAATATATGTTCGCGTTGACTGTTTCTGTCGAAAGCGCCGGGAATATTCCCCTTGGCTTTAACAATATCGCCTATACCCTGGCGTACGGCCCCCAGATGGGCCCCGGTTTTCAAAAACTTGATCGCTACGAAACCCGCCAATATATTGATATGGTAGACGGAAAGCGTAAAACAGAAAAGGTAAGCGAGGGGTCTCCCCAGGTGATTGGAAGCGGTTTTGCCTGGGCCGGAATTGCCGGAAAATACTTTGCGGCTTTGGCGGTGCCCGCCGACAGGGCGACGCCGTATACGATGGGGTTTTCCGCGGAACCCGAGGCGGGACTTCCCGCAGCGTCGCGCTTTTATTTAATGCGGCCCGCTTTGGCTGTCGCGCGGGCAAGTGATTCCTACTATTTTTATCTGGGCCCCAAAACCCAGGATGATCTGGGCCGCTACGACACCGGCAACAATGCCTATAAACTGCGCGATTTACAATTTATCAAGGCGGCAAGTACCAGCGGCATTTTAAGCCCCCTGGAATGGATACTTAAACTAATGCTGCGTTTCTTTTACAACCTTCTTCCCCGGCCAAACTATGGCGTGGCAATTATTCTTTTAACGCTGCTGGTAAAAATAATACTCTTTCCCCTGACCAAAAAAAGTTCGGAGATGAGCATTAAAATGCAGGCAATTGCTCCCAAAATCAAGGAACTGCAGGAAAAGTACAAGGATAATGCCGCAAAACTCAATACCGAAATGGCGGCCCTTTACAAACGCGAAGGGCATAATCCCATGTCGGGCTGCCTTCCATTGTTGATACAAATGCCGATACTGTTTGCCATGTATAATTTGTTTAACAATCATTTTGATTTACGCGGCGCCATGTTTATTTCCGGGTGGATTCCCGATCTTTCACTGCCGGAATCGGTTTACCATTTTGCAAACACCGTTCCCCTTTTAAACTGGGACAGCCTGCGCCTGCTTCCGTTTATTTATCTGGGTTCCCAGCTGCTTTACGGCTTTGCCACCAGTACGCCCGACCAGCAGGGGAATCCTTCGATGAAGATGATGGTGTACGCAATGCCCATTATGTTCTTTTTTCTGCTGTACAATGTTCCTTCCGGCCTTTTGGTATTTTGGATTATGAGCAACCTCTTTACCCTGGTACAGCAGCTTGCCCTTAACAAGTACTTAAAAAAGAAACGCGCTGAACTAAAAAGCAGGGAAGCCGAACAACAGCCGGTAATCGCGCCGCGCCGTAAAAAACGCCGGTAGCAGGATTTGTCTAAAAAACCATTCGCGGTAAAAACCGCGCAGACAGGAGTATACAGGTGATATATGAATTTGAGGGCCGCACCGAAAAAGAAGCCATTGACCGGGCCGCAGCGGAATTGGGTCTTGAAAAAGATAATTTTGATGTAGAAATCCTTGAAACCCAAAAATCGGGATTATTTAAAAAAGGCTTTGTGAAAATTCAGGTTCACACCGACGGCCCGATTCCCGGATATACGCCGGTGAGCGCACGGCCGGAACCCGGACGAACACCGGCGGATGAAGGTTCCCGCACAAGGCCCAATACACCCGTTGTCCCCTCCGGGGAATTCGAAAAAAACATAATCGCCTTTGTCGAAGGGATTATTGAGCGCATGGGTTACCGGGGAACGGTTTCAATCCTTTACCGCGAAGATCGCAAACTTGGACTTAAGCTTGAATCGGAAAGCTCTTCGATACTGATTGGAAAAAAAGGAAAAAACCTTGACGCGCTTCAACTGCTTGCCAATATTTTTGCCGGCCGCCAGGGCCATGACGATATGCGGATCATTCTGGACACCGAAAACTACCGCCGCCGCCGCGAAGAATCGCTGGTTCGACTGGCGTACACCGTAGCAGACCGCGTGCGCGAAAACCGCGCTTCCATTTTGCTGGAGCCGATGAATCCCTTTGATCGCCGTCTTGTTCACACCACGTTAAATGACATCACCGATGTTGAAACCAAAAGCGAAGGCGAAGGTTTATATAAGCAGGTGCGTGTTTACTACCGGGGGCTGCGCCAGTAAACAGATGAGAATTCATCATGCGTGAAGGAAGGGAGTAAGGGGTGAAAGAATTTTTAACAATACTGCTGGCAGTATTGGCCGTGCAGACAGTGTCTTCCCGTTCGCTGGAAGATTTGGTTGATCCGCAAAGCGCCGCCGCCCTTCGCCGTGGAGAGCGGGTCAATCAAATGCAGTTTAAAAACCCCTCCCTTAATCTTGCCCCCCGCGAAAGCCGTGTCAGAAATATGGTAAGCGCCCTTATCGGCGAACTGGAGCCGAGCTTTTTTGGCGAAAGCCTGGCCCGGTATCAAAAACCCCGCGCGGGTGAATGGAGTGCGGCGGAGCGGGCGGCCCTGTACAACAGCGTCCTGGAACTAAGCAGTCTGGCGGGGCTTGAATACTACTCGGCAAGCAGGGGCAGAATGCGCATCTTTTACGAAAGCTCCGCTACCGTAAGCGGAAGCGACGGTAAAACAAAACGCGCGGATTATTATTACGCCGATCCGCCGCCGTCGCTTATTGTGTACGCCCGCCAAAAAGATCTTTCATTCGGCGACAATGTTTACCGGTATCAGTATACCGCCGCCGCCGATTACTTTATCTTTGTGCAGGAAAATCTTACCGCGATGAGTTATGGCATAATTCCCGCAGTAGGAAAAAATAAACTGCGTTCGCTGGTAGCGGTATTTGACGCCGGCGACAGCCTTCTTGTCTACACAGTCTCAATGGCAAAGGCTGCCTCCGTTCCGGGTTTAACCGATCGGGTAAGCAAATCATTCAGCAACCGCACCCAGGCGATTCTTGACTGGTTTACCAAACAGGCAGACAGCGCGTTTGCCAAACTGCGGCGCCAGACATGAGTAATCTGCCCTTTGCCTTTGAAAGCTGGCAGTGGACCGTTCTTATTGTTACCGCGCTGCTCATCGGAATGGGAAAAACCGGCTTAAGCGGCATAAACACTGTCATGGTTCCCGTTATGGCGCTTGTTTTTGGCGCCAAAGAATCAACAGGAATTGTGCTCCCCATGTATTGTTTTGCCGATCTCCTGGCAATTTTTTCGTACCGCAAGGATGTTGCCTGGAAACATATTGCGCGCCTTTTACCCTGGACCCTGTCCGGCTTTGCCGCGGCGCTGCTGGTCGATTATTTTATTCCGGTGCGCCTTTTTAAAATATTAATTGCCGTTTCGATACTCGCGGGACTCATCGTTATGGTTTGGAACGATCTGCGCAAGGCCCGCCAGCGGATCGAAGGGCGGGAGATACTTGTTCCTTCAGGCTGGTGGTTTGCCGCAGGGTTTGGCATACTCGGCGGCTTTTCGACCCTCATTGGAAACGCGGCGGGTCCCGTCATGGCCATTTTTATGCTTTCCATGCAGCTCCCCAAGATTTCCTATGTTGGAACGACCGCCTGGTTTTTTGTTATCGTCAATTATCTAAAACTTCCCCTGCAGCACTTTGTCTGGCACAACATCGGCAAAAAAGGACTTATCCTGGACGCGATGATGTTCCCGGTAATTATCCTTGGCGCGCTCTTGGGCGTCTTTCTGGTGAAACGAATACCGGAAAAGCAATTCCGCATTTTGATCTACCTCCTTACCCTGGTATCCGCGACACTGTTATTTTTGTAAACGACAGGCAAACTAAAACAAACGGGCTATTTGAGACAAGGAAAAGGGGGAAGCCTCCCCCTCGCTCCGGCCCTGCGGTCCTCCGCTACCCCCTCTGCGGGGAGTTCCCCGCAACACCCCCAAACCCCGCGGAAAAATTACAACCGCAAAAAGTCGCGGAAGTCGATGATAAAAGTCAAGCTATTTTTTTTGGATTTCCCCCGGTTTTCTCAAGAAAGGAGCGGTATTGCGCCATCTTGGTTTCATGGTTGCGCGGGTCCAAGGCATAATGGTATTCCCGTTTCTTGAGCATCTGATAGATCTCCGCTAATACCCGCCGCCGTAATCCCATCCTCACCAATCCCGCCTTCTTGTACTCGCACAACCGTTCATACCACCTCCCCAGTTTCGTACCGGCTCTCGTCATATGAATCAACGACCGGGTCAACAGTGTCGAGGCAAGTTTCCGCCCCTTCTTGTTCGTCCCGCGGATACTTACGGACGTGTTGGAGTTCGCCACCCGCGGCGCCGAGCGTAAATACGAGGTAAAATGTTTGGAGTCCTTAAACCGGCTCACGTCTATAATATCCGCTATAACGGCTATCCCCTTTCATGCCGGTAAGTATGTCTATCTGCTCCATGTACGGTTTGGCATTGAGGAGAACCCGGTTTTTAAGCTGAACGTGCTGTTTTTGATACAGCCGGTATGTGGAGAACAATCCCCGGAGATCCTGTATCCCCTCGGGCGGAATAGTCACCGGCGATACCGGTTGTTCCCCGGTGA
>JAIRYT010000037.1 GCA_031267675.1 Treponema sp. | reverse complement strand
TCGTTGTTCACGAGCGCCGTATGGACGACCGAACTTGCCAGATCGAACCGGCGCTCAATCTTAATACCCGCGTCTTCCAGCGCAAGCGCGTATAATTCTGCCAAAACAAGGTTTTCGGTAAAATTCTTCGACCCGACACGAATCGCCGCATCCGCTTTTTTGGCGCACGCGCCGAATAAAACCGCCATTCCCAGCACGGAAATAAGCAACAGGCCACATTTTTGTACTCTCTTCATAAAAACTCCTTCAAATAAAAGCCTGTTTCGGAACAGGCTCGTAATTCTATAAAAATAACGCGGTTAAGCGTCACTAAAGCACATCGTTAACCAAAAAGCGCGATCTGCACTCTTTTTTCCAAAACAGAAAGCAGGCAGTCGACCAGTATCGAAAGGAGCGCGACGCTCGCGCCGCCGATAACCAGCAGCTCCGTCCGCATCAGGCCCAATCCGGTGAAAATAATCACGCCCAGCCCGCCACCGCCGATATAGGCGGCAAGTGACGCACTCGCGATGACCTCGACCGCCGCCGTTTTGAAGCCGGACAGAACCAGCGGCAACGCAAGCGGCACCTTAATCTTGAAAAAAATCTGCACGGCGTTCATGCCCATCGCCGCCGCCGCTTCAAGCACCGCCGCCGGAACCGAGGCAAACGACACCGACGTGTTAATCAAGATCGGCGGTAGTGCAAGAAACGTGAGCGCGACAACAGAAGGCTTGAAGCCCGTCCCCAGCAAGGGCAGGCAGAGAAACAAAATGGCAAGACTGGGAATGATCCGCGCCGCCGAAAAAACACCGGAAATCACCATGTTGGCCGTTTTGTTCCGCGCGCACAACACACCCAGTGTCACCCCGGCAACCGTGGCGACCGCAAGTGCGCCGCCGCTCAGCAAAAAATGCTCTGCGATTGCGGCAAGAAACTTTTGCAGGTTGGAGGAAAAGTAAGAAGCATAGGGTTCAAGCAGCTCCCGCAGAGCCTGACTATAAAGCATAGTGTTTTAGTATGATATAAAATGATGAAATTTTTGTCAAGCGGGCAGTGTTGGTTGGGATTTCGCGGCGTAACTTCGTGCGGGTTTGGAGAAGAAAGCGGGAAATGAAACCGCGAAGTTGTGAAGAAGAAGCGTTTAAAACTTATGCGGCGTTCCCTTATACGAGTCCGTGCTTTCCGTAATCCCCTGCATTGAATGAACAGGCTAAAACGCGCCCGGCATCTCGGTTTGCAACCCGTCTCATGGGATTTCGCAAAAAAATCATCCAAAAAACACGAAATAAGCGGTATGTGGTAGAATATAGTAATGGCGGTCGTAGTTGCCGCTTAATCTTATATCTATGGAGTATGCTATGGCGGAAAATTTAAAAAGGGTGGAATTTGCTGGCGAAGTGGAAAAAGCTAATCTCCCTCCCCCCTCCCCTGAAATTAAAAGGGGATTTTGCGATATTTTGTATTTTTCTACTAAAAATACTTGTATCTTCTGATTTTTTGTATTATATTGTATAGTATAAGCATTATTGTAGGTGATAAAAAAGCTGAGGCTTTAAATATGCCGTGCAGCCCATGTGCGGCGTAAAAAAATCGTCCCCAGGACGTTAAACGGAGGATTTATATGGGAAAAATTTTGAGGAAGGGAATTTTGGTTCTGGTCGTTGCCGCATCGATTATGGGGTGCGCGACAACGAGGACCCCTGTTCCATTTTCGTTTGTTGAAGGCGAAGGGGAAAGCGCGTCTATCAACATTGTTGGCGGAAGCCCCGGAGTGTGGTTGGTTTATTATGACAAAAACGAACTTCCGCCGCCGGAAGAAGAGACGTATTGGAGTCCGCTCTTTTTTCCCGCCGGACAGCCGCTTCAATTTACCGTTCATGCCTATTATTACCAGCAGGGATCTGCCACCGCATCAGGCAATCTTCTGGTAAACTTGATAGCGGACGTTGCGTCATCGGCAATAGCGGCGTCAAGAAACGTTGACCGGGACGTTTTGTTTGAATGCCCCGCTCTTGAAGCAGGGAACGAGTACAAGCTGGTGTTCCGCAAAGGCGCTGGTACAACCGGGCAAAATTTACTTGTTCTGTCGGAAATAGCGACCGGAAAAGTAATTTACGAACAGGAGTTCGAGAATAAATAACGGCTGTCCCATCGGTTAAACATATTGTTCTGTTACGCGTACCGGAATTTTCCCCAAAACTCAGATTGTTTTCGGGAAAGATTCCGGGTTAAAGATGAGCCTGTTCCAAAACCGGTTGTTTTGGAACAGGCTCTTGCAATTTTTCGCCCTATGACGCATCCTGTGGACGGCAAAAAATCTGCCGCCCCCATCCACAGCACTACTTGACACAGAACGCGGGAGCAATCCCGCGTTTATCGTGATCATAAGTAGTCCCCGGCGCGGCGGGCCCTTCGTATATAGAATACGATCGGGAATAGCCAGTAGTCCCCTCATAAGTGATGTCGCTAAAGTAAGCCGGGTTGAAGTATGGGGTCGCCCCGTCAAGCTGCGCGGAAGCGGTCCAATAGGGGGCCCCCATGTTTACGACAGGATAGCGGCTAATATCCTGCGAAACCT
>JAIRYT010000047.1 GCA_031267675.1 Treponema sp. | reverse complement strand
GTAACTCCCCCGCTCCTTTTCCCTGTCTTCATTAGACATTTTATCCAAGATGGAATAGATCGTTCTGTTCTTTTCCCGATTGTATTCTGCCAATAGCAAAAAGCCGTCTTTCATTCTTTTACCTCGCTTAAAAAAATATTTTTACAAGACTCCAAAGGGCCTTATAATATTGTTATTAAAATAGATATTATTACATCTTCCTTTTCTATTATTGATGTCACTAAAAAAACAATTGGTAAAATAATATTGATAATTAAAAACTCCGTAATCATAAATATTATTACCAATAAATTGATTTTCATTTTTACATTTATAATTGTTTTATTGTTATTTTGTTCGAAATCACCTGAAATAATAGGCCCATATGGATTTTTAAAAATACTTCTGCGCATTATCTTAAAATCGTTTTCATTAATTTCTCCATAATATTCTTTGCCATAACGGCTCAAAAAGCTTTGCGGTTCAATATTTTCTTTTAGCCGGTTTATTATTTCATCTTTATCAAGTTCGGATATATATTTTATGTTTTCGACCGGTATTAATGCCATAAATACCCCCCCCCAATTAATAGTACAATTTTACAAAAATGTCAAGGCTTGCAATTCCAGCTGCTGTTCCGGGTGTATATGACGTTTTTACAAGCCCGATAAAGGAAACCGCGGGTTTCCAGGGCTTTATAATAAACAAGTTTAATCATTTTGCCAACCCTGCGCAATGCCCGAAAGGCGAAGCGTAAACAGGCTTGTTATGCGCGGTACTGGTCAAATATAATCTTTACTGAATCATAACAAAAAATTGTATTGAACTTACAATTCCGTATATTATTCCGATTGGCCCGCCGGCACATACAATTTTCATTATCCATAAAACAACCGAATTAAATAGTATGCTTTTCTTTGAAATACTATTTCGGTCATCGTTAAATTCCGATATTTTAGATTCAGTCATTCTAATTTTTATTTCAAAGATCGAAAAAATCATTCCGATAATTATTCCTAAAATGATACTGATGATAACATCCAAAAAAATTACTAAAATCAACAATATTACAAATGAAACAGATATATCGGTTTTAAAACTATTGTCGTATATGCCCCAGTAACTTAATATTTGTCCAACAGGGGTATTCTCGTTTATGGCGATATTTTTTGTAATAACAATTTCGGAAATACTGTGAATCCCGCCTGCGCCATTAATGAGCGAAACAATAAATCCGACTAATACATATACAAATAGAACGCCAAAAATTTTACTTTTTTCTATTATGAAAAAATATTTTATCCGTTCCAGGAGTTTAAGGGCCTGCGGTTTTGCGATATAGTTTTTTATTTCACTATGGTAATTTTTCCAATAAGATGAAATATTAAATACTAGGCCAAATAACAGGCTTAATAAGCTTCCCTCGATTGCAAGCAATAAACACCTTTGAAAATTTAACAATGGCATTGGGGAAAAAATCGAGAATAAATTTAAAATTGAAGGGATGACTAAAGCGGCAAATGAAAAACAACCAATCGCAAACAAAACAAGGCATATTACCAAACGAATTCCCGAAAAACCGATTATCGCTTTGAGGAATTCATGACTATAATTATCATTTTTGAGTAAAGCCATTGTATCCTCCGAAACATCTGTACAGAATATCATGTTTAAAAAATTTTGTCAATATAGTACCGGTATTGCGCCTGTCGTTTGTTGGGCGGGGGTAAATGTCCTGCCATAATAGAACACCGGCACAATTTAAAAAAGAAGACAAAAGTAAAACTATCGCATTTTATCTCTGTTCCGGCCCTGCCGCCGTCATTACCGTGCCGGTTCGCATGCATGGCAATTACGGAACGGGGTTTTACCCGACAGGCGTTATTCCGTATTCCGTCTGATTCGGTAACCGGTAGGGGCTTGAAACTTCCCCTTGTTTTTTATACAATGCACCCATGAGCGCAAAAATTCCCGTAGGTATTCTGGGCGCTACCGGCATGGTAGGCCAGATGTATGTAAGTCTTCTTGCCGATCATCCGTGGTTTGAGGCGGCGTATCTTGCGGCTTCTCCGCGCAGCGCGGGTAAGCCGTACCGCGAGGCGGTGACCGGGCGCTGGGTGTGCGAACGCGGGGGGAAACCCGCGCACTGGGGGAACGTCGGCGATGTAACGGTAGAAGATGCGGGCGATGTTTCCCGAGCGCTCGGCAAATGCCTGTTTGTGTTTTCCGCGCTGGAGATGGAAAAAGATCGAATCCGCGCGCTGGAAGAATCGTATGCGTCGCAGGGAATTCCCGTAGTGTCAAACGCGTCGGCCAACAGAACCGCCGCGGATATACCCATGCTCATCGCCGAAGTAAATCATCATCATGTCGAGGTAATTCCGGTTCAGAAAAAAAACCGGGGCTGGGACGGCTTTATTGTTGTCAAACCAAATTGTTCCATTCAAAGTTATGTAACGCCGTTTTACGCGCTCCTCGAAAAGGGTTACGAAATAAAGCGGGCGCTTGTTACCACGATGCAGGCGGTTTCCGGCGCGGGTTACCCGGGCGTTCCTTCGCTGGATATGATCGACAATCTGGTTCCCTTTATTGACGGCGAAGAAGAAAAATCAGAAAACGAGCCGCTCAAAATTCTGGGCAGTGTGGGCCCCGGGGGAATCGTCAACGCGGAGACGCCTTTGATCAGCGCCCATTGTAACCGCGTGGCAATTACCAGCGGCCACACCGCCTGTGTAAGCCTTGAGTTCGGCGCAAAAAAACCTTCAATCGACGAAGTAAAAAAAATCTGGAGGGATTTTCGCGCGCTTCCCCAAACGGCGCAATTCCCTTCGGCTCCTCCCTTTCCGGTTATGGTAATGGAAGAAAGAGACCGGCCGCAGCCGCGTAAAGACCGCGACGCCGGAAACGGAATGGCGGTAAGCGTAGGCCGCGTCCGGCCCTGCAAATTGTTTGATCTGCGCTTTACCGGGTTGTCGCACAATACCATCCGGGGCGCCGCCGGGGGCGGAGTGCTTAGCGCGGAACTGTTAAAACACAAGGGGTACTTTTAATGATCGAAAAAAAAACATTTCCCCTGTCAAAGGCGGCCCTGGATGACCTTGCAAAAAAATATCCTACGCCGTTTTATTTGTATGACGAAAAAGGTATTCGCGAAAACGCGCGCGCGATTGGCGGGGCCTTTGGCGCGTTCCCCGCGTTTAAGGAACATTTTGCCGTCAAGGCGCTGCCAAATCCCGTTATATTAAAACTGCTCGCCGCCGAGGGATTTGGCGCGGATTGTTCCAGTTATGCTGAATTGCTTTTGGCCGGCATGGCCGGTATTACGGGCGGGGACATTATGTTTACGTCGAACAATACCCCGGCCGGCGAATACCGGACGGCTCTTGACATGGGCGCGGTGATCAATCTGGATGATTTTACCCACATTGAGTATCTGGAAAAACACGCGCGCATACCGGAATTAATTTCGTGCCGCTATAATCCCGGGCCGCTTAAAGCGGGTAACGCGATTATTGGAAAACCGGAAGAGGCAAAATACGGTTTTACCCGCGAACAATTAATGGCGGCGTATCCGCTGCTCCAAAAAAAAGGGGCAAAACGTTTTGGCCTTCATACAATGGTCGCCTCCAACGAGCTTTCGCTTGAGTACCACATTGAAACCGCGCGGATTATTTTTTCGCTCGCCCTTGAAATTTTTAATACAACCGGCATCAAGATGGAATTTGTAAATCTGGGCGGCGGCGTCGGCATTCCCTACAAACCCGAAGACCGGGCGATTGATTTTAGGGAATTGGCGAAGGGAATAGAAACCCAGTACCGGAATATTATTGTTCCTTCGGGGCTTGCCCCCCTGGGTGTGCGAATTGAATGGGGGCGCGCCGTTACCGGGCCGTACGGCTGGCTGGTGACGCGGGCGCTCCATCACAAACATATTTACCGCGAATATGTCGGCCTTGATTCCTGTATGGCGGATCTTATGCGGCCGGCGCTTTACGGCGCGTATCATCACATCAGCGTAGCGGGAAAGGAAGAAGATGCGGCGGCGGAAGTGTACGATGTTGTGGGGAGCCTCTGCGAAAATAACGATAAATTCGCCATACAGCGAAAGCTCCCCAAAATCGAGGCGGGTGATTTTGTAATTATTCACGACGCCGGCGCCCACGGCAGGGCGATGGGTTTTAACTACAACGGCAAACTGCGCTGCGGCGAATTGCTGCTCCACGCCGATGGTTCCATTACGCGGATACGGCGGCCTGAAACAATCGATGATTATTTTGCCACGCTGGTAAAGGAGGAATGATGCCGGTACGAAATCCTTATTTGGCCGCGCTTAAAGCGGGTTACCTCTTTCCCGAAATCGCCCGCCGGCGCCGCGAGTTTGCCGCGTTACATCCTGACGATCCGGTACGAATTATCAGCCTTGGTGTGGGCAATACGACCGAGCCTGTCCTGCCGGTGATTAACGCGGGCCTTGTCGAGGGCGCGCGGAAACTTTCCAAAGTGGAAACATATACCGGCTACAGCGACGAGGGTCTTTTGGAACTGCGCGAGGCGATTTCGCGGGTATTTTATCAAAGCGCGTTTTCGGCCGGTGAAATTTTTATTTCGGACGGCGCAAAATGCGACATTGGACGGCTGCAGCTTCTTTTTGGCGCCGGTGTAAAAGTGGCGGTGCAGGATCCGTCGTATCCGGTGTATGTTGACGGCTCGGTGCTTATCGGCGCGGCCCAAAATGACGGCGGAGAAGGCTATGGGGGCATAACGTATCTTCCCTGTACCGCCGAAAACGGCTATTTCCCCGGCCTTGAGGCGCTCCCGCAGAATTCGCTCCTTTATTTTTGTTCGCCCAATAATCCGACGGGAGCCACAGCGACAAAAGCGGAATTGACAGAATTAGTCCATGCCGCGTTAAAAAAGGGCGTTATTATTATTTTTGACGCGGCATACGCTGAATATATACGCGATCCTGCGCTGCCCAAAACCATTTATGATATACCCGGTTCGCGTAACTGCGCCGTCGAAGTAAATTCATTTTCAAAACCGGCAGGATTTACCGGAGTCCGTCTGGGGTGGACGGTCGTTCCCAAAGAATTAACATACGCCGGAGGAGAAAGCGTCAACGCCGACTGGAGCCGTGTGATGGGCACGATTTTTAACGGCGCTTCAAACATATCGCAGGCGGGGGGATTGGCCGCGCTAACGAGCGAAGGTCTAAAAGAAGTGCGCGCCCTCTGTGATTTTTATTTGGGTAATGCGGCGCTGATTCGCGGCGCTCTGGAAAAACAGGGAATCATTTGCTCAGGCGGCGTCAATTCGCCCTACATCTGGGCCCGCTTTCCCGGCCGCGATTCCTGGGAAGTCTTTGCCGAAATCCTGGAAAAATGCCGTGTCGTCACCACCCCCGGCTCCGGCTTTGGCCCCTGCGGCCAGTCGTTTATCCGTTTTTCCGCCTTTGGCCACCGCGCCGATGTTAAAGAAGCCGCAGGGAGGCTGAGGAAGCTGGCGGATTGACAAAACGGCTTGTCTGCCGCAGGATATATTAAAACCTGTTTCCAGGGAGGAATCGGATGTTTGATAAAACAAAGAGGGTGCCAAGGTATATGACCCCGACTGGCCCCTGGAGCAAAGCGCTATTGTTGTTTTTACCAAAGATATTGAAATTACGGGATACAACGGGATAGATACCGACAGCTGGTATGGCAATAGCAGGGATGTGATAAAAATCAAAACGCTCCTCCCTGCGGGAAAAACGACAATAACCTTTGATTACAAGGTCAGTCTTGACTATGATTTTGGATATGTTGTATGCACGGCAAAGGGCCTTGAGTTTACCTACACTTTCGAAGCGGGAAAATCATATACCGTGATTGCGCACAGTATACGAGAGGGAAAGGGCCACGATTTTGGGGTTGCGATATTGGATTATGAATTAAAAG
>JAIRYT010000049.1 GCA_031267675.1 Treponema sp. | reverse complement strand
CGGCGACCATTTTAGGGATTTTCTTCCCGAGGATTTGATGGAATCGATGGGCGACCTTTCCGAAGAAATACGCCGCCGTTCACTTCATGTGGTCGAAGAACTTAAGCGTCTTGGCGAGGCGGCGGCGGCGCTTAAAACGCCCGATTTGCCGGAATTTTCCCGAATCATCTATCACTCCCACGAAAGCCTGCGGGATCGTTACGAGGTGTCCTGCCCGGAGATCGACTGGGTGGTTAAACGCGCCCAGGAAACAGAGGGTATTCTTGCCGCCCGCATGACGGGAACCGGATTCGGCGGCTGTATCTATACCTTTATCAAGGAGTCTGTTCTTGAAGAATATCAGCGCCGTCTGGAAGACTACGAGCGTATTTTTGGCTTTCATCCGCTGGTCCACGAAATGCATCCCGCGGCGGGGGCCCGCCTGGTAAAGGGCTAGGCGATGGAAGAGGGTATCCGGCTTTTCCGCATGAAGCGCTGGGACAAGGCGCTGGAAGAATTCCTGGCTGTTGACACCGGACATTTTGAAAACGAAGACAATATCGAACTTGCCTACTATCTGGGGCTCTGTTATACCAAACTGGAGCGTTATGACGACGCGCTGCTCTATCTTGAACAGGTAGTTACGGCAAGCCCCGATCCGCTGCGGGTATACCAGTGCCGCATGACGCTGGCGTTTATCTATGTAACGACAGGCCGTTCCAAACTGGCGGAATTTGAACTTGGACGCCTTGTCGAAAACGGTTTTGAATCGGTACAGATTTACACGACCCTGGCCTACGCGTACTGGGCGCAAAAGCAATACCAAAAAGCGGTCGATTACTACGAAAAAGCCCTTGAACTTGATCAAAACAGCACTACGGCGCTTAACGGACTGGGTTTTATACTTGCCGATTCCGATATTGATATAGGACGGGGAATCAAACTCTGTAAAAAGGCGGTAGAAAAAAAACCGCAAAGCGCGGCGTATCTTGATTCGCTGGGGTGGGCGTATTTTAAAGGCGGAAATCTGGGAGAGGCGCGCAGCTGGCTCCGGCGCGCTTTTGATATTGCTCCGCATCATAAAGAAATCAAGGAGCACATGAAAACGGTGGTGGTGGATCTATGACCCAAAAAAAACTGTTTCGCCTGTCCGCGGTATGCTGCGTTTTTTTCGCCGCCGTGCTTTTGACGCGTCTGCCCTGGGTTCTTGCCCAAACAAATGAAAACGATTCGTCGCCCAATTTTTTACAGGTCGCGGACGGGGCGACCCTGAGCGACACGGTAAACGCCCAGAATGAATTCCGCATCGGCGTTCAGGCCTATTACCGTTACGCGTTTAACGAGGCGATCCTTGCCTTTGAGCGGGCCAATTCGTTCCGTCCGGGCGAGGCGCTCATACTTGACTGGCTGGGCCGCGCGTATTACCGGTCGGGCATGGAAAACACCGCGCTGCGCCAGTGGCAGTTTGAGCTGGAAGACGTTTCATCATCCGAAGAAATTTTGATCCGCAGCCGCATCGAAATGGTAAGGAACCGCCGCAGTCTGCTTCCCCTTATGGACGATGACAGGCGTTTTGTCGCGGGCGGACGCTATCCGGGCAGGACCGACAGCGGCGTATATTTCCGCCAGCCCAGTTCGGTGCTTGTCAACGACGACGGCAGCGTGTGGGTGGTCGCCTACGGAAGCAACGAACTGCTGCGGGTTGACGTAAACGGCATTATCCGGCAGCGCGTCCGCGGTCCGGCTAACGGATTTGACCGGCCCTACGACATGGTGCGGGGCATTGACGGACGGTACTATGTGTCCGAATACCGGGGCGGCCGGGTAAGCATTCTTGCCGAAGACGGAAGCTGGCAGGGTTATGTCGGATCCCGGGGCATTGAAGAGGGCATGTTTGTCGGACCGCAGAATATGGCGGTTGACGACGAGGGATACCTCTATGTGGTCGATTACGGCAACCGCCGTGTTTCCAAATTTGATCCCGACGGCGTATTCATCCTTTCGTTTGGAAAAAGCGATTATGATTTTGGCGGGTTTCTTTCGCCTACGGGAATCTGCGTTCTTGACGACCGTGTTTTTGTCGCCGACGGAGTAACAAAGCAGATACAGGTTTTTGACAAAAACGGCGGCTTTGTTGAAACCCTTGATACGGAAGGCCTTGCCGCGCCGGAAAGCCTGCGCGCGCTTGAAGGAAATTTACTGCTTGCCGACACCGGCAGAATTTTACTTGTTGATCCGAATTCTTCGATCACGCGCGAGCTGGGCGGCTTTGGCACCCAGACGCTTACCAATGTGCGCGTCACCGGCGCGGGAGTCGACAGCAACGGAAACATTGTCGCCGCCAACTTTATCGGGGACGAAGTCGAGGTAATGACTTCTTCCGAAGACATGGCCTCCGGTTTTTTTGTACAGATAGACCGCGTCATCGCCGACAGGTTTCCGTTGGTAACGGTCGAATTTAGCGTGCAGGATCGCTTTCGAAACCCCGTGCTGGGGCTTGAAGGAAGAAACTTTCTGTTGACCGAAAATTCCCGCGCCGTAAGCGGACAAAATTTTCTTGGTTCCTATTTGTCGCGGAACTATGATGTTTCCATTTTAATGGAACGCTCCGAACGTACCTCGGCTTTGCGCGAAGATCTTGCCGCCGCCGCGCGGGACATTAGCGGAGCGGAAGGAAACATTATTTCGCTTGTTTCCGCAGGTGAAATGCCTGTTTCAGAGCGTGTAGGCGAAGGGATGCTGGCGGCGGCTTCGCGGGCCGGCGACTATTCGCCTCGCTGGCAGTTTGATCTGGGACTGCGCCTGTCCGCTTCAAGCCTGCTTGCCGGAGAAAAAAAGCGGGCGGTGGTATTTGTTACCTCGGCCGTTCTGGGCGAGCTCGCGTTTGAACGTTACAGCCTTTCCGAACTGGCCGCCTATCTGGCGAATAACAGCATTGCCTTTTACGCTGTCGTACTGGGAGGCGCGGAAGCGGGGGACGATATTCGCTACCTTTGCGAAGAAACAGGCGGCGAGGTGCTTGACCTTTACCGCCCCGGCGGAGTAGGAGCAGTTCTAAAAACAATCGGAGAAAAAGGCTCCGGTTTTTACGCGCTCAGTTATCAGTCGGGTCATCAAACCAATTTTGGAAGAAATTATCTTGGCGTTGAAGTAGAAGTATATCTGCTTGAACGCTCGGGACGGGACCGCATCGGATACTTTGCTCCGCTGGAATAGGTCTAGCAGGCTAAAAGCCTTCGGCAACGGCCAGTTTCAGGGCTTCGTCCCGCGCGGTGAGTCTTTCCTCATATTCGCGACTTAGGCTGTCTGAAGGGACGGCCCGACTTTGCGGTAAAATCTTTTTCAGAGGGGAAATTTTTAACCACCAGGTCGAAAAAGTCCTTCCTCTGAATAACTGCCAATACCTGTTTAGATACTAACGCCGTAAAACAGCGTTACAGTTTCCACATCCGGTTATTCCGGGTTGCCTGGGACTACCGGCAAGACCGCGCCAAGCGTGCTACCGTTATCCCTTAACGGCCCCTGTCGGGACCGCCAGTTTTGCCTTGATCTCCGCAAAAGTATATCCCTGTTCCAAAAGTTCAAGGATTTCTTCACGGCCCATCTCGAGACCTTCCTCACGGCCCATCTCCAGACCCTCTTCACGGCCCTTTTCGAGGCCCATCTCGAGACCTTCCTCACGGCCTTCCTGACGGCCTTCTTCTTCCCTGACGGCAAGGGCGTCGTCCCAGTTCCATTCGGTTAAAAGCATGTTTATTACCTCCGAGGAGTGTTCTTCCAGGAATTCTTTCAGTATGTTG
>JAIRYT010000052.1 GCA_031267675.1 Treponema sp. | reverse complement strand
TGGGCGCGGAGGGCCTGGAAAGCGCCCTGGCCTATATCAACGAGGACTATTACCGCACGCGCCTAAGCGATGAGGAACATGACAAGCTCGGGCAGTTTTTAAAGGGGCGGGACGGGGAGCTGACGGCGCAAACCATTGCCAGGTATCAGAACGAGTATAACGCCCTGGTGACCCCGCAGTATGACGAAGCCGGCCGAATAACCAATACGCCGCTGCGGCCCCAGGAGGCGGTGGCGGAACTTATGAAAAACGGCGGTGGGAGGGCCTCGGATGAAACGGCGCTCAGGCAGGAGCTTACCAAGCTGCAGGGGCAGACGGCTTTGGAGACCGCGTACAGGAATTACACGGAGAATTGGGATAATGGCAAAGCGTTGGAAAAGTATTTACAGCGATATTCCAAGGGGGGAGACCTCTTCCACCAGTTTGACGGCGCCGATGAGAAACTGCTTTTAACGGCGCAGAATTTGTTTAAGCAGGCTTTAGCCGCCCCGGGAGGCGGCGGGGGGAGCGCTTCAAAATTAGAGAAACTAACCAATGAAGCCGTTGATTCGGCTCGAATGTTTGTCATAAACCAAATACAAAAAGGCAGATTTGATCAGTCAATACTGGCGGCGGGGAAAGAAACCATCATAGGAGACGTATATACAATTCTTAAGGATACCGGCTTTGACGTCGGTGATGTGGAAGTATTTGCGACAAAATATTATGACAGGCTAACTACGGATTTTTTTAAGATAGCGCGGGAACAATTACAGGAGAACAGGCCCAGGGCATATAACGCCCTCATTGGTATAGAGGATTTTTTAAAAGATAGTTTTGACGAAAAAAAAGGAATAGACGGGCTGAATAATTTGGATAGTGCGGATCAGGCCGCCCTGAAAAGAGAAATAACCGATCTGGTATGGGATATAACGGTTGGTACGAACTGGAAGGCTATAACCGACGAAGATTATGAAGCCCGTATAAACAATGTAAAGGCTTTGGTTGCGGGTAAAAACCTTACCGCGTTACGGGAATTTAAACAGGATACGATGAACAGCGACAAGTATATTGCCCAGCGTATGTTTGAAATTGAAAACATCGGGAAAGATATAGTAAGTACCGGCCCACAAGGCGAAATTAATGTTCTTTCACCGTATAGAGGGACAATAGAATGGTTTAAAAATTTCGACAAAAAGCGGATAGCGGATTACCTTAAAGAAGAAGAAGGGCTTACTATATCCGGGGAAAGTTTACGCGATGAATTTGATTTGTCGCGGTCCCCCGCGGACGGTTATTCTGTTGATGACGCGGGTAATGAAATATCGTTTGACCGGGACGCCACCCGTACCTATACGCTTGGTACACCCGATGGCCTGCGGAAATTCACCCAAAAAACAAATGATACCGGCTATGGCCTTTATGAACTATTCGAGGACGGTTCAGAAAAACTGCTTCGCGGAACGCTTACCCAGTACGAAGGATCTAACGCCCAAAAACTTGACGCTCTGTTATCAGAAGAACGGAACCATAAAGACGAATTGTCTTTAATTATAGACAGGGCCGTGGCTGCCAAAAACCCGCCGCCAGACATTTCAGAAGACCGATGGCGCTACATGAAGAGCGGCGAACGGGAAGAATATGTTGAAAAGTTTGAAAAAACTAACCCTTCAGGATTTAAAGAATGGATTGAAAGATCATACCAGGAGCCGCCGCGTGGCTGGGCCGGTAAAAAACCCTGGAATAAAATGAGCCTTGCGGAAAAAATTGAAGCGGTGGGGATCTTCAATAAAAGAGGGGAAAGGACACACTAATGGGAGACATGTATTCAGGCGATTACGCCGAACGGCTGCGCCGGCAGCTTACCGAAAACGAAGATAAGATAATCAACACAATTAACCAAAAACGGCAGAGCGGGGAAAATGGCGTTCCCCAAACGAGGCCGCTTTATAAAATCCACTATACCGATGAACAATATAAATATCTGCGGGCCATGGCGGAAGAGCGGAAATTGTCGGAAGATGAAATTTACCGGCTTAATACCGCGATGGCGATTTCAGAAAATTATAATATTCCGCTCGACCATGTGACTAAAAATCTTGAGGCCTATGTCGCGGGCATTGGCGTCGATACCAGTACCGCCCTGCCTAAAAAATGGTATATAGGCGTCGGCAAGGCATTTACCAACGGCCTGAAAGGAATGCGGCAGGGGCAGCTTGCGTGGGATTTATTTACCCGCGAAATGGACGGCGAAGATGAAATAACGAAACTGCAGCGGAAGCGGATAGCCGATATAAACAGGCAGATACAATTCGACAGTGATTACGACCCGGCAAATTTGGCGGTACGGGCGCTTGAGGACGCCGCACAGTCTTTGCCGTATACGGTATATGTCGGCGGCGCCGGAATATTGGGATCGCTGCTGAATCCGGCAGTAGGGACGGCCGCGGCCTGGGCGGCGGCAACGCAAAGTATGATCGGTATGGAATACTACGACCTTACCGAGGCCGGTATAGACAAGGATATTGCGCGGGGAACTGCCTTCGGTTCAACGTTTGTACAGGGCGGTATTGAGGCGTTCCTTGGTGAAACGGTACGTTTGGCGGGGAAAGGCGCGATGAGCCTGGGCGGTAAAAAGGCTATGGAAAGCCTTTCCCGCAGAATCGCCGGTTTTGTATTGCCCAGGATGAAAACAGACGGGGTGTTTTTGAACTTTGCCGCGCGGCAAATGGTAGAAATGCCCCTTCGTATGGCCGAAGAAGGGGCGGAAGAAGGAAGCCAGAGTTTAACCGCTTCGCTTTCTTTTAACATCGCGGCGGCCCTGCAAAACAAGCGGACGTATAGCGAAGCGCTTTCCATCATGATAGGCGAAGGGGCGGCGCCGGAAGAAGCGAAGCAAACACTGGACGCCCTTATTGCGGAACTTAAAAACGGGGGTAAGGCGGAAGGCGGTAAAGCGGAAGAACTGTTAAATGAAAAATATGTCCACCAGAAAAAAGCCCGCGAAATAGTTTCCGATATGAATGAATCTTTTTGGGGCGGCGTCCGGGCGGCGGCGATATTTGGAACGGCGGACATTGTATTATCAGCTAAAACAAGCAGGCGCGAAGCGGAGAAAGCCCGCTTTGACGCGGCGCAGAATCCCAGCAAAGAAAATTTTATTAACGAACATAAAGACGGGACCATAAGCGAAGACATACTGGGGCGGATTCATGATTCACAGCGAACGGCGCGCGATAAATCCCTGAAACCGGATATTGACGCCGCGAAGGAACTGTACGCCCTGGGGCCGGGCGTTGAGAAAAAACAGTTTGACGACGAGGGGAAACCGGTTGAGGTTGGTTCGCCGTTCAGGAAGGAGAACGGGCGGCT
>JAIRYT010000107.1 GCA_031267675.1 Treponema sp. | reverse complement strand
GGTCTACGCACGGCAACGTGTTCAGCCGACCGCTACTAATCCGCCGTGAGGCTTGACCATATTATTGTTCCCCTTGCCCCTCCCGCCCGCGTGGTTAATAACGCCTGGTGATTATGGTGTAGGTGCCATACCCGTTCCCATTCCGAACACGGAAGTCAAGCCCTCTTACGCCGATGATACTGCCCCCCGGAGGGGCGGGAAAGTAGGTAGTCGTCAGGCTTTTTTTATACGCCGGGACGACGCGGGGGGCGGTGTCGCCGGCGCGGGGACGCCCGCCCCCCGGAGGCGCGCGGTAAACGCGCGCGAACCGGCGGGCGCGGTAAGCCGCATATGCCGCCGCGCGTGGATGAATGAATAAAGGTTTCATAGCCGCCGGTATAAAGTAGAGATACCTTGATTTCAACCGGCCGCCATAGTAAGCTATAGGGCAGGGGTAATTTCATGGCCGATCAAAGTCAGTTAGTAACGTTCCAGCTTGGGGAGGAGATCTATGGGATCGACATCATGGAGGTTAAGGAAATTGTCCGCGTCCAGGAAGTCCGCGCCATTCCCAACGCTCCCGCGTATGTAGAGGGAATTTTTAACCTTCGCAGCGAAATTATTCCCATCATCAACCTTCACAAACGGTTCCACCTAAAAAAAGCCTTTGCCCAGGAAGGCGAAGAACTCCTTTCCGGCTTTATCATCATCGAGGTGGACGGCATGAAACTCGGGGTAATTATTGACCGCATATCGCGGGTTGTAGCCGTCGAACGGGAAGATATCCAGCCCCCGCCCCAGATGTTTTCGGGCATCGGCGCCGAGTACATACAGGGAGTAATCCGCCAGGACGAAAGTTACCTTATCATCCTTAACATTCGCGATCTCTTTAATCCCCGCGAGCTGCAAAAAATAGCGGATTTACGGCGCTAGCTTTTTCCCCGTTCGTTATGGTACAGTACGTTTATGAAGATTGAAGTCTATTCTCCAACTGTTCGAAGGAAGGAGATGGATGCGGTGCTCACCGCCATGGTGGAAGACCGGCTTGGTCCGGGGGAACATACCCGTTTTTTAATACATACCGCCAGGGAACAGCTTGGCTTTGATTATTGTTTGGCTCTGCGCAGTCCTGTTTTTGCGCTGACCCTTGCCCTTAGGGCGGTGTGCGCCGGAGCAAATGACCGTAAAAACGTCGTGTTGTCGGCGCTGTCGCCGCTCTACTATGAACAGGTTATTCAACAGCTGGGGCTTACGCCCCTTTACTGCGACACAGACAGTGATCAGCCGCTTGTTTCTTCCGGGCGGCTGCAATCGCTGCTTGAATTTAAACCGGCCTGTGTAATTGTGCATCACGCGCTGGGCTACCAGCTTGATCCCGAATTGGCAGGCTCGCTCGGCATTCCTGTTATCGAAGACTGCTCGCCAAGCGTAGGCGGGTTGTGGGCGGAAACAAAGGCGGGGTGTTCCGGCGCGTTTACCATACTGGGGCTTGAGGAACGGGACCTTATTACCGCAGGCGGCGGCGCGCTGCTTTTTACGGGAAAGCGCGAGTATTCGTCACAACTGCGGAGTCTTGGCGAGCTTCCGCCGGAATATTTATTGCCGGATCTTAACGCGGCAATGGCGGCTGTTCAGTTTCATGAAATGGGAAAGAACCTGGAAAAGCGGCGGGAAATCGCCGACGCCTATATACGCGCGAGCCTTCAGACACGGCACAAGCGTTTTGCCCTGCGCGAGGGACAATCGTACAATAATTATGCCTTTTCCCTGGTTCTTGAAAGCGGTGTAAAAGACGTTAAAGCCTATGCTAAAAAAAAGGATATTGCGGTAGAAGAAGCGTTTGAGGGAACCCTCGCGGGAAGCGGCGTTATTCCCGCGGCCCAGTGCCCGTTGGCGACTTCGCTCGCGCTGCGGACGGTGGTCTTTCCCCTCTATCCCCGTCTGGGCGCGTCCGCGGCGGAAAAGGTCGCCAAACTTATTGGAACGCTGCCTTAAGGAAGCTTGATGCCAAAAAAATCACTGTTGTTTATCAACGGTAAAAAAAACGAAGCAAAAATTCTGGGGGCTTCCATTACCGCGATCCTTGAAAAGCGCGGATGGGAAACCGCGTCATACTCCTTTGAAGATAAAGATCAAAGCTGCAAAGTTTCATCCTGTGATATCGGTTTAAGTCTTGGCGGCGACGGCACAGTTCTTTACGCGGCGCGGATTCTGGCGCCGTTGAATATTCCCATACTTCCGTTAAATCTGGGCACGCTTGGTTTTATTTCTCCTGTTCCGCCCGGTGAATGGCAGACGGCGTTTGGCGAATGGGAAGCGGGAAACGCGGCAGTTTCAAAACGGCTTATGCTCGAGGTAAAAGTTGAACGTAAAGGCGAGTGTGTTTTTCACGGCTATTGTCTTAACGATGTGGTTGTCTCCGCTTCGGGAATCGCCAAATTAATTCGCCTTGAAGTAGAAACGCTCACCGGCAAAGGAACCTGTATTCCGCTGGGGCGGTTTCGCGCCGACGGTTTAATTGTAGCGACCCCCACCGGCTCTACCGGGTATTCAGTCGCGGCGGGCGGCCCGATTATTGATCCCGAAATGGAAGCGGTAATTATAAATCCAATATGCCCGTTTACCCTGTCAAACCGGCCCCTGACCATACCTGCCGGCGAATGTGTAAATGTGTGGGTAGAAGAAGATCAGCGGAGCGAAGTACTTTTAACTGTAGACGGACAAATAAAAAAACCGCTTAAAACAGGGGACATTATCCATATTAAAAAGGCCGCTTTTTCGGCGCAGCTTGTTGCCTGTAACCGCGAAATTTTTTACCGCGCCCTTACAACAAAACTTGGCTGGTCAGGCGGAACCGTTCACGCGTCGTATTCGGGAGGAAGCGATGCTTGAAGAGCTTTCGATCCGTAATTACGCCCTTATCGACAATCTTTCGCTTACGTTTGAAAATCATCTTAATATTTTAACCGGAGAAACCGGCGCGGGAAAATCAATTATTGTCGGATCTTTGAGTTTTTTGCTGGGCGCAAAAAGCGACGCTTCGGTAATTCGCGCCGGCTGCGACGAGGCCAGCGTTTCCGCAGTTGTTTCCATTGCTCCCGCTAACCGGGATGTACGCGCGTGGCTTTCCGCCCGCGAAATTGAAAGTGACGACGGTTCAATAATTGTCCGCCGTTCAATTAAAGTTTCGGGGCGTTCTTCGATCTATGTGCAAAATGTTCCCCTCTCGCGGAACGATCTTTCACAGCTTATGGGGTTCCTTTTTGATCTGCACGGGCAGCATGATCATGAGTCGCTTTTGCGAAAGGATGTGCACCGGCACTGTCTGGATCGCTTTGCCGGAACAGAAGAAGATGCGGCGGAATTTAACCGGCGCTTTCTGGAACTGGCGGACAGAAAAAAAGCCTTTGAGCTTTCGGTAAATTCCGAGCGGGACAGGGACTCGCGGATTGAACTCCTTTCGTACGCGGTGGACGAAATAAACAAAGCCGCTCCCAAAAGCGGCGAAATACGCGAACTGGAAGCCGAAGCGCAGCGGCTTTCTTCTTTCGAAAAGTTAAGCCAGCATTCACAAGGCGCGGCGGCCGCGTTCTGCGGCAGCGATAATTCGGCGCTTGGCCAAATCCGTAAAACGCGCAGTTCTCTGGAATCCGCGTACGCGCTTGACGAGGGCCTTGCCGCGGTTTCAAAACGCATGGACGACCTCTACTACGAGGCAGAGGACCTTGCGGAGGAACTGCGCTCCTACCGGGACGGCCTTTCCTACGAGCCCGGACGTCTTGAAGAAGTTGACGACCGTCTGGGCCTGCTTTCGCGGCTTGGAAAAAAATATAAACCACGCTCGTACGAAGGCGGCGGCGCGGGTCCCGAAGACGCGATTTTGGCGTACCGCGCCGAAGCGGAACAGGAGATCGAGGCGCTCTCTCAATCCGAAGAAAACCGCGAAAAACTAAAAGCCGAAATCGGCGCGCTGACAAAAGAAATCGCCGTCCGCGCGGCTTCCCTGAGCGCCAAACGTAAAGACGGCGCGGGAAAATTGGGCAGCGAGGTAAACGCGATATTGCTGCGGCTGGGTATGCCCAGGGCCCGCTTTGAAGTCCGCTCGGGCGACAAAGGCCGGGGCGCCACGGGAAATCTTCTTATGGGGCCCTGGGGCGCGGACGAGGTTGAGTTTCTTATTTCGGCAAACAGCGGGGAGCCGCTTAAAGAACTTTCGCGCATAGCCAGCGGAGGCGAACTTTCGCGGGTAATGCTGGCGATTAAAACAGTGCTTGCCCGCTCGGATGCGATAGAAACGCTTGTTTTTGACGAAATCGACGCCGGAATCGGCGGCGAAGTCGCCCTGGCGGTAGGGGAATACCTTGAAAAAATGGGGACGATCAAACAAATCTTTTGCATCACCCATCTTGCAAGCATTGCCGTACGCGCCGACAACCACATAAAAGTCGAAAAATCGGAGCAGCGGGGACGTACCCAGACAACGATAAAACTTTTGTCCGGAAAGGAACGGCGCGAAGAAATCGCCCGTATGCTGGCAGGAGGCGGGGGCGGCGCGGCTCTTGCACATGCGGCCGATTTACTGGCAAAATATGGAAAGAAGTAACGTAAGGAACAAATGGCAAAAATTTCCACCGAGGAACGGAACAAGTATCAGGAAAAAATCAAACCGTACCGCGACAAAATTGTAGAGATCGCCGGCAGGGAAAAAAACGTCCTTATGGCGATTAAAAAGGATCCCCGAAACGCCGCCTTAAAGCGCCTTACCCTGGTTGATGATATGCTTAACCTTGCTTCCTACCAAATTATTATCAGCCTGGTATCGCAGGCCCGCCTCAAAATAAAGGAAGAAAACGCCCTTAACGACGGCCGTAAATCGCTCTATAAAAGCGTTATTTACCTTGAAGAAGTGGTGTCAAACTATGTTGACGTTCCCTATGCCGATTATGAAGAAAAGCTGGTTGAACTTGCCCATCTTGACGCGGGCAAGCGCTACCGCCTGATCAGCAAAATGGGCCTTGCCATTGATCTTTTGGAGAACGCCTACGGCGACAATACCAAATGGAAATGGTCGTTTGTAGAACTTGAAGGCCGTTTTGCCGCAGTGGCAAAAAATATTATGGATTTAAAAAGCGCCGTGTCCAATACCGACCCGCGTTCGCCCTCCTATGAACCGACCGTTTATCATTTACGAATGATTAAAAAACTGCTTTCGCAGGCCGCCGACCGCTACCGCGAAAAGTATGAACTTTCTACAAACCGTATTGACGATTTTAAGCAGGCGATCAATTTTTTGGGAGCGCTGCGGCGCATTCACGTGCTTATGGGCGATCGCGAAGAAGTAGAAACGGCAAAAAAAAAGCTGGAAATTTGGTCGGCGAAACTGGAAACCGATATTAAACGCGCCGAAACCCAAAAAAAAGGCTGATGCCCGAACCGTATGAGCGACGCCGCGAAGGAACAAAAGGCCGGTCTTTCGGCCTTTAAAACACTAAAACCGTATCTTTTTCGCTACCGCTTTCCCTATATTCTGGGGTTTTGTTTTTTGCTGATTGTTGACGGCGCGCAGGCGATTCTTCCCCAGTTTACCCGAGCCGCGGTAGACCTTGTTACCGAAGGGGATTTTGAATGGCGGCGCGTATTGGTAATTTGTCTGGGAATGCTCGGCGTAATGGCGCTGGTCGCTTTGGGCCGTTTTTTGTGGCGCTACTGTATTCACGGTTCTTCCCGGCGCATAGAAACAGAACTGCGGGACGATCTTTTTAGCCGCCTGCTTTCGCTTTCATGGGATTTTTATCAAAAGAATAAAATCGGCGATTTAATGGCCCGGTCAATAAGCGATCTTAACGCCGTGCGAAACGCGCTGGGCTGGGGAATCGTTACCCTTGTCGACGGAACCATCATGGCAGCCGCTATTCTGGTAATTATTATTATTCAGGATCCACAGACAGCGCTTTACTGTATTGCGCCGCTGCCGCTGGTTACGGTCGTCATGCTGTTTTTTGGCAGGGCGATGGGGAAACGCTTTCGCCGCGCCCATGAAACATATTCGGCCATGAGCGACGCGGTGCAGGAAACATTTGCGGGTATCAGGGTAATAAAGTCGTTTGTCAAAGAATGGTGGTTTATTAAAAAATTTGGCGAAACAAACGACGCGTACCGGGACGCGAATATGAGCCTGGTAAAACTCTTTGGATTCTTTTTTCCGTTTGTAAGTTTTCTGGCGGGACTTACAACGGTTATTCTGCTTTTTGTGGGCGGCCGGCAGGTGGTTCTGGGGAATCTTTCGGCTGGTGAACTTGTCGCGCTTTTTAGCTATCTGCAAATGCTCATCTGGCCGCTTATGGGCGCCGGCTTTATGGTAAACATGATTCAGCGCGGAGCGGCGGGAATGGCGCGTATTAACGAAGTGTTCTTTGCCCTTCCCTCGATCCGGTCTGCGGAACAGCCGCGCCGCGGAGACGCGAACGCGCCCGCCGTTGAATTACGCAATCTTTCGTTTTCATATCCGCTCGCCGGGGACGGCGGGATTGACGCTGCCAAAAATAAAATGGTGCTCGACGGGATCAATCTTTGTGTGCCAAAGGGAATGACGCTGGGCATACTGGGAAAAACGGGATCGGGCAAAAGCACGCTGCTTAAGGCGCTCTTTCGCATGGTTGATCCGCCCGCAGGCAGCGTCTTTGTGCAGGGAGTTGATGTACGCGACTATGATCTTGGCGAGTTACGGACCATTTTTGCGGTAAGCCCCCAGGACGCGTATCTTTTTTCGGACTCCATAAAAAATAATATCGCCTATGGAAAAAAAGGCAGCGACGGCGAACCTGATCCTGCCGGGCTTGCCCGCGCTGCGGAACTTTCGGCGCTTGACCGCGATCTGGAAAATTTTTCGCTTGGCTGGGAAACCCTGATAGGCGAGCGGGGCCTTACCCTGTCCGGCGGGCAAAAGCAGCGGGTGGCAATAGCCCGCGCCCTTCTTTCCGCGCCGGCCATACTGGTTTTGGATGACGCGTTTTCGGCGGTAGACGCGGAAACAGAAAAACGGATTTTGAACGGCATTCTGCGGGAACGAAAGGGAAAAACAACAATACTGGTTTCGCACCGTGTTTCGACATTAAGCCGGGCGGATACGATTGTGGTTTTGGAACAGGGCAGGATAAGCGAATGCGGCAGCCCCGCAGAACTGCTTGCGGCGGGAAACCTTTTTGCCCGAACCGCCGAACTCCAGCGGCTGGGAGAAGGCAAACGTGTCTGATTATTTTGAAAAAGAAGAAGTGGTAAAAGAATATGATTCCAAAGTCGCGCTTCGTATTGTTTCGTATCTAAAACCGTATAAGCCGCTTGTTATTTTTACCCTTATCGCGCTGGCCTTTTCTACGCTTGGCGAACTGGCCGTTCCCGTGCTGCAGCAGCGTCTTGTTGACCGGGCGATTATGGCGCGTTTTATCGCGCTTACTACCGGCGGCGGCGTTGAATTATCGGCGGCGGCGCAAAAAACGTTTAACACCCTTTGCGGCGCGGACGGAACTATTTCCATCGGCGCCATGATCTTTGTACCGCAGGACGAACGGGTCCGCATCTCACTGGAAGTTGAAAATGAACTTGTTAAAAAACAAATACTCAACCAGGGCCAATGGTACGCGTTCACTTTTAACGCGGAAGATCCCGCAGGAAAAACAGCGCCCGCAAAAAAAACGGTAGACGATCACCGCGATATATTTATCGCGGGAACAAATGCCGCTGCCATTAAATCGAACGATCTTGTTCTGCTTACCGCCAAAGAAAAAGAGGCGATTCGCTCAGGCGATCTTGCGCTCATAAAAAAAATGGTGCTGCTTATCCTGGCAATTCTGGGAGTTGTCTTTTTCTTTACGTTTGTTCAGACGTGGACGTCGGTGCTGGTCGCCCAAAAAGTGATGAAGGATATACGGCTGCAGTTGTTTAATAAAACAATATCGCAAAGCACCAATATGCTTTCGCGCAATCCGGTGGGACGCATTGTTACCCGTCTTACCGGAGATGTCGAAACAATAAACGAATTTTTTACCTCGGTGCTTATTGCCTTTTTAAAGGATTTTTCGGTAATGGCCGGCGCCGTTATAACGCTGTTTATTCTGTCGCCCCGGCTTGGCGCCGTTGTCCTGGCGACCCTGCCGCCGGTCCTGGTGGTAAGCGCGTTTTCGCGGCGCCGGGCGCGGGACGCGTTCCGCCGGCAGCGTGTCGCTTCGTCAAAGGTTAATTCCTATTTGTCCGAACGCCTTTCCGGCGTACAGGTTGTGCAGCTTTTTCTTGGCGAAAAACGCAGTAAAAAAGAATTTGGCGAACGAAACAACGAATTGTTCCGCGCCAATATGCTGGAAATGTACGTCTATGCGATTTTTCGCCCGCTGGTGGATTTTTTGTCGGTCTTTACGACCGCGGTGGTAATTTGCGTAGGCGCGTGGTTTGTTCTTAAACTGTCGCTTTCGCTGGGCGTTCTTATCGCGTTTATTAATCTTACCGCCCTGTTTTATTCGCCGGTTATGGACATAGCCGAAAAGTACACCCTGCTCCAGTCGGCAATGGCGGGCGGCGAACGTGTTTTTGCCCTGCTTGACACCAGCGAAGCCATTCCCGACACCGGAACACACACCGCGGTAAACGCGGGCGCTATTTCGTTCAAGAATGTTACCTTTGGCTACAAAGAAGGCGAGGCGGTCCTTAAGGATCTTTCGTTTGAACTAAAAAGCGGCGAAATGGCCGCCATTGTCGGTTATACCGGCGCGGGAAAAACAACGATCACCAACGTGCTTACCCGGCTGTGGGATATCCAGAGCGGATCAATTACCGTTGACGGCGTCCCGGTTTCAGAAATTCCGCTGGATGTTTTACGGCGTACCATACTGCCGGTGCTGCAGGAAGTGTTTTTGTTTTCGGGCTCGGTGCGCGAAAATATTACCCTGGGACTTGATCTCAGCGATGAAGAAATTATCAACGCCGCCAAATCGGTCCACGCCCATGAATTTATCGAGCGGCTGCCCCAGGGCTACGACACAGTGCTCTCGGAAGGGGCTGCGAATATTTCTTCCGGGCAGCGGCAGCTTTTAAGTTTTGCGCGGGTCATTGCCCATAATCCCGCGCTGGTAATTCTGGACGAGGCTACCAGTTCCATCGATACCGAAACCGAACGGCTTATTCAGCTGGGAATACAGCGCGTTCTTTCCGGGCGTACCTCGATAGTGATTGCCCACCGGCTTTCTACCATACGGCACGCTGACCGCATACTGGTTCTGCAGGACGGCCGCCTGGCGGAAGAAGGCAGCCACACCGAACTTATCCGCGCGAACGGCCTTTACGCCGGCCTGTACCGGCTGCAGTTTGAATCGTAAACCCGGCTAACGAACCAACCCCGCCAAGCGGATAAGCGCAAGTCCGCAAATCCGCAAGGTGTGCTTTATATACAATATTTTAAATATTTTTTAATTCACCGGTCATAATATCCTAAATATCCACCAAAACACCAACCTTCTATCCCTTCCTTATTACCACCAACTAATTTCACTTTAACCCATGCTGATGTTATTCCATCTATAGTTTCTACATTTCCCTCTTCCAAAATAATGACCCATTCTCTTCTTTGTATTGTGAATATGATATTACCTGACAGGTTTGCTTCACTTCGAAGACGTAGATTATCTAATGTTCTATAATGATCTCCAATAATAAAAAAAGGAGCATTTATTAATTCTATTAATTCTATATGATCCAGTATATTACGAAACGCAGTACCTTCACGTACAAAACGATAATATATAATTACTATTTGAAAGCGTTCCATTTTTGGAATATTAAAGGAATAATAATGATAAAGATTTATAAATTCGGAATTTTGATAAAATAACACGTTCATATTCCCCATATGATTATTAGTAATTATAAATTCGAAATGTACTATTGATTTATAATGATATACTCTTTCAGAACTATTTTGCCTGTTTTCATAAGCTTCAATTAAGCTAATTTCCTGATATATTGATTTATCGATATTTTGTGCATAAACCAAAGACGGAATACCAAATAAAATTAATAAAATATAAATTATTTTCATACAATCTATCTCCTGATGCTATAATATAATTATATGACTCTCAAGATAACTCCGAAACAAGCATTTTGTAAGTAATAGTCGAAGTAGAAGAACACGCACAAAGAAGCCGGTCAAATAGTTGCGCGGCGAAAGAACGCCGGTTCACCCG
>JAIRYT010000025.1 GCA_031267675.1 Treponema sp. | reverse complement strand
AGCATATACAGCCTGTTAAACGCTGTAAAATCCGGCGCGTTAGCCGGGCGCCATGGACGGCGCACGGTTTCTTTTTGGATTAGCTCTTATTTCATTAAGTTGGCGGCGCAGCCGCCTTGCGCAACTGAGTAAAAATCCCCACTCCGTTTTCTTCATTCTTTTAAAAACACTGACAAAACAGCTTTGCATTATTTAGAATTCATAAAAACACACCGTTAGCGGCGAAGCCGCTTTACGCAACTGAATAAAAATCCCCATTCCGTTTTCTTCATTCTTTTGTAAAAAGTGGCGAAGCCGTTTTTATTCCCCTTTCCTCCTTCCTCGGGCCGCATGGATGCGGCCCGATTTCTTCGCAAAGTTTCGGATTTTATGGCGTTTAACGTTCCGGCTGTTTACGACGTTTTGCCAGCCCGGATAAGGGCTTTGCGCAGCAAAGACCAGGGCTGGCAAAATGTGGTGGAGTTTTGGCGTGGGAATGAGCGAAGCGAATGACCTAGCCAAAACGGAGCCCGAGGGCGCTTTAGCGCCCGATGCGTAAACAGTTTTGTCCTCAATGAACCTCTCCGCCGCAAACACAGTATCGCGTAAGCGTTGCATTGTTCACGAGGTTCGTTCTGTAACCGAATGGTAGAGTTGTAAGACAAGATTACACAACGGCCTTTGGGCCGCCCTGCTCCCCGGCAAATAAATTCGCAACTCGCGGCAGGTCGGGGATCGACCTTTAGGTCGCTCCCACCAGATTATGAAGCCAGCGTCCGGATTTAAGCCGCCACAGGCCGCAGATCATTTTTAAAACATCCTCGCTACAAAGGCAAAGGTAGATAACCCACACCGGCGCCCGCAAAAAATACGCCATTGCCGCACCCAGCGGAAGCGAAAAACCCCACATAAAAATAGTTTCAAACAGGACGCAAAATATAGTATCGCCGCCGGCGCGGCATACTCCTACAATCAGGCACATATTAAAGGCGCGGAATGGGTACGACAGGCAGAGTATGATAAACATAACCAGAGTATAGGTAATTACCGTCTCGTTTATATTAAACACAAAGGGAATAAAACGCGACAGGGGAAAAAGAACCGCCGCCAAAGCAGCGGCAAGCAGCGGCGCAAACAGCGTAATTCTGCGCGCATAATCACGCGCCGTATTTTCGCGGCCTTCACCTATGCGCTTTCCAATCAATACGGCAACGGCATTCCCCAATCCAATAAACACAACCCAGGTAAGCTGGGACACGGTATTGGTAATATTAAAGGCCGCGATAGCATCGGTTCCCGTACGCGCAAAAATAATGTTTTGTATGCTAATTCCTGTCGCCCACATTAATTCATTCAATATCACAGGACTGGTAATGCGTAAAAAACGGGTGACAAATTTTAGATTTGCGGAACAAAGTTCTTTTAGGGAACCGGCCATGGGATATTTTTTTACATAGATCGCGACCACCAAAATAAAAAACTCGGCAATGCGCGCGATTGTTGTAGAAATGGCGGCCCCCTGTACTCCCAAAGCGGGAAAGGGACCTACGCCAAAAATTAAAAAATAATTGCCGGTCATATTGACAAAAAGGGCGATAAGCGTGCTTATCATGGCAAGGTTTACCCTTTCAATGGATCTAAGCGTAAGCGTAATAACAAAACTAATACTAAAGGGAATGTACGACGAGGCAAGCGTTCTAAGATAAACAGCGCCCGTTTTAATTACCTCCGGGTCTTTTGAATATACCCCGATAAGAAATTCCGGCGCAAACAGCGCGGCCGCGGTAAAAACGACCGCCACACCAACATTAAGAAAAAGGCAAAGACCGGTATTTTTGCGGATTCCCTCAATATCCTTTTTTCCCCAAAACTGGGCGGTAAAAATGGCTCCGCCCGAACAAATCCCAAAAAGGATCATGGTAAACAGAAAAAAAACCTGGTTTCCCAATCCAACGGCGGCAATTTCAACGGTTCCCAGCATTCCAATCATTACGGTGTCGACCATGTTGACAAATGAGTTAATAAGATTTTGCAGCATGATTGGAACAGCCAGGGTAAAGAGCGCGCGAAAAAAATCTTTATCGTCAAAAAGGCGTATTTTCATTTTTACAGGTTATTCCGGAAAGATCCCGGAAAGATACAGCTCTAAATCCAGTTTAATGGGCATAAGATATACGTTAAAATTATTCTTTTTGCAAAAATCAAATACCTGGCGGGCAAAATTGATATTCCAAAAAAGATCCGCCTTAAAAGAACGGGGAAAGACAGCGCGGTTCCGCGATTCCCAGTAATGGCGGTTTCCCGGGGTTAGTACCGGCGCGACTCCCCAAAAAATTTCTTTGCCTTCCAGATACTCGGCGTAAATTTCAAGAAGACGCAAATCAAAAAACGGCTGGCTCATAAAGCCGCTGCACCCGGCGTTTTCTTTTTCCGCAAGGTAATCAAGCTCATAGCGAATATTGCTGCGATACGGATCAAAGGCGCCGTACAGGGTAAGCTCGGGCATTTCGCTTTTTAGTTTTTTTACAAACGCTATGGTATCATACCCCCGGCGGCTGTTATTTTTACTTTCACTTTCGTCCGGATCACCGGAAATTACCAAAGCGTTCGTGATACCTTTGCGGCGAAAGAATTCCCGAAAGGGAAAAGACTCATCCGGCAAAAAGTCACAGGCCCTTAAATGGGGAACCATCGCCAGAGCGCCCAGATTCATCATGTCACAGGCTTCCCAGGAACGAATCGCGAAACGCTTCATATCGGGAACATTTGCCATGGTAATGGCCGGATACTTTTTAGCGAGCGTTGAATCCCTGTCAAGAGATTCGGCGCTGCGGGGAACCATTTCGAGCGCGACATCCATATAATATAACTATGGACGATTTAACGTTTTAATGCAATAATGGCGCGATGGTTTATGCGGAACAATTTACTTCGCTTTTGCAAAAAAGAATTCTTGTTCTTGACGGTGCAATGGGATCGCTGCTTCAGGCGCGGAGCGGTACCCCGCTTTTATGCCCGGACCTCTGTTGTCTTGAACAGCCGGATCTTGTCTCGGCCATTCACCGTGAATACCTTGAAGCGGGCGCGGATATTATCTCTACCTGCAGCTTTAACGCAAATTCCCTTTCACTGGCAGACTATGGATTTGCCGGCAAAAGCCGCGAAATCAGCCGCATCGCCGCCCGGCTGGCCCGCAAAGAAGCCGACGCGTTTTCCCATGCGGATAAACCGCGCTTTGTCGCCGGTTCCCTGGGCCCCACTTCAAAAAGCGCCAGCATTTCTCCCTCTGTTGATGATCCTTCGCGGCGGGCTGTAAGCTGGGATGAATTGCAGCGCGCGTACTACGACAGCGCCGCCGGCCTCGTCGAAGGCGGGGCGGATATTCTTCTGGTGGAAACCGTTTTTGACACGCTCAATGCCAAGGCGGCGATTGCGGCAATTTTACGCCTGGGCGAAGAAAAGGGTTTTGTCATTCCGCTCATGATCTCCGCGACCATTGGCGACGCGTCGGGCCGGCTGCTTGCGGGCCAAACCCTGGAGGCGTTTATTGTTTCGGTAATGCACGCCCATCCGCTTTTACTGGGACTTAACTGTTCGTTTGGCGCGGAAAAAATGTTTCCCTATGTAAAGGAACTTGCCGCACACGCGCCATGCGCGGTAAGCTGCCACCCCAATGCCGGACTTCCCAACAGCTCGGGCGGCTACGACGAAAGCCCCGCCGAAACAGGCGTTCTTATTCAGCGGTTTTTGGAACAAAATCTTTTAAACGTGGCAGGCGGCTGCTGCGGCACCACACCCGCGCATATAGCCGTTATAGCCGATCTTGCCCGCGCATATACGCCGCGTGTTTTTAATCCGCAAGTTTCCCGCCCGGCAAGTATGCTCGCCGGACTGGAAACGCTCGATTTGAATCGGGGTTTTATCGACATTGGCGAACGCTGTAACGTTGCCGGAAGCAAAAAATTTCTGCGCCTGGTACAGGAAGAATCATGGGATGAAGCGCTCGACATTGCGCGGGGCATGATCGACGCGGGCGCACAGATCATAGACATTTGTATGGACGACGCCCTGCTTGACGGGCAAAACGCTATGACAAATTTTCTTTTGCGCGCCGCGTCCGATCCGCACATTGCCCGCGTTCCAATAATGATCGACAGTTCGCGCTGGGAAGTATTGGAATCCGCGCTTGGATGTATCCAGGGAAAAAGCCTTGTTAATTCGATCAGCCTTAAAGAGGGAGAAGCGCAGTTTCTTCAACACGCAAAAATTATTCGCCATTATGGCGCGGCCGCAGTGGTAATGCTTTTTGATGAACAGGGGCAGGCGCTTTCGTATGAACGCAAAATTGAAATTGCGGAGCGCTCCTATAAATTGCTTGTACATTCAGGCTTTCCCGCAGAAGACATCGTGTTTGATCCCAATGTGCTTACCATCGCCACCGGCATGGAGGAACACAATTCCTACGCGCTTGATTTTATCCGCGCTGTTTCCTGGATACGGGATCATTGTCCCCATGCGCATATTTCAGCGGGTGTTTCCAATTTGTCGTTCAGCTTTCGGGGAAACGAAACAATACGCCGCGCGCTCCACGCCGTTTTTTTGGAAAACGCCGTCAAGGCGGGACTCGGCATGGCAATTGTAAATCCGGCGGGTCTTGTTTCCACTGCCGACTTGCCGCAGGAACTCCGTGAGGCGGCGGAAGATGCCGTTCTTTGCCGTACAAAAAATCCGACCGAAAAAATAATTTCTCTTGCCCTGAGGTATAAAGATGTCACCGGCGAAAAAAAACAAACTTCCGCCCACTGGCGCGAAACTCCGCCCGAAGAACGAATCCGCTATGCGATGATTCAGGGCATTGATTCCTTTATCGAAGAAGATACGCTTTTATTGCATGAATATATGCCCGCGCTTTCAATGGTAGAAGGACCGCTTATGCGGAGTATGGAAGAAGTTGGAACGCTTTTTGGCGAAGGCAGACTTTTTCTTCCCCAGGTTATACGCAGCGCGCGGGTTATGAAAAAAGCAGTCGCTGTTCTCGAGCCGTTCATAAAAAGTGAAAAACAAACCGCCGCCAAAAATAATTCAGCACAGGCGTTACATGACGCAAAAATCATACTTGCCACCGTAAAAGGCGATGTCCACGATATAGGTAAAAATATTACCGGCCTGGTATTAAGCTGCAACGGTTTTGAGGTGATTGATTTGGGAGTTATGGTTCCCGCCGAAAAAATTCTTGATACGGCGCAGGAAACACATGCCGATTTTATTGGCCTGTCGGGATTAATTAGTCCGTCCCTGGAAGAAATGGTAAAAGTTGCCCAGGCAATGGAAACGCGCGGCTTTACGTGTCCGCTTCTTGTCGGCGGGGCCGCCTCAAGTCTGGCGCATACTGCGCTGCGAATTGACGGCGCGTACTCGGGGCCCATTGTGTATGTAAGCGATGCCGGCAAATCGGCGGCAGTACTTCGCAGCCTGCTTTCTCTAACAGAGCGTGAAGCATTTTTGGCAGCGCTTGCCGGCGATTACGATAACGCCCGCCGCAACCACGAACAAATCGCCAAAAAACGGATTTTTCTTTCGCTTGAAACAGCCAGAGCCAACAAGCCAAAAATCAATTGGGATAAAATGAATTTTTTACCGCAAAAAAACAGCATTGTCCAATATGATAATTACCCGCTCGAAAGAGTTCTGCCCCATTTTAACTGGAATGAATTCTGCGCATCCTGGGAATTAAAAAAACCGGGCGCTGCAGAAGAACGCAAAACATTAATCCATGACGCAAAAATTATTCTGGGCAAAATTGCCGGTAAAAAACTGCTAACCCTTAAAGCGGTATTTGGCTTTTTTCCCGCACTTTCTGAAAACGAAGACGTTATTGTTTATTACCCGGATAAAAAAACAAGCTGTTTACAGGAACGCGTCCGCTTTTGTTTTTTACGGAATCAGGAACAAAAACCAAACAACAATTTTTGCCTTGCCGATTTTATCCTGCCAAAATCCCTGTTTGCCAAAAACGAAACAGGTTGTGACGTGCTTGGGCTGTTCGCCGTTTCCGCGGGTTTCGGCCTGCAGCAGGCATTACAGCATTGCGCTAAACCCGGCGATGATTATAACGCCCTGCTCACCGCGTCGCTTGCCGATCATCTGGCCGAAGCGCTGGCCGCGGAATGCCACCGCCTGGCAAGCTGCGGGAACGGTATTCGCGCGGCCTTTGGTTACGCATCATGCCCTGATCACGAAGATAAACGCATCTGTTTTTCGCTGCTTGATGTTGAAAAACGCATAGGCCTTACCCTTACCAGTGCGGCAATGATCCAGCCCGTCGCATCCGTCTGCGGGATGTACTTTCCCCACCGTGACGCACGTTACTTTGCGCTGGGGAAAATCAACAGCGACCAGCTTGCCGATTGGGCACAGCGCAAGGGTATCAGCCTGGATGAGGCGCGGCGGCGCAGCCGGTAACAGGCTTGTTTATTTACATTTTGGGGCTGAATTTTTTAGTACGGGCCATGAGAAAAAAACCGCCAAGCGAAATAAAGGCCAGCAGCGAAAAACCTATATGGAGACCTAAAACTTCCGAAATTGTCCCTATTAGCACAGGGATCACGGCACCGCCTATACCGCCGCCAACCATGAGGATACTGGAAACCATTCCGCTGATACCGGGATATGAAGAAGTCCCCATGCCAACAATCATTGGCCAGACAGGCCCCATCATAGCTCCCAGAAATATAAAAAAAATTAAGAGCGGAATTTCGTGCTTCAAGAATAAAAGTAAAACAAAAAGCAATGCCGGAAGAGCGAAGCCAAAAAACGATACGATGCAGCTTTTTATTTGTAACCAGGCAAACACAAAGCGTGAAAGTGTCATTGCCAGCCAAAAGCCCGATACGGCATAAGCCCCCAGCACGGTATTATTATATTCCATTACAAAAAGTGAATCGGCAAAATACGCCACCGATGTTTCCATAGCTACGTAAGCGGCTATGGCGCCAAAAAGAATAGCAAGCAGGGGCGGATGCAAGAGCGCCTCTAAAACAGATTTCTTTTTTGCATCGGAGGAACAATCTGCTTTTCCGCATCGCGATACAAGCATTAATGGGTAAAGAACGGCATATCCCGCCGCAGCAAGATAAAAAATGATACGCCACGAAAAAAGGCCGGTAGAAAGCAGTCGGTTTAAAAGAATAGGACTTACTACCGCGCCAAAGCCAAAAGTAGATTGCACAAGGTTAAGATAGCGGTTTTCTTTGCCGGGAAACGTATCGGATAATGCCGAACTGCTTATACACTCACAAACGCTATACCCAATACCCGTAAGAAAAATTCCCGCAATAAAAAATCCCACTGAACCGGAAAGCGCCGTAAATATACAACCGGCAAAAAAAACCGGCATAAAGAAAAGCAGGATTTTTCTTTTTCCGGTTTTGTCCGCTATGTGTCCAAACAAAAGCGGGGCCGATGTGATGGCGGAAAACTGCACAGCCACCAGAATCCCCATCATCGTCTTGCCCAGTGAAAATTCCTTTGCCACCTGTAGAAGCGCAAGCTGAAACCCGCCGCTTTCAAAACCCAAAAAGAAAGTCAGACCCGCCGCCGCTGGAACAAAAAACCTAAACCGTTTGTCTTCCATTAAAAATCCAGTTCGTGCAAAGTACCTATTTGTGATGATAAGAGTTCAACCCCTTCATCCGTTATGGAAACGCCTTTTTCCCACCGAACCCCAAAACTCTCTGTGGCGATAAAAGTGTCGATCTGGAAACACATACCGCTTTGAAACGCATAATCGGAACTTGTCTCAACCCATGGGGCTTCTACTTCGATAAGCCCGGTTCCATGGAGCGGACCATAGACATAATTATTCTTATAGCCATGCTGAACATAAAACTGATAAAAACCCCGGGCCACATCGGATGCTTTTACGCCTCGTTTTAATTGAGCTTCAGACCATTGGTGCGCCTCACGCCCAAAAAGGACAATATCGCGGCGGCGGCCTTCAAGTTTACCCAACACTATGGGGTATCCTATAGAGGCGGAATAGCCGTCCACTTTAGCCGCTAAATTAAGCTGGACAATATCCCCCTTTTCAAATTTCCGGTAACCGGATCGGGAAATGGCATGACGGGTTGACGCCTCACTAAACACATACAATGGGAGCCCTTCATACTCGGCGCCATTCTCATAAATGGATCGCTGGGCCACTCCAACCATCTGCAGTTCCGTCATTCCCGGCTTAATTTCCTTTATAACCTGTTCGGTAGCAATTTCCGCAATACGATACCCTTCCCTGAGACAGGCCCGCTCGGCGGCCGATTTTACCGATCGCAGTTCCACCATGATATGATCAGCGCGCACCAGTTCTGCCCCATGGAATGATTCTTTTATAGCCCCATAGATCACCACCGAGGTATCCAAATAGCTGGCAATACCGATACGCAGTTTTTGCCCTGTAATACCCAGAGACTTAAAAACATCAGCAAAGGTATCGCATACAAGTTCTGGATACGCGGGATCGGCACTTTCGCGATACGCTTTAAGCACAAAAATTTTTTCCAGTTTATTGCGATCCGTTCCAAACTCACGGCTTTCTGGACCCACCATAAGCGCCGCATCTCCACTGGCTGATATTACCACCCCGCAGCGTTCAAAGACCGGCCAAAAACCGGAGAAGTACCGGGCGTTTGCATAATCCGCTTCGCTGGAATTAAGGATCAAAGCATCTAATTTTTCCCGGGCCATGAGCTTTGCTGCCCTTTGAACGCGCTCTTTGTATTCACAATCTGGTATACAAATTGTTCCGTGCATTATTTTTCCTCCGTATAACCCATAGTGGTATAGTATGCCAGATTTTTCTGCCTGGCATCCAATCTTCCGTACTGTATAATCACCGGTACATCGCTTTCAATTTTTACCGCATATTGGATCCCTGGAGAAACTATATGGCTGTCAAAATCTTCGTTTCGGTGGCTTTGAAAACATTTTACCCGTTCAGCCTTAACAGCCAAATTGATATTTCGCACTGCTTCCGCCTCTTCAAAATAAAATGTTGCAACAAGATGGGCATCTTTATTATTTGGGTTAAGAACAATGTAGGATTCATGCCCCTTTAATGCGCTATCTCCCGGCGGCGGTCTATCGCCATCAGGAAAAAACCATACTTTCTTTCCGTACACTTTGCCTCCATATTTACGAAAAATATATCCAACTATTGTATTTTGAATGTAAAAACAGCGAATCCGGTCTTTGAATCCGCCATCTTTACATTTAAGCTTCCAGAACTATCGATCAGTCATAAAGACAGGGAGCAATAGCAGGATCATCCATATTTTGAGCGGTATACCAATAAAAACCGGTATCTACTTCCTTTGGAACGGTTTCGCCTTTATACGCTTTGTATGCTGTTTGAATTGTCTCATATCCAATACCAACAGGATTTTGGGTAATTGCTCCCGCACAGGTTCCATCCCTCACAGCATCTTTTAAGATACTGCCCGAATCGAATCCTGCAAGGATAACCTGCCCAACTTTTCCCACTTCCTTCGTACCATTCACCATGCCAATAGCAGACCCTTCATTAGCGGCATAAATAGCTTTAAGGTTAGGATTGGCCTGCAAAAGCGCCTTGGTAATTTCCGTAGATTTAAGGGGATCGCCATCGCCGTACTGAATAGAGACAATTTTTATATTGGGATATTTATTTTCTGCCGTATCCTTAAATCCTGAAACCCTCGCTATACCGTCTGTACTTGTCTGGCTGTACCCAATGATTGCCACTTCGCCTTGCTCATTGATGAGCTTCGCCATTTCATCCGCGGCAGCGGCAGCGGCTCCATAATTATCGGTGGCACATAATGATACGGGGATATCGCTTTCCGCGCCGGCATCAAAGCAAATCACAGGAATTCCGGCGGATCGCGCTTTTTCCAAAAGCGGAATCAATGCGATGGCATCCAACGGGGCGATACATATTGCAGCGGGTTTTTTTGACAGGGCGGCATCAAACATCTCAAGCTGCTTATCCACCTGGGTTTCCAGTTCAGGAGCTTCAAAGGTAATAGTGACCCCCAACTCCGCCGCAGCTTTTTGCGCCCCCTGGTTAACCGCCTGCCAATATTGGTGTTGAAAGCCCATACTGATCATGGGGATAAACACACCCTGATCAACATCTTCTGTCTGTCCGCCGCAACCCAGTAACAAAACAAGTGTCGGCAACGCACAGGTAAAAACACTCCACATCTTTTTCATCTTTGTCCTCCTAACTGTTATCGGAATACATACATATTCCGAAGGTTCCGAAGAAAAACCGCTTTACACAGCACGGGCTGCCCGGTCACGGCGTACAATATCCAGGTACACTGCAAGCATCAAAACGAAGCCAATAACCACCGATTGAAGTTCCTGTTTTACCGATAAAATACGCAATCCGTTGGTCAATACACTCATAATAAATGCGCCGATAATAGTTCCCTGAATACCGCCTTCGCCGCCGGAAAGTGAAGTTCCGCCGATCACCGCCGCAGCAATGGCTTCCAGTTCATAGCCGGAACCAAGCCCCGGTTGAACCGATGTAAGACGAGATGTCATAACAATGCCGGCCATGCCTGCAAAGGCGCCGCAAATTGAATAGATCAGAATCTTCCAATTGGTTACTTTTACGCCGGAAAGCCTGACCGCCTCTTCGTTACTGCCGATAGCATAACAATATCTGCCAACAATGGTTTTTGACAGAAACACCCAGGCGATAAAACATATGACAGCATAAATTAAAATCGCGTTATACAACTTGGAAATACCAATAATTGAACCCAGGGCGATAGCGTTGTAGATGGGAAATTTGTTAAAATAAATGGGGACCGCTCCGGTAATAAAAATAGAAAGCCCCTTTGTCATCATCATCATTCCCATGGTGGCAATGAACGGCGGCAGCTTCAATTTGGAAATGGAAACACCGCTAATAAATCCGCAAAACCCTCCGGTTATAATACCAAAAAGTACGCCGAATAAAACAGGAACATTCCACCTGGTGATTGCAACCCCTCCCATTACGGCGGCAAAAGTCATAACCGTACCAAGGGAAAGATCGATGCCGCCTGTAATAATAACAAAGGTCACCCCCAAAGCAAGGATTCCGTTTACGCAGGTTGCAAGGAGTATGGCCGCCGCATTATCCACGCTTCGAAAGGCCGGATTCATGATCGAAAAAAATAAAATGAGCAGCGCTAAACTAAGCAATGCCAATAGTTTTTGAGTGGTTAGTAATGTCCGTTTATTTTCCATAAAAAATACCTCCGCCGTTTTAGTCTCTCTTGGTTGCCAGCCGCATAATTGCTTCCTGGGAAATTTCCTTTCCAGAGAGTTCTCCTGTTATTCTTCCTTCGCACATTACAATTACCCTGTGGCTCATGCGTAATATTTCCGGTAAATCGGAAGAAATCATGATAATGGCCTTTCCCTGCCGGGCAAGCTCGTTAAGAAGCCTATATATCTCACCTTTTGCTCCGACATCAATGCCACGAGTGGGTTCATCAAAAATGAGAACCTGGCTATCCCTGATTAGCCACTTGCCTATCACAAGTTTTTGTTGATTCCCCCCTGAAAGGTTTCGCGCCATTTGCCACAAGCCGGGAGTTTTTATTTTTAATTTTTGAATATATTCCTCCGAAATATGGAAAGACTTTTTCTTATCCAGAAAGATATTCCCTTTAACAAAATGATCCATGTCGGCGAGGGTTAAATTGACCTCTATGTTTTGATGTAACGCCAATCCATAGCGCTTGCGATCTTCCGAAAGATAACCTATGCCGGCACGAACACCGTCGCTGGGGCTGTGTATCTCAATCTTTTTTCCATCTACATAAATTTCACCGGCATCACTTTTATCGGCCCCAAAGATTATGCGGGCTGTTTCTGTTCTGCCTGCACCTACAAGACCGGCAATTCCCAAAATCTCGTTTCGCATTACCTTAAATGATACATCCTTAACAATCCGTCCCTTCCTAAGCCCCTTTGCTTCCAGTACCACATCACCCTGCTTTGCAGTTAGCTGGGCATCAACATAAATTTCGCGCCCTACCATCATCTTAATAATGTCATCCAACAGGACTTTTTCCGTATCTACTGTGTCAACGTATTTTCCGTCCCGCATTACTGTAACCCGACTGGTAATTTTCTTTAGTTCTTCAAGGCGGTGGGAAATATAAATAACCCCCACGCCCCTGGCAGCAAGCTTTTGAATAACCTTGAAAAGTTCTTCTATTTCCAAATCAGTCAAAGCCGCAGAAGGTTCATCCATAATCAAAATATCTGAATCAAACGAAATAGCCTTTGCTATTTCTATCATTTGCTGTTTTGCGACCGTTAACCCTCCCACCACCGTACATGGGCCAAGGGGAATATTTAGACGCTCAAAGAGTTTATTTGTTTCGCGGTTAATGGCGTTGTCAGAAATAAAAAACCTCTGCTTTCCAACACTCTGCTCCCTGCCTATAAATATGTTCTGCGCCGCCGTTAAATGCGGCATAAGATTTAATTCTTGGTGAATAATGCTAATACCAAAACACTGCGCTTCTTTGGGTCCGGAAAAATCAACTTCTCTTCCTTTTATTCGTATTACTCCATTATCTTTTTTGTAAATACCGGTAAGAATCTTCATCATGGTCGATTTACCCGCACCGTTCTCTCCTACCAGTCCATGTATTTCTCCCTTTAAAAGCTCAAAACGGCAATCACTGAGCGCCTTAACGCCCGGAAAAGCCTTTTCGATATGTTCCATAAAAACGAGCGGTTCGTTCATTGCCCTTCCCTCCGCTTTACGGTATTGCCTTCTATAAATTCAGCTTTCATGACGTGTATCTTGTGGCTGGAAGGCTCTCTATCTTTTGCGGTTATAATGAGCTCCGCCGCAAGGTTCCCCATTTTTTTGGTAGGTTGTACAAAACAAGTCAGTTTTGTTTGTGAAAGACCGTTCCAGTCATTAGCGTCAAAACAAACTACGGAAATGTCCTCTGGAATTCGTAACTTTGCCTCCCGAATTGCACGAATGGCGCCATAGGCAAGAAAATTGTTCACCGCAACCAGAGCGTCAAAATGGTTTTTGCAAAGCATTTTTTTTGTGGTTTCATATCCACTTTCCGCATCAAAACCGCCTGCCCATTTTAAGTCATCATTTATTTTCATCCCCGCGAGCCTAAGAGCTTCATTGTATCCCCGAACCCGTTCCCGGTGGGAACTTTCGTTGGACATCCCCATTAAAATGCCAATATGACGATGACCATTGTCAATCAGCTTTTGGGTTAATTCCTTTCCCAACTCAAAATTGTCAACCGTAATAAGTTCATTTTGCTGGCAGTCATCGGGTTGGTTATCCACGAATACCACAGGTATATTGTTCAGCCGGCGTTGTAGTTTTTCGGGAATCCGGTGAAACACCGTGGAGATAACCAGCCCTGACATATACATACCAAGGAGCATGTTAATATTATCCAGTTCCCATTTTTGATTACCGCTGCTGGCACAGACAAAGACATGGTATTCTTTCTCATAAGCTTTTTCCTCAATTCCCCTAATAAGGCGTGAATAATAGTCATTCTCGATGTCGGTAACAACAACCCCTATGGCCTTCATGTACTGCCGTTTTAGACTGCGTGCCGCTTCGTTTGAAATGTACCCCATTTCGTCAATAGCTCTTTGAACACGCTTTCTGGTGTTATCATCCACCCGGTCGCGATTATTCAACACCCGGGATACGGTTGAAATGGAAATATTAAGATGTTCTGCCAGATCTTTAAGTTTTACCATCGTACCCCCCGTAAATATTTTTTTAGGTTAAAATCCCAATTCCACCAAGGCGCCATCGAGCGGTTTATTAAAAATCTCATAGCCCCCCTCGGTTATGTGCAGTCCTTCTTCCCAGCGAAGGCCAAAGCTATCATCAATGGCAAAGGTATCAATCTGATAACAAAATCCCGTTTCCAAAAGATACGTTGACGTCTGCTCAACCCATGGCGCCTCAACCTCGATCATTCCCAGCCCATGCAGGGGGCCATAGAGAAAATTCTCTTCATGGCCCTTTTCCGTGAACAGATTGTAGTAATCTTTCGCAATTCGACCGGAAAGAGCTCCGGGTTTTACCTGATTTTTTGCCCACACATGCATATCCCAGCCAAACTGAACCATTTCTTTTTGCCGGGGGGTGAATTTGCCAAGGCTTATTGGTATGCCTATGGCGCCGGAATAACCATCTACTCTGGCGGAAATGTTAAGCTGGAGAAAACTGTTTTTGTTTACGATTCTGTCCGGTGAAGGACGGGAAAGGGCATGGCGGGAAGAACGGTCAGAAAAGATATAGTGGGGCATCCCTTCGTATTCCGCTCCATTTTCAAGAATCGCCTTTTGGGCCAAACCTACAATGGCACATTCAGACATTCCAGGCTTGATATTCTCAAGACAATATTGAATGGCAATTTCGCAGGTCCTGTATACCTCTTTAAGGCAGGCAAGTTCATTGGGCGATTTTCTACGCCGCAGTTCTATTAAAATATCATCTGCAACAACCAATTCAGCCTCGGGAAAATTCTGCTGTAAGCCAAGATAAATTGCCATATTAGTGTCCAGATGGCTGGCAATACCTATTTTTAGTTTGGGGTCCGAGAGCCCCACGGCCCCAAAGGCATCTTTGAAACTGTAAGTTTTAAGTTCCGGGTAGGCAGGATCGGCACTTTCGCGGTATTCCCGCAAAGAATAAATTTCCTTGATACGGCTTACATCTTGGGTATAGGCCAAGCCTTCAGGACCTACCAACATCACCGCCTTCCCCGATGCGGATATCAGTACCCCGGTACGCTCCCAAATCGTATATAACCCACTGAAATACCGTACATTGGCATAATCTGACTCTGTAGAGTTTACGACCAACGCATCCAGCCCCTTTTCAGCGATCATCTTTGCCGCCTTAGCTATTCTTTCGCGATACTCTACATCCGGTATCCTTGCATTCATACAAACTCCTTTTACCCTGTTTGCGGCAACGTTCCCGCAAAATATAAGGGGCACCACAAAATTTTTTGCGGTAACGTTCTTACAAGCTTGTATTCATTGTCCACCCATTTCCAGGATTTGTCAAGAAAAAAAAGAAGAAATTGGAGAAATTAAACCTATTCGTGCTGCCTCGCGCCACTTCCCTCTGAGCCAGGAGAGAGCCCGGACTTCTTGTATCCCGTTTGCCCTTCGCGGTTTCTTACCCCAGAGATAGCAAGTTCTCTCGCGTTCCCGTATGACCTTCCACACATGCTTTTTATATAAAAAAAGCCTGACGACTACCTACTTTCCCGCCCCTCCGGGGGGCAGTATCATCGGCGTAAGAGGGCTTGACTTCCGTGTTCGGAATGGGAACGGGTATGGCACCTCCACCATAATCACCAGGCGTTATTAACCACGCGGGCGGGAGGGGCAAGGGGAACAATAATATGGTCAAGCCTCACGGCGGATTAGTAGCGGTCGGCTGAACACGTTGCCGTGCGTAGACC
>JAIRYT010000023.1 GCA_031267675.1 Treponema sp. | reverse complement strand
ACGGGAAGTAGGCCAAGGCGAGCCTGGCTGGCCAGAAGACGAGGGGCCTCGGCGGGCGGGCGTCTAACCCGGCCTCGGCCATGCACCGCATGAACTCGTTCACGCCCATGTCGAGTACCCGCGAGAGGAGGCCCGTGTGAATAGGCTCAATCATGAGGAGCACCCGCCCCCCCCCCCCCCCCCCCCCCCCCCCCCCCCCCCACATGTTCCTATATTTAATAAACAGACTTTTGATTAGTCTAGCAATAAAAAAAACAAGATTTTTATTTTTTTGTCTAATTAGAGATATAAGTTTTCGAATAATATCTGGTGCACAATTCCTGTAAATTATTCTGATGATTTCTTTTATATTCACCATTTATCATCCTCGGGCCGTTGTTATTTTGCAATTTATCATTTATCTTTATATTTGTCAATCTATATTTTTAATATTTTGATAATTTTTAACCAATATTTGTAGGCATATTGCACATAACATTGTGTCAACGACAAACTCAATCGGTTTTGTTATGGAATTTATCACACGGCATTGTCCGCCTTAAGCAAATCAGCCATCCATACCTGTCGTTTTCTTTTATGCTTTCAATATGTCGTAATAGGCTCCCTGGTTAAGGACGGTACGTTCGCTCTGCCCGGGAAAAGCCCCCCGATATTTTTTGTCTCGTCAAGATATAATTGCCCCTGTCCTTGTGAAACATGTTCCAGTGAGCGCCTATAAACTTCATTTTCCATAAAAAGACATTAACGGTGTAGCACGATTCCAAAAAATGTCAAGCGTAACCGGTTGCCAGGATCCGGGACAAGGGACCATCATACAGGTGTCTCCATGGGTGTCTTAAGGGTTCCTCTCTCAAAGATGGCGGTAGGTCCATCTGGCAGGCGCACGGCAGGATCGGCAAAATTCGGCGTTTTACCCTTGAACAATTCCACATGGTGGCTTATACTCAATAAAAGCATATTAGTTTGGGGGTTTGTATGACGGCTGTCGCTGTAGAGGAAATCACGTTTCCTCCGGAATTGCTCGCTTTTATTGACGAGTGGAAGGTCAAACCGGGGAGTCTTATCATGATTTTGCATAAGACCCAGGAGATTTTTGGGTTTATTTCCCGCCCTTCGGCGGAAAAGCTTTCGGTTTTGACCGGGATTCCGCTGGCCCGCATCTACGGGGTTATCACCTTTTATCACTTTTTCAAGACGACCAAACCGGGAAAGCATAAAATTTCGGTCTGTCTGGGTACCGCCTGTTATCTTAAGGGCGGTCAGGACCTGATCGACGAAACCCGCAGCCTTCTTGGCATCAGCGGGGACGGTGTTACCGAAGACGGGCTTTTTTCCATAGATCCTGTCCGCTGTGTCGGCTGCTGCGGGCTGGCGCCGGTTATGACGGTAGGCAATGATACCTATGGCAAGCTTACCAAGGACATGATTCCGGAAATCATCGCGAAATACCGGGATCAGGCGTAAGCCGGGGGTCTGTGGACCCTTTGCGAACCACGAGAAGCTGATTGCATTTTACCTTGGGCGATTTGATCGCCGATATAACCCAGAATGCCGCCGAATCGGGCGCGCGGCAGGTTGAGTTGGATGTCCGGGAAACGGCGGGCGGAACAGAGGAGTTTCGCTTTACCGTAAAAGATAATGGCAGGGGAATGGACAAAGCCGCTCTTGAACGGGCCGTTGATCCCTTTGTCACCGACGGCGTAAAACATCCGGGAAGAAAGGTCGGCCTGGGCATTCCTTTCCTTATTCAGACAGCCCTTCAGTCGGGCGGCGGCTGGGACATCAAGTCCGATCAGGGCCAGGGTACCACGGTGAGCGCGTGGTTTGATTTGGCAAATGTGGATACTCCCCCGCTGGGGGATATTCCCGGACTTTTTAGAACGGCGCTGCTTTTTTCCGGGCCGGACGAAATTATCATCCGGCGCCTGCTGGAGCGCGGCGGTAAAAAGCGCGAGTACGAAATTAAAAAGACTGAATTGACCGAAGCGCTGGGAGGCCTGGAAGATGCCGCTTCGCTCATCCTGCTTGGAAAATATTTGCATTCCTTTGAAGAAGAGGAACTTTAAACAACAAAGAACGAGGAGTGAAACATGGCAATGACATTGGATGAGTTGCGCAAACTCAGAGAAACCAAGAAAACGGACCTGCAAAGACGGGATGCCGAAGGCAAGGAGATTCAGGTAATTGTAGGCATGGGAACCTGCGGTATCGCCGCAGGAGCAAAAGTAACCCTTGACGCTTTTATCAATTCCCTGGATGAACACAAGCTGGTAGATCAGGTGCTGGTACGCCAGACCGGATGCATGGGACTGTGTCATTCGGAACCAACGGTAGAAGTAATTGTCCCCGGTATGCCCGCGGTAATTTACGGAAGAGTGGATGCTTCCACCGCCAAAGAAATCGTTACCAAACACCTTGTCGGCAGGGAACTTCTTGACAATCATATTCTTGACCGCCCCGCGGCCGACATCATGAAATAGGAGAGAAACATGGCTTATAATCACTTTATTTTATGCTGCGGCGGTACTGCCTGCGAATCAAACAAGGGCGCGGAAATCTACAATGCCCTTATAAAAGAAGCCGAGTCCCAGGGCGTAAAGAGCGAGGTCCAAATCGTAAAAACAGGCTGTTTTGGTTTTTGCGAACAGGGTCCCATCGTCAAGGTTCTGCCCGAAGAATCGTTCTATGTGGGCGTTAAACCGGAAGACGCCCGCGAAATTATTGCCGAACAGATTCTTAAGGGCCGCGAAGTTCCCCGTCTGCTCTACAAGGAAGACGCAAAGAAAAAAGCTACCGCGGTAGAGGACATCGAATTTTATCAAAAGCAGGTCCGCGTGGTGCTTCGCAACTGCGGGGTAATTAATCCCGAAAACATTGACGAATACATCGCGCGCGAAGGCTATTCGGGACTGGAAAAAGTCTTGTTTGAATGGACGCAGGAACAAATTATTGAAGAGATGAAAACATCCGGCCTGCGCGGGCGGGGCGGCGCGGGTTTCCCCACCTGGATGAAGTGGGATTTTGCCCGTAAAGCGCCCGGAGACGTAAAGTATGTTATCTGTAACGCCGACGAAGGCGATCCGGGCGCATACATGGATCGTTCCACCATTGAGGGCGATCCCCATTCGGTCATAGAAGGCATGATCACCGCCGGAAAGGCAATCGGCGCCCACGAGGGTTTTGTCTACATACGCGCCGAATATCCCCTTGCCATCGAACGCCTTAAAATCGCCCTTAAACAGGCCGCTGAATACGGCCTTATCGGAAAAAACATTTTGGGATCGGGCTTTGACTTTAACATTGAAATCCGCCTTGGCGCGGGCGCCTTTGTCTGCGGCGAGGAAACGGCGTTAATTAAATCAATCGAAGGCAACCGCGGCACTCCCGTGCCCAAACCGCCGTTCCCGGCAAACAAGGGTCTGTGGCAAAAACCCACAATTATCAACAATGTGGAAACCCTGGCCAATATTCCGGTAATTACCGCAAAAGGCGGCGCCTGGCTTGCCAAAATCGGCACCGAAAAATCCAGGGGAACCAAAGTATTCGCCCTTACCGGGAAGGTTAAAAATTCCGGCCTGGTAGAAGTTCCCATGGGAACCACCCTGCGCGAAATTATTTTTGAAATCGGCGGCGGCATTAAAGGCGGCAAAAAATTCAAGGGCGTTCAGAGCGGCGGCCCTTCGGGCGGCATTCTTACCGAGGCGGTGCTCGATACGCCCATAGATTACGAAAGCCTCGCCGCCAACGGTTCCATGATGGGTTCCGGCGGCATGATCGTCATGGACGAAGACGACTGCGTGGTTGATGTGTCCCGTTTTTACATGGATTTTTGCGTTGATGAAAGCTGCGGCAAGTGCTCGCCCTGCCGTATCGGCACTACCCAGCTTTTGGGGATTCTTGAAAAAATCGCCAAGGGCAACGGAGAGGAGTCCGATCTTGACAAACTTGAAGTAATCAGCAAATCAATGGCAAAAGCTTCGCTTTGCGCGCTGGGACAGACGGCGCCAAACCCTACTCTTTCAACCGTAAAGAATTTCAGGAATGAGTATATGGAGCACATCCATGATAAAAAATGCCGCGCCGGAAAGTGCAAGAATCTGGTGCGCTTCCTTATTGATCCCGAAAAGTGTATTGGCTGCGGCGCGTGCGCCCGGAAGTGTCCAGGGGCCTGCATTAGCCAGGCCGATGCGGCAAAGTATCCGGACAAAAAGCGGCCTCCCTATGTGATTGATCAGGCGGCCTGCGTCAAGTGCGGCGAATGCTTCAAGACCTGTAAATTCAACTCAATAACCAAAAGTTAATTTTGGCACGTTTTATAGGAGTAACGAAATGATTAGTTTAAAGATAAACGGTATTCAGATTGAAGTTGAAGAGGGTACTTCAATCCTTAAAGCCGCCGAAAAAGTAAATGTCAAGATTCCCACCCTTTGTTACAATCCGGACCTTCCGCCCTGGGCGTCCTGCGGGCTCTGTATTGTCCGCACCGCAGGCCCCGGTTCCCCGCGCATGGCCCGCGCCTGTACCACTCCTGCGGAAGACAACATGGATGTAATTACCCATGATGCGGAAATTATCGCAACCCGCCGTACTGTGGTAGAATTGATTCTTTCCAACCACCCCAATGACTGCCTCCAGTGTCCCCGCAACGGAAATTGCGAGCTGCAGAACCTTGCGGCGGATTTTGGCATCCGCGAAAGTCCCTACCGCAAGGTACTTAACGGACTTCCCGTCGACGATTCCAACCCGTCAATTATTTTAAACCCCGAAAAGTGCATACGCTGCGGGCGCTGTGTTAAAGTATGTCAGGAAGTACAGAATGTCTGGGCGCTTGAATTTTTGGGCCGGGGCATCAAGGGACGCGTTGCCAGCGCGGCCGATGTACCCCTGGGCGAAAGCCCCTGCATCAAGTGCGGGCAATGCGCCGCCCACTGTCCGGTCGGAGCAATTTATGAGCGCGACGATACCATGCGCGTCTGGAATGCCCTGCAGGATCCCGAAAAACACAGCGTGGTCCAGATTGCTCCGGCGGTCCGTGTCGCCCTTGCCGAAGAATTCGGTTTTGCGCCGGGAACCATTTTTACCAAAAAGATTTATGCGGCCCTGCGCCGTCTTGGATTCAAGACGGTATTTGACACAAACTTTTCGGCGGACCTTACCATCATGGAAGAAGGCACCGAACTGGTACACCGTCTTACCAAAGGCGGCGATATTCCGCTTATTACCAGCTGCTGCCCGGCCTGGGTTGACTACATGGAAAAATATTACGCCGACATGATCCCCAATTTTTCCACCGCCAAGTCTCCCCAGCAGATGATGGGGGCGATGATCAAGGCGTATTGGGCCGGCAAGGCCGGAATCGATCCCGATAAAGTATATTCGGTATCAATAATGCCCTGTACTGCGAAAAAGTGGGAAACAAAGCGGAACGACGTCATGAAGAGCGCGGGTCACGGATACGATGTTGATATTTCGATTACCACGCGGGAACTTTCGCGCATGATCAAGCAGGCCGGCATCGAAATTATGAAACTGCCCGACGAGGAAGCAGACAGCCCTCTGGGGCCCTACACCGGCGCGGGGACGATCTTTGGCGTAACCGGCGGCGTAATGGAAGCCGCGGTACGTTCGGCGTTTTTTCTGGTGACCAAAAAAGAGCTGGGAAACGTAAACTTTACGCCGGTCCGCGGCCTTGAGGGGGTTAAAGAAGCGGAGGTGGATTTCCAGAATGGAACAAAAATCCGCATCGCGGTGGCCCATCAAATGGGCAACATTGCGGCGGTGCTCGACAAAATCCGCGAAGCGCGCGATTCCGGCAGGGAAACGCCCTACCACTTTGTAGAAGTAATGGCCTGCCGGGGCGGGTGCATAGGCGGCGGCGGACAGCCCTACGGCTGTACCGATGAAATCCGCTCCCAGCGTACCTCGGGTCTTTATCAGGATGATGAAAAGAGCGCCCTGCGCTGCTCCCACCAAAACCCCTTTATACAACAGGTATACAAGGAATTTCTTGGCGAGCCTACAAGTCATAAAGCGCACGAATTGCTTCATACAACGTATGTTCCGCGCGAATTGTATTTAAAGTAGACAGAACTGTTTGTTAATTGATAACCGGCGTTATCAATTAACAAACCGTAAAAAAAGGAGGAAAAGCATGAATGATTTAGTAATGTACGCCAAATATAACCAGGCGGCCAACAAAACAATTTACGATATTCTGGACAAATTATCCAATGAAGATCGCGAAAAGGAGCGGGGAGCGTATTTTAAGAGCCTTTCGGGAACACTTCGCCATATTTACGGCGGAACATGGTTTTTTCTGGGGCTTTTTAAGGCGGCCGCAAACTCCGGCGTGCCGGCAATCGAGGGTGAACGCGCCCCCGAAGGGAGCTTAAGCGCCGAACAATGGAAGGCGCTGGGAGCGCAGATTGAAACAATTGACGCCGCGTTTGTAGACTTTACCCGGACGCTCAAAAGCGCCGATCTTGCGCTTCCCGTTAAATGGTTTAGCGGCGATCCGGCCGAAGTTTCCCTTTCGTTTATGATTCACCAGCTTAACGCCCACAATATCCATCACCGGGGGCAAATCTCGCAGATACTGGATGAACTTAAAATCGATAACGATTATTCGACAATCGCTCCGGCCTTTGCGTAAACGTCAGCTGTCCTGAACAATTCGAAAGCCCAGCGAATCGGCCTTGTACGCGGGCGCGTATGAGACGCGGAATGTAACGCGCAGCAGGCTGCGGTTTACCACAACCGCGCCACCGCGTATTATTCTGGTACGGCCGTTTTCGCCGCCGTCCGGATCGCTTACCGGGCCGTCCGGGTATTCATTGTGCCAGTCCCAGCACCATTCCCACACATTACCGCTCATGTCGTACAGGCCCAGCTGGTTGGGGAGTTTTGTTTTAACCGGCTGTATGCGGCCGCCCGAATTACTGCGGTGCCAGCAGTATTCGTCGGGTTCAAATCCGCCCGAATAGGGCGAGCGTTCCAGAGGCCCCGGATTTAAAAGGCCGCCCCGCGCGGCATATTCCCATTCGGCCTCGGTAGGAAGGCGGTACCCTTTTTCGTTATGGTTCCACACAACCGTATTGCCTTCGATGGTATACGCTGCCCCGAGCCCCGCTTTTTGGCTTAACAGGTTGCAGAAGCGCACCGCATCAAGCCAGCTTACATTTTCTACCGGCAAATTCGCGCCCTTAAGACGCGACGGGTTGCTGGTCATAACCGATTCGTACAGTTCCTGGGTTACTTCGCTTTCTGAAATGGCAAACGATGTCAGGGTTACTTCGTGAATCTTTTCGTTCGCCGCGAACGCGCCTTCGCCGCTTCCCATATAAAAGGTGCCGCCGCGTATCGAAATCATTTTGGGTCCTTCAAAATGTTCCTGTCCGCCGGCGGTTCGCGCAAAAATCAGCAGAAAAAAATAAAACCCTGCCTTTTTTATGATAGTGTTACACTTCATGCCATATCCTCACGATGTTGAATAACGTTCGAAATAAGGCCGTATTTTACGGCTTCTTCCGCATTCATCCAGAAATCACGGTCGGTGTCTTTTTCAACCTGCTCCAGGGTAATTCCCGTCTCGTCCGCGATAAGCGCGTTGATTTTTCCGCGTAATTTTTCAAGTTCGCGGGCGTGGATTTCGATGTCGGTGGCGACTCCGCGGATGCCCGAGAGCGGCTGGTGAATCAGGTAATGACTGTTGGGTAATCCTACGCGCCGCTCGCGCGGAGAGGCCAGCTGGATAATCGCCGCCGCGCTTGCCACCAGACCCATACCCACCGTCCACACCGGCGGTTTTACAAAGCGGATCATGTCAAAAATCGCAAAGCCCGCGTCGGCGTCGCCGCCGGGAGAATCAATAAAAAGCCGTATTGGTTCATCGCTTTCTGTTTCCAGCAAAAGAAGCTGTTTTATTGTTTTTTCGGCTAAATCCTTGTCAACTTCGCCGGACAATAAAATTGTCCGCGTTTTGAGCATTTTTACCAAAAGCGGATCGGCGTGCGAATGCTTTTTATTCCCTTCGTCATCCTCCTCGTCTTCATCATCTTCGTCCTGATACTGAAAAATGTCTTTCTTCTTCATTAACGTTAAACTCCTTTGTATACCCGGGGAACCCGCTTGTTAATATTACAGGTTATTTCGTAGGGTATGGTGTTAATACGGCCTGCCATTACTCCCGCGTGGGGAGCGCCGCCGCCAAACAGCGTTACTTCGTCCCATCGTCCAAAACGCGCTTCATCGTCTCCCAGATCCACCATGCACTGATCCATACAGATTCTTCCAACCAGCGGGCGCAGCACAGGGTCGTCCCCCACACGAACGCTCCATTGGTTCGAAAGCTGCCGTGAAAGGCCGTCTCCGTATCCAACGGGGAGTGTTCCCACTCTGGTATCCGCCGGGGCTGTCCAGGTTCTGCCGTACGAAACGCTTTGCCCTTTTTTTACTGTTTTAACATACACAATATTGGTCTTAAGTTCCATAAGCGGCCTGATTTTTGCGTAGTCAACAAGCGGACTTTTGCTGGCGGGGGGGTATCCGTACAATAAAATCCCCGGCCGTACCATGGTAAACCAGGAATCCTTGTAAAACGTTACACCGCCGGTATTCGCGGCATGAACTATTCCCGGATCAATTCCCCGCGCCTTAATCGCCTCCACCGCCCCGGTAAACGCGTCAAGCTGCATCCGGGTATACGCCATATCTTCCGCCGCAAGGGAATCTGCGGCCGCAAGATGGGTGGCGCAGCCCGCCAGACCAAGATTTTTGCCGGCGCTGATTTTTTGGGCCAGATCCGGCGCCTGGGCGGGAGTACAGCCTATACGGCCCATGCCGGTGTCAATTTTTAAATGAACGGCGATTGTTGCGCCTTCTGCCGCCGCGCTGTTTTGCAGCGCGTCAATATAGTCCTCGTCGGCGGCAAAAACCTCCATGTTGGCGGCGATTATGGCCTTGATTTCGCCGGGCAGGGGAATGGAAAGCAGCAGAACCGGCGCGTCAATCTTTCCGTTACGGAGTTCTTCGCCCTCGCCTACTGTTGCCACGGCAAGATAATCGGCGCCCGAAGCCAGGGCTGCGCGGGCGACAGGGAGCGCGCCGTGACCGTAGGCGTCGGCCTTGACCGGCATACAAAGCATGGCGCCGGTCACCGTTTTAATATATTCAATATTTTTTTGTAAATAATCGACATTAATTACTGCCCTGGTAGCGCGCATGTATTTTATTATACCGGTATCGCGCTTTTCCTTCAATTGTGCTACCATGACGTATGCGCTGGAATGGTAAAAGACTTGCCGTCATTCTGGGATTTTTCTTTTTTGGCTGCGCCCACGAGAAAGCCCCGCCGCCTGAGGCGGGCGGCTTAACCTCTGTCGCGCCGCTTCCGCAAAAACAGAATATTACGCCCGCCGATTACCAGGGCAGGGAGGCGGGGCAGAATCTTCCCCCGTGGCTGCTACAGCATCTTGCAGGGGAGAGGATAGAGACATCGTATCCGCTTTTTTTTTGTTTTGTACACGAAACCAGGGGCCGTCTTGATGTAATCAGCCAATGGATGCGTAATTTTAAACCCGATTACGACGTATCCCGGCTTATTGCGGCGCGGATCAGGCTGCGGCTTGATCAGTACAGCATCGGGCAGGACCCCGGCGCCACGCCCGATCAGGTGTATGGACGCAGTTATGAGGACGCGGTTAAAACCGCCTACAATACGGTTTTTTGGGGGGCGGAACGCAGCGGCGAATGCTGGATTCTTGACGCGGAAGGCGTTTACCGGGGATATATTCTAATCCTTATACCCCGCGACACCCTGGCGATTCAGATTAAAGCCCTGCTTGCCTCAATAAGAACCGATTCCGCCCGCGATCAGGAATTTGCGCGCGCTATTGAACGCTTTTTTGAGCGTTTTTAACATGTACGCACAGACAAGAAATTATGGCGATACCGTTCCCATTGCGGCGCTGGCAAGCGGCCTGGGGGCGCTGGCGCTTATTCGGACAAGCGGAGATGGATCAATCGCGCTGATTGCAAAGATTTTTTCGCGGCCTTCCGCCCTTCTTTCCGCCCCGGGAAACACCATTGTTCACGGCTGGATTGTCAAAAACGGCGCAAAAATAGACGAAGTGCTTGTTATGGTTTACCGGGCGGGACGTAGTTATACCGGTGAAGAAGGAGCCGACATTTCCTGCCACGGAGGCCAGGCGGCGACAGGCGGAATCACGGCCGCGCTGCGAAGCGCCGGTTTTGCCGACGCCCTGCCCGGGGAATTTACCTTTCGCGCCTTTTTAAACGGAAAACTTGACCTGACCCGCAGCGAATCGGTAATGGAAATGGTTTCGGCGCGAACGGGAACAGCCCTTGACCATGCGGTTAAGCGGCTTTCCGGCGCTCTGGAAACAGAAATTAACCGCAATAAAGAAAAGGTGGCGGAACTTTTAAGCGCCGTAGAACTGTGCCTTGACTACCCCGAGGATGAAATAGACAGCCAGGAAGTACAGATAGAGGTTGATTCGATTCGGGTAATTGCGGATGATCTTGGGCGCCTTTGTTCCGCTTTTGAACACGAGCGCCTTTACCGCGAGGGCGCGCTTGTGGTTATCGCCGGAAAACCCAATTCGGGTAAATCAAGCCTGTTTAACGCGCTCTTGCACGAAAACAGATCCATTGTAACCGACAGCCCCGGAACAACCCGCGACTGGATAGAAGGCGAATTTTCCCTTGCCGGCATACCCATACGGCTGGCCGATACGGCGGGAATCCGCGACGAGGCGGAGTCGGAAGCCGCAGAACAGCAGGGTATTATTCGCAGCAGGGAATTACTTGAAGAAGCGGATCTTGTATTGTATGTAATTGACGGGGAAAAGGGAGTATGCGAAGAAGACCGCCAGCAATTAGAAAAAAAAATGCCGCTTATACCCGTTTGGAACAAGACCGATATTGCTTTTTCCGGCGGACATATAAAAAAATATCCCGCGCTTGTCGAAACAAGCGCCCGTACGGGACAGGGTTTGGAAGAACTGTGCCGGCGAATACAGGCGGCGCTCGATACTGCCAAAACCGACGCCATTCCTGCAGGACTGGGCAGTCTGCGGCAAAAAGAACTTTGCGAAGAGGCAATTGGCAGCCTGCACGCGGCAATTAAAATGATACAGGACGGCCTTTCTTTTGAATTTATTGCCAGCGGACTGCGGGACGCGCTAAACGCGCTGGGAACCATTACCGGCGAAGTAAGCGCCGCCGACATACTGGAAAAAATGTTCAGCCGTTTTTGCCTGGGTAAGTAACAGGCAAAAACGGCTGACGCTCAAGGGCAATTCCCTGCCATAAACCCAAAGGGGATTATAGCGTCAAACCTAAAAGAATGGAAAGCTGGTTGGAGGCGTGCTTTCAGGTTTTGCCGCGGGTTTTACCGCAGGCTTTTTGACCGCGGGCTTCTTTGCCGCGGGCTTTTTGACCGCCGGTTTCTTTGCCGCAGGCTTCTTTGCCGTCGTCTTGCTGGGCGGTCGTCCGGGCTTTTTGGCGGCAGGTTTCTTTGCCGCAGGCTTCTTTGTTGCCGGCCGTCCGGGTTTCTTGGCGGCGGTTTTGGCTGCCGGTCGTCCGGGTTTCTTTGCCGCCGGCCGTCCGGGTTTCTTGGCGGCGGTTTTGGCCGCCGGCCGTCCGGGTTTCTTTGCCGCCGGCCGTCCGGGTTTTTTAGCCGCGGGTTTCTTTGCCGTCGTCTTGCTGGGCGGTCGTCCGGGTTTCTTGGCGGCGGGTTTCTTCGCCGCTGGTTTTTTTGCTACAGGCATTTTAGCTCCTCTATATAAAGATACTTTAATGTATACCCAGTTTAAAAAAACTGCAATAGAAAAATAAAAAATAATGCAAAAATTCTTTATAATTCGTTAAATTTTCGGCAAAAATAGAATTAAAATTTAAAAAATTTAAAAAAAATTAACGATAAACGCCAAAAATACAACAGTTTCTGTTTATCCCCTTTGCCGCTTGACGGTTTCATTAAAACGGGTTCCCGCATTAAATGGAGATAGGCCCGCCGTTATATTTTTTATATACTTATACGCATGGATTATGACTGCATTGTTATTGGCGGAGGTCACGCGGGAATTGAAGCCTCGCTCGCGCTTTCGCGGCTTGGTATATATACGCTGTTAATTACCCAAAACCCCGATCGTATCGGCGCATTATCCTGTAATCCCGCTGTTGGAGGCCTTTCAAAAGGAAATCTGGTCCGCGAAATTGACGCGCTTGGCGGTGAAATGGCCCGTCTTACCGACATTTCGATGATTCAATACCGTATTTTAAATAGATCGCGGGGTCAGGCAGTACAGGCGCCGAGGGCGCAGACTGACAAACAAATCTATCAAAAAGCGGCCCGCAGCGCGCTGGAATGCCAAAATAATCTTGAAATAATGATGGATACGGTAACAGAGCTGCTTATTGACGATTCTGTTTCGCGGGTTTACGGGGTACAAACCATTCGAGGGAATACTATTACCGCAAAGGCGGTAATATTGTGCTCCGGAACCTTTATGGAGGGGAATATATTTATCGGCGAGTATGATCAGCGGCAGGGCAGATTAGGCGAAGAAGCCGCTCTGGGACTGGGAATATTTCTGCGCAATAAGGGGTTTCCGGTGGGCCGCCTTAAAACAGGAACCCCCGCCCGCATAGCCGGCGACAGTATTAATTATGATAAAATGGAACGGCAGGACGGCGAAAAATTCGATTTCTTTTCGTTTAATATTGATCCGGACGCGCAAATTGGCCCGCTGGGGGATTTTACACCGGATACGGCAAAATGCGGCGGCGATTCATCTTTGCGCCAGGAACTCCCCTGCTGGATTACCTACACAAGCGCCAAAACAAATGAAATTATCCGCGCAAATATACACCGTTCACCCCTTTACGGCGGAAAAATCAAGGGCGTAGGTCCGCGGTATTGCCCGTCTATCGAAGACAAGGTAATGCGTTTTCCCGACAGGGATTCGCATCATCTTTTTGTAGAGCCCGAAGGATTTTATACCAACGAAATGTATTTAAACGGCCTTTCAAGTTCCCTGCCGGAAGATGTACAGCGCGCGTTTATCCGCAGTATTCCCGGACTTGAGGAGGCCCGCATGGTCCGTCCCGCGTATGCGGTTGAATACGATTATCTTGATCCGCTCGATCTATATCCCAGCCTTGAATCAAAACGTCTTGCCGGGTTTTATTGTGCGGGCCAAACCAACGGCAGTTCCGGCTATGAAGAAGCCGCCGCACAGGGAATTATGGCGGGAATTAATGCCGCGCGCGCGCTGCGCGGGGAAGATCCCCTTGTTTTAAGCCGTTCGGAGGCCTATATCGGCGTTCTTATTGACGATTTAACCACAATTGGAACCAAAGAACCGTACCGGATGTTTACCAGCCGCGCCGAATACCGCCTTGTTTTACGCCACGATACCGCCGATATACGGCTTACCCCCAAAGGACGCGCTGTTGGTTTGGTCGATGATCAACGCTGGGAACGGTTTACTAAAAAAATAAACGCGCTGGATGAAATTGCCCGTTTATTGCAGGGCCGCGAAGAGCCGGATTTACCCGGCGCAATTGACGAATTAGCCAAATTTCCCCCCGCGTGGGTATCGCAGGTTTCGCTTGACAATAAATATTCAGGCTATATCGAAAAAGAAAAACGCGTAATCAGGCGGAATACCAAAATGGACGCGGTAAAACTTGATCCCGACCTTGATTACCGCAGTATAAGCGGACTTTCCAGCGAAGCACGGGAAAAACTCCTTGTGGTCCGCCCGCTTACCGTCGGTCAGGCCGCGCGTATTTCCGGGGTCAGACAGGGCGATACGGCGCTTTTAATGGTATTGGCCGGAAGAAAAACCTGACGGTACCGATTTTTCCGAACGTAATTCGTCTTGCGGCGTTTGCGGCGGAACTGGGAGTCATTGACCAGTTTCCGCGCATGTGCGACAATAACTCATGAGCGACTGCCTGTTCTGTAAAATCATTGCCGGAGAGATTCCCGGTAAAAAAATCTACGAAGACGATGAAATATACGCCTTCCATGATATTTCTCCCCAGGCGCCGGTTCATTTTCTTGTTGTTCCCAAAAAACACATTCCCACTTTGATGGATGCTTCACTCGATGATGCCGCCCTGCTTGGCCGTTTGGTGCACAAGGGGCAGGAATTGCTTGCCTCCCTTGGCTGCGCCCAAAAGGGCGGACGTTTTGTGTTCAATTGTAAAGAAGACGGCATGCAGACGGTGCCGCACATTCATCTGCATGTACTTGGCGGGCGCACCCTGCTGTGGCCCCCCGGCTGATTTTTACCGCGGGTCTTTTCCCGCTCGCAGGAGCATTGCCGCTTCATCCCGCGAGTCAGAGGCAATTACGCTTTCGCGGAGCGCTTCATCGCGCAGTACCGCGCTAATAGCGGCCAAAAATTGAATATGCGGCCCCGAAACTTTTCGCGGCGAAATTACCATAATAAAGAGCCGCGACTTTTCGCCGTCCATTGAATCAAAATCAACGCCCTTTCGTTTTACGCCTACGGCGACGCAAATTTCGTCCACTCCGTCGGTTTTGGCATGGGGAAGGGCGATGCCGTGCTCCATACCGGTGCTCATCGACGCTTCCCGCTGTAATACCGCCTCCAGCACCTGCGCGCGGCCGGCGAGTTTTCCCCGCGAAGCAAGAAGATCAACCAATTCCTCTATTACCTGATTCTTGGTTTCGCCTTTTAGATCCAGAATAATTTGAGATGGCGTAATAAGCGACAATACGTCTACTTCGGTGCGGCCTTCAAGTCCGGCGATTTCTTTTTTTAATTCACCGGCTTTAAATGAACTTTTTAGCGTTTCGATGGTATCGCTAAGATGAAGGAGTACTTCGTAGACGGCTGTTTTTACAAACGGCATATCGGTGGAATCTGTTTCAATGGAAAGGGTATTGTCCCGCCGGGTAATGGAAAGGGAAATATCGTTTTTTCGCGCCTGCGAGATGCCCTCGTCCATATTCATGGTTTGTACATAGAAGCCTTCGGAACGCAGATCTTTTAAAAGACGGTCGGTCACCAGATCGGAAATCTCGTCTGATTGAAAATCCCACAGGCTTTGTACGTTATTTTCATCCTTTGACGGCTTTCGCGCGCCCGAGCCTGAAAGTTTTAAAAATACCGAAAGCAGCGGAGGCGCGACAAGCGTGGTAACCAGTGTCATAAGGATAACCCCCGCGAATATCTGGTTGTCCAAAATACCCATTGCAAGACCGATTCCGGCGATAATAAGCGCTACTTCGCCGCGCGGGATCATTCCCGCGCCTATGCGCAGCGCGCCTTTGCCGTTAAAACCAAGCGCCAGCGCGGGAACGCCGCAGCCGATAATTTTGGAAGTAACGGCCAGCGCCGTATAGACAGCGCCAAAAATCAACACCGGCGGCGAAACAATTTCTTTTACATTTACCATCATTCCCATGACGGCAAAAAAGAGCGGCACAAAAAATTCATACAGGGAACGAAGCCTGTCCAGAATTACCGCCGCAATGTCGGTTTTAGAAAGCGAAAGGCCCGACACATAAGCGCCGATTATCATCGCAAGGCCCTGTTTTTCAAAAATACCGGAAAGCACCAGGGCAATTCCCAGGGCAAGAACCGAAAAATCAAAGCTGGATTTAAATAATTTTAAAAAATTCCCCAGTTGTTTGGAAAATATCAGGCCCAGCGCGGTAAATCCCAGCCAAATTCCAAAGGCTTTTCCGGCGATTGCCAGAATTCCCGCCGCGGAAAGGCCTTCCGAGCCGGAGCTTCCGGTAAGAACGGCGACAATGCCGAGCACCACGGCCAGCGCGATAATTCCCAAAACATCGTCAAAAACCGCGGCGGCAAGGATCGTAACGCCTTCCGGTGAATCCATTTTTTTGTGATCCTGTAATATGCGGGCCGTAATTCCAACAGACGTCGCCGTGGAAAGTATTCCCAAAAAAAGACAGCGCGGATCCATCAACGGCAGTCCCAGCAGCACGCCGCTCAGGGCGCCCAGGGTAAATGACACGATAACGCCGCCAAGACCGATAATGCCGCCCACTACGGAATAACGCAAAAACAGGCCCAGGTCTGTTTCAAGCCCCGAGGCAAAAAGCAGTATAATCGAGGCAATCGAGGCAAAGCCGTATAATTCGGGACTTATTGCCAGGGCGCCGCCTGTTTCGTTAAGCGCCTCGCCCAGCGAAAAAAGGCCGCCGGGAAAACCCGGAAACGGAATTGAACCCAGCGCATAGGGCCCAATCGCCACACCGGCGAGCATTTCGCCCAACACAGAGGGGATTCCCGCTTTTTTTACCAGCCGGCCGCCCAGGCGGACCGCAAACAAAATTACGCCAATTTGCAGGGCAAGGCCCGCCATTACTTCGGTTACATTCATACAAACTCCCCAATATCCTGTAACGGTAAAAACCATACCGGCAGGATGATCCGCTATATCATATATTATAATCCATTATCCCTGGCTTCGCCGCACCACAAATTCACTTTGACGCTGGGGTTCGCAGGCGGCGCGTCGGGTCAAATAATCCTGCGCGCTAAACGGCTCGCTTCCGGCGTCGAGCCGCTTCCACACGCCCGATGTATCCAGTTCCCACGCCTGGGTGTTATCCTTAAAGTATGATTCAAGAATTTCTTTTACCTCGGCCTTGATTTTTTCGTCAAGAAGGGGAATAAGCAGTTCCACGCGCCGTTCAAGATTGCGGGGCATCCAGTCCGCGCTCGAAATAAAAATTTCTTCCGCCCCGCCGTTATTGCAGTACATAATGCGCGAATGTTCCAGATAATGCCCTACAATACTTACAATGCGTATATTCCGCGAAAGGCCTTCTACCCCCGGCACTGCGGTACAAATTCCGCGCACATTGAGCAAAATGTTCACTCCCGCCTGAGAGGCCCGGTACAGGGCTTCTACGATATCGCGGTCAACCAGCGCGTTCATCTTTGCCATAATCTTTCCCGGGGCGCCTTCCCTTGCGCGTTTTGCCTCGCGGTCAATTAACTCAAGCAGTTTTACTTTAAGGCCCGCCGGAGAGGGGATTAACTTTTTCATTGACAATTGAGAGGAGTACCCGGTAAGCAGATTAAAAAGACTGGTTACATCGGCCCCGATTTCGCCCTGACAGGTAAACAGGGAAAGGTCGCTGTAGAACCGCGCCGTTTTGTCGTTGTAGTTTCCGGTAGAAAGATGCAGATAGCGGCGTAATCCGTCCGGCTCGCGGCGGATAATTTGGCTTATTTTTGCGTGAATTTTAAGATGCGCAAGGCCGTACACAACAATGACCCCCGCCCGTTCCAGGCGGTTTGCCCAAATAATGTTGCGTTCCTCGTCAAAGCGCGCTTTTAATTCAACGACCGCGGTAACGTGTTTTCCGTTAAGCGCCGCCTGTTCCAGCGCGGCAATAATCGGCGAATGACCGCTTGTACGGTAAAGCGCCGTTTTAATTGATACAACCTGCGGATCGGCGGCGGCATCCTCAAAAAAACGTACAACCGGATCAAATGAGTGATACGGAAGCGCAAGCAGCACATCGCCCCGGCGGAGTATGTCAAAAATGGATTCCCCGGAAACGGGCATGGTTTCTCCGCCGGAAAAAGCCGGATGGGGATAATGGCGGTACGCGCGGGCCTTGAGCCGATCATATCCCTCGACCTGAATAAGGCTGCGAAAGGCGGCAAGACCCAGCGGCCCGCCGATAAAATCCATATCCTCCGCTTCAAGGTTAAGAAAGGCGGCAAGGCGGTTTTTTAAAACGCCTTCGGCGGAATACACCATGCGTATCGCCCGCGATGTTTCGCGGCCGGCGATTACTTCTTCCATTGCTTCGACAAAGTCTTCGTCACGCTGTTCATCCACCGAAAAATCCGCATCGCGGTGAACGCGGAACGTCATGCTTTCGACCGCAAGGTAACCGGGGAAAAGCGCCAATCCCCACAGCAGCAAGAGGTCGTCCAGCAGGGCCCAGCACAATTTTCCTTCGGAGGTTTCCAGGCGGATAAGCCGGTCAAGTACCGGCGGAATTTCGACAATGGAAACATGCTCGTCTCCGCCAAAAAGATCTTCATGGGAAGCCCGCAGTAAAAAAGCGCCGTAAACCCTGCCGGAGCTAATCTGCGGGGGCGGTTCTTCCAGCCGCAGCGGCGTTAGTACCGGAACAATTTCGCGCAAAAAGAACGAATGCAGGTATTCCGCCTCGTCGGTTTTGTAGGGCGGGCGTAAAAAACACATGCCGCCTTTTTCCAGCGCGGGAATAATCTCGTCCAAAAAGCAGCCGTAGAGCCGGTCGATAAGGGAGCGGATTTTTTTTGCGGCGGCGCAAAAGGTTTCGCGGGGGCTTAAACCGCTTTCGTCTTTTTTTGTCTCTTTGTGTCGAATAGCCCGTTTAAGCGCGGCCATGCGGACCATAAAAAATTCATCAAGATTTGAAGCGGCAATGCAGACAAAACGAAGCCGCTCCAGCGGGGGCAGTCCGCGCCGGCCCGCTTCTGCCAGGACCCGTTCGTTAAAATCGATCCAGGATAGTTCCCGGTTAAAAAACACGCTCACTGAAGGATTACCTTATAGCCAAAAACATCTTCAAAAAGCCCCGCTTTTTCGCCCAGGCCAATCTGCTCAAGCGATAAATCGAACGAATCGCCGGTGCGCAGAATAAGGGTTTCGTGCTTTTTTTCTACAGCAATTTTTTTTATACGATGCGAGTGCCCCCGGTCAAGGGCGTCGGCAACACGAAGTATACCGGCCAGCTTAAGCACCATAATCTGTTCGTCGCGCTGAAGGGCGATATATTCAATATCCTGCCGGCTTGGCGGTTCGTCGCGGTGATACCGAATAACATTGCCGATAATATCCAGATCTTCCTGTCGGAGCCCGAAAATTTCCGAATGGCTTACAATATACTGCCCGTGTTTTTGGTGGCCAGCGCTCCGGATAAACATGCCGATGTCGTGCAGGAGCGCGGCAATTTCCAGCAAAGTACGTTCGCGGCTTTCCATGCCGTGTTCGCGGAGCAGGGCGTCAAAGAGGGTAAGCGCGAGCATTGTTACATGGCGGCTGTGTTCTTCGTCAAAAAGATACCGCTTTCCCAGATTGATCGCCGAAGCGGTAATCTGCGCGGCAAAATCATTCTGTAATTCGTGATCAACGCCCTTTGCCAGATCGATAAGGTATCCTTCGCGTATCGAAATAGCCGGCACCACAATTTCTTCGGCGGCAATACGTTCCAGAAAACTCCGGTACAGAAGCATTCCGGGGACAAAGCCTTCGGCGTCGGCATAGGGAATGTTGAATTTACGCACACAGTCTTCGACGGTATCGTTTTCGATTTTTTTTACAAAGGCAAGAAAATCTTCGCGGCCTATAATACGGCAGTGTTCGTTAAGGCTGCGGCCTATCTGTTCCGAGGCATGGCGCGCGTCGGAGCCGGTTGCCGCCAATATGCTGATATGCGAAAGCGCCATCTCATCGTTAAGAAAATCCAGGGTGTTGCGGACATTTTCGTTAAGGTAGCGTTCCATTGACAGCGGCGACGCCCCACGGCGGTTTTTTTCGTCTACCAGGATTGTACCCAGACGCAGGGAATGCGAGGCCGCCATTTTTCCCCGGCGCAGAAACATAATTTCGGTGGAACCGCCGCCCACGTCAAGAATCATGGTCGCGGCCCGCCAGAAACGGGGAATTTCGCGTTTAATCGCAAAGCGTACCGCCAGATACATTAAACGGTTTTCTTCGATACCTTCTATGATGGTAACCGGCAGCCCCGTTTCGTGGTACAGGCGGTCGGTAATAATGTCGCGGTTCCGGGCGGCCCTGACGGCGCTTGTAGCAATCACATGGATTGAGTCGTTGCCGATTCCCCAGGCTTTTAATTGTTCGCGAAAACCCTGCAGCACCGAAAGACATTCCAGAAAGCTTTCGCGGCTTACCGACCGGGAGGTAAATACATCGCGGCCCAGCGCCACCGCTTTTCCTGATTGATCAAGAATGCGTATATCCTGCGCGCTGCATTCGGCCACAAGAAGCCGTATACCGGTAGAGCCAATTTCGATTACGGCGGCAGGATTCCCGCTTTTGGTCGTCAACATTTACAATTTATCTTATAATTTATCTATCAGCATTGAACACTTTCCCGACGGTATCGGAAGGGTTTTCTTTTTCTTTCCCAAAATATTGATCGTAAAGTAGTAGAGCTTTTCGCTTTCCATGTGAATCTCCCAGCCGCGCCCCGATTTATTGGAAAGTATCGTGATCATATTTTTTTTAAGCGACAGGTTTTCGATTCCCATAATTTCAAGATTGGGGATAATCCAGTCCACCGTTTTGCGGGGCAGCGAAATAAAAAGGCCGACAATGTTTTCGATAGTCAGGCAGATTGTCGAAAGCGCGTCATAGGCAAGGTACTGGCTTTGGGGAAAATCGGGGTGGCGCGGCCACAGCGCGGGACCTTCCCTGGTCGGCAGGTACGCCTCCCAAAGGTTGCCTTTGTGATGGTTCCCTTCGGGGTTCATTGAATCAAGCAAAAAGTATAAATGGCGGATGGCGCATTCGCGGGCAAGATCCCAGCGCTGATAACGTTCCAGGCCCTTGATTACCATAAAGGTAAGATGGGGAAATACGGAACCCCTAAAGCCGTTGCCGTTTTCGTCAAATTCCTTTTCGCTTAGCGCCAAAGACGGAAACGGATGCTGCGCTCCAAACCACGCGGGATCCTGAAGTTTGGCGATAATCCGTTCGGCCTTTTCGTCATTGGGAATTTCCGCAAGAATGGGCCAGTAACCGGCCAGTGTTTTTGCGTGCAGCTTTTTTTCGTGGCGGTCAATGTCATAGTAAAAACCGTCGTCATTGTTCCACATAAGGGAATTGATCCGCGTCTTGAGCGAAAAATAACGCCGCTTGTATTGAAAACTTGTTTCTTTATCGTTAAGGATATCGGCCAGCGCCGATATATACAGGGCGTTAATCGCCATGCAGGCGTTAAAATCCACCGGATAATACGCTCCGTCACGGGGACTGTTTCCCATATCGCAGGCGGCCAGCGGCACATGGTAAAGGCCGTTGTCTTTTTTTGCCGCCGAATCAATCCACAGCGAGTACCGGTCCAGAACAGGCAGTATGTCTTTGATCCGTTTTTTATTGGCCGACTTGTGGTACAGGTTAAATTCGGCCCAGGCAAAAAGGGGAAGCGTTAAACCTTCGCTGTTATCTTTACCGATGCTCGCTTTTCCGGTTTCCACAGAATAGGCGCCGCGGATCGCCCCATTTGCTTCCTGACGGTTATAAAAAATGTCAATAGTCGGCGAGGCCTGGAAAATCCGGTTGGAATAGACTAAAAAAAACGAAGAAAGCACCGCGTCAAGTTGTTTTACCGTCTTTGCACCCGGATAACAGAAGAATTTACCCTCTATCGCGCTTTTTTCGCCTCCTCCGCCCCAGTAATCCTGAACCCACGCCCAGGTTTTGTCATAAATATCAACAAAATCCTGATCATAAAAATGAATTTTAGGGAAGTCCCGTTTTGTCAATAAACGCTCCTCGGGAAAGATTACTCTATGGATGGCAAAAAGTCAAATGATTTTATTACGTATCCTTGGGATTAGTACTGTATTCTAATATGTTCAACCTGGGTCCGGTGACGCAGCTTTACCATCAAGGTTTGCTCGGAACCGGAATATACCCAGCCTGAGTTGTCGTAGCGTTCAAACTGGCTGTCCGGCGGGTAGTTTGTACCGTGAAGCTGGAGCGTGGTAAACGGCCTAATGCCCCGAATCAGCATATAGTGGGTTTCTCCTGCGGGAAAGGTAACGGCAATATCCAGAACGCCGCCGTCAACAAGCGCGCCAAGCTCCGTTGCCGCAGTCCAGGCCCAGGACGCGCCTGAAACCAGCTCCTGGGAACGGGCATAGTTGGGTCCGGCGGCGCAAAGGCGGTAGACGCCCGCAGAGCTTATCATTTCACCTGACGGGTTAAAGGAAGCATCGGTGTTTACCGTAATCCGCCGGGGAACCGCGCCGTTTATACCGGAGAACGACAACACCGAAAGGATCAGGGTGCGCCCCAGCGCGGCGGTCGTTTCGTCTTCGTAGCGGGAAAGAACGCCGCCCACTCGCAGGTGAAGTTCCGCATCCGCCTCGTTTCCGGTAAAAACCAGGGCGGCGCCGGGA
>JAIRYT010000014.1 GCA_031267675.1 Treponema sp. | reverse complement strand
ATGTACCGGGTTTTACCCCGTACAGCCGTTTAAAAAGAACCGCTTTGGCGTCTACCGCCTTTTTTCCCCTTCCCATATCGTTAGCATAGCATTTTTGGAGTTTTTAAACAAGTCTATTGAAAATATTATAAAAGGAGTTGACAAAATTATCAAGAAAAATATATAGAAATATTATTTAATTCGAAAAATTTTACATTCTATCAAACGTAATTTAATTTTCCAAAAAACAAAAATAAATGCATTTACCGGTTTATATTATTATTTTAAAATATTTTTTATCCCATGAATTTTATTTTGAATTACCGCGTTTTGATATTTTATCCAGGGTAATTTATTCCGATAATATTTTATTCAATTAGCGACGGAGCCGCCCGGTATAATGAAATTATAAATTTGCGCCAAAGGCGCGTTTCGCCATTTTTATATTCAATTTCATCTGTCAGTATATATTCTATTCACAGGGTGCATAATTGTATGCATGGTAAAATATCTATTTTCTTTCCCTAATTTTAATCTAATAACAGAATATAGAAATCTGTCAAGATTATAATATTTTGCACAATATAGTTTATGAATTTTTAATATATTTTCGATAAAATTTCAGAAAAAATGTCGCATAACGTTCCGGCTGTATATGCTTCGGGCGCTAAAGCGCCCTCGGGCTACGGTTAGTACGGTTAGCGAGGTGGTTACAAGAATTCCCGCGCGGCGGCGTTGCTAGATCATCGCAATGCCGCCGTTGACATCGATACACGCGCCGGTGATGTACGAGGCATAATCGCTGGCAAGAAACAGGACCGCGCCGGCGACATCGGCCCCGGAACCCAGGCGGCCCAGGGGGACGGTTTTTGGATCATAGCCAAATGTTGTCGTCATTTCGGTGGCGATAAGGCCCGGCGAAACCGTGTTTACGCGTATGTTGCGGGCGGCGCCGCTTTTGGCAAGGCTTTTGGTAAGCGTAAGTACGGCGGCCTTGGACGAGGGATAGTCGGGGCTGACCACCAGTCCGCCGCTCCGCGCAGCCTGCGACGAAAGGTTTATGATACAGCCGCCGCCCTGTTTTTCCATAACGCGGTATGCCGCGCGGCATAAAAAGAAAAGCCCCTTTACATTGATGTCAAAAGTAAAGTCCCACTGGTCCTCGCTGATTTCATAAAGGCCACCCATGCGGGAAACTCCGGCGCAGTTTACCACGATGTCGATACGTCCGGCTTTTTGCAGCGCTTCGGCAACGAGCGCCTCGTCCTCTGCTTCCCTGCGTATATCGCAGGCTATACATGCGCCTTTTATTCCGGTTTCCTTTTCAATTTCACCGGCGGTTTTGTCAAGGTTTTCCTTTCGCACGTCGGTCATGATCAGCGTCTTGATCCCATGCCGCGCAAACATGAGCGCGCAGGCCGCGCCGATGCCCCCCGCCGCGCCGGTAATAATCGCCGTTTTGTTTTCCAGTGTAAACATTCCGTAAACCTCCTATAACATCAAATATGGCTGTTCCAGATATTCTTTGATCCGCGCAAGAAAGCGCGCGGCGGGCGCTCCGTCAACAACACGATGATCATAACTAAGCGTTAATTTTACCACCGGATGAATTTCAATTATTTTGGTTCCATTCTGTACGGCTGCTACCGGCGTGTCTTCAATTTTTCCTACCGCCAGAATTCCCGCCTCGGGCGGATTAATAATCGCCGTAAATTCCTCAAGGCCGAACATGCCCAAATTGGAAAGCGTAAACGTTCCGCCGGAATATTCATCGGGCGACAGGGTTCCCTCGCGGGCTTTTTGCGCCAGCGTTTTTATCGATTCCGCCAGAGCGCCAATACCCATAAGGTCCGCGTCTTTAACCACCGGAACAATTAACCCGTCGTCAAGCGCGACGGCCACGCCCAGATTGACAAAATCTTTTTGCAGAATTCCCTGCGGAACAAGTTCTGCGTTTACCTCTGGATAATCGCGCAGGGTGCGCACGGCGGCAAGGGCGATTAAATCGTTATAGCCGATTTTTTTGTCAAAAGCCGCGCGGACTTTGACCGCCTCGTCCATGCGTACCGAAATACGATGGCTTGTTTGGGCGTTTTCGTTCTGGCTTTGCTTCATCCGTCCGGCAATAATTTTACGCATGCCGCTCATCGGTACAATGGTTTGACCGGCGGCGCGCGGAAGCGCGAGCGAACGTTTTACATCATCGCGGGTAATTTTGCCGCCCGGCCCCGAGCCGTCTACCCGGGCAAGATTGACGCCGGTTCCGGCGGCAAAACGCGACGCAAGCGGAGTCGCCTTTACGCCGGACGCGGCCGGTATATCCCGCTCCACGATCATGCCGCCTGCGCCCGAGCCGTTAATGGCGCTCCAGTTTATATGCCGTTCTTCGGCTGTTTTTTTTGCGCGGGGCGAAATAAGCACGCGCGCGCTCCGGGCCGGCTCCTCTTTCTGTGGCGAATCTTTCATTGGGGAATCTGCCGCCGGCGCGGTCAAATTTTGCGCATCCGGTTCCGCCTGAGAATCATCCAGAAGCGAACGTATATCTTCGCCGGAGGAACCCACCACGGCGATAAGTCCGGTAATGGGGACGGTAACGCCGGGACCCGCGACAATTTTTAGCAGCGTTCCCGACACAAGCGCGTCTATGGTTATGGTTACCTTGTCGGTCTCAATGACAACGAGTTCTTTGCCTTCCTTTACCTCGCCGCCTTCGGCAACCAGCCATTCAACAATGGTTCCCTCGGTCATTTGAAGGCCCTGTTTGGGCATAATTACTTTTTTTGCCATACAACCCCCTTATTGGCGAATGATATACTAACAGCAAATTACAAATGCAGGGCCTTTTTTGCCGCGTCGACAATGTCGGCAACCTGCGGAACCACGGCGTTTTCCAGCCCCAGATTAAAGGGAAGCGAACACATCTTTGCGCCCACCCGCCGGGGCGGCGCGTCAAGATACGGGAACGCTTCTTCCACAACCGATTCCGCCACTTCGGTACCCCAGCCCATTGTACGATGCGCTTCGTGCACCGTGACAAGCCGGCCTGTCTTTTTAACCGATTCAACAATGGTTTTTGTATCCAGGGGAACCATGGTCCGGGGATCGATCAGCTCGGCGCTGATTCCCTCTTTTGCAAGAATCGCCGCCGCCTCAAGACTTTTTTGGCGGTACAGATAATTGGCGACAATGGTAAGATCGCTTCCCGTTTGAAAGACATCGGCCTTTGCGAACGGAATGTTCCATTCAGGATCGTCGCTTACCTCTCCCCTGGTAGAATACAGCGCCTTGTGTTCAATAAAAAGCACGGGATTGTCATCGCGTATCGCGGTGCGCAGAAGGCCTGCGGCGTCGGAAGGCGTGGAAGGGCATACCACCTTGATTCCGGGAATATTCATCATCATTGATTCAAGCGACTGGGAATGCTGCGCGCCGTTGCCCCGGCCTATTCCCTGTTGACCGCGAATCACCATGGGGATTTTTACTTTGCCGCCGAACATATAGCGGATTTTTGCCGCCTGGTTTAAAATTTGATCCATCGCCAGATAGAGAAAATCCATATACATAAGTTCGACTATGGGCCTCATGCCGACGCTGGCCGCGCCTACTCCCGCGCCGACGATGGTGTTTTCCGAGATGGGCGTATCACGCACGCGTTCGCCGAATTCCTCCAGAAGTCCTTTACTGCAGCCAAAGATGCCGCCCTGTCTGCCGACATCTTCGCCCATAAGAAAAATTTCGCCGTCCCGGCGCATCTCCTGGGCCATTACGTCGCGTATTGCCGCCGCATAGGTTTTAACGCTCATTGCGGGTACCATCCTTCAACATACATACCGTCCATTACCTGTTCCGGCCGGGGTTCGTCTGCGGCAAGGGCAAATGCCGCCGCTTCTTCAACTTCGTTTTGCGCCGCTTCGTCGATGGCGGAAAGTTCCGCCTCGGCGGCGATTTTTTGATCAAGCAGATAGGCGCGAAACCGCTTAAGCGGGCATTTTTCCATCCACGCGGCGACTTCTTCCCGGGTGCGGTACACTTCGGGATCGCCTGTCCAGTGGCCCTTCCAGCGGTAGGTTTTGGCTTCGATAAGGCTGGGGCCTTCGCCCTGTAAGGCACGGGCCTTGCATTCCCCAAAAACATCAAGCAGCGCCATAACATCGTTGCCGTCAACCACATACCCGCTCATGGCGTATCCTTTGGCGCGGTCGGCAATATCTTTTACCGAGGTCGATTTGCTTACCGGAACCGAAATGCCAAAGCCGTTATTTTCGCAGACAAAAATAAGGGGAAGCTTCCACACCGAGGCAAGATTAAGGGATTCGTGAAAAGTACCCTGATTGCTCGCTCCATCCCCAAAAAAACAGACCGTGATGTTTTTTTGCCCGCGCATTTTTTGGGCCAGGGCGCCGCCTACCGCGATGGGAATACCCCCGCCGACGATGGCGTTCGCGCCCAAATTCCCTTTGGCAAGATCGCAGATATGCATGGAACCGCCGCGCCCGTGGCAAAAACCGGTCTCTTTGCCCATCAGCTCCGAAAAGGCGCTTTTGAGGTCCCTGCTTTTGGCGATGCCGTGGCCGTGACCCCGGTGCGTGCTGGTAATGTAGTCGCCGTCATCAAGAAGGCCGATAACCGCCCCGCTGACCGCTTCCTGTCCTATGCAGAGGTGAACCGATCCGCGCAGCTTGTTCTCCTGGAAGAAACGAAACGAAGTTTCTTCGAAAAGCCTGATTTGCTTCATCACCAGATAAATATCCAGCAGCTTTTCTTTGCGGTAATTTTGGTTTTTCAAAAAGTAACCCCCTAATGCGGCGGTTTTTGACCGCCGTTAAAAAAAACACTTGACAGATTGAATATACCAGATTAAAACTGGTATTACAAGAAAAAAATTGGTATTATTAACAGCCCATGGCATTTTGGAGGATGGTATGTTTGAAACATTACAGCATAAGCGGATTTATGAAGAAGTGGTGGAAATTATTATCCGCCAGATACGGTCGGGGGCCCTTAAGGTCGGCCAGAAACTGCCGCCGGAACGGGTATTGTCGGAGGAGATGGGGGTAAGCCGTACCAGCCTTCGGGAAGCGCTGCGATCCCTGGAAAGCATGGGCTACATCTATTCGGTTACCGGCGGGGGCAACTATGTCAACTCGGTGTCGATAGAAAACGTGCTGTCGCCCCTTACGGCGATGATGGCGCAGGACAAGAAGCTTGCCGCCGACATTATCGATGTGCGCCTTCATCTGGAAGTACACATGGCCGAACTGGCCGCCAAAAACGCCACAAAACAGCAGGTGTCCCAGATTTACGGGGCAATTCTGGAAATGCAGAGCGAAGTTGAATCGGGAGGCAACGGCATAAGGGGCGACAACCAGTTTCACATGGAGATTGCCCGCGCGTCCCAAAACAGGGCCTTTGCCATTATTACCGAACTGGTCGGCGAACTTTTGGAAGAATCGCGCAAGGCCACCCTGGACATTCCCGGCCAGCCCGCCAGAACTATCGAAGACCACCTCACGATTTTTGAAGCAATCAAAAACGGCGATCCGGTGCGGGCGTCCGCCGCAATGGAAGCCCATCTTGTCAAAGCCCAGAGGAACCTGACAGATTGACTTAAAGGTCAATCTGCGCCAAGCCGCTTCGCGGCTTGCGAGTTTATCGGCAAAGACCGGCAGACGAGAAAATTTAACGACCAACCTCACCAACCACACTGAACCAACAGCCAAAGAAAATTTTACAGGCCCGATGATTTCTGCTTTTTTATTCTTGTTGGCGCATCGGCTTTGTGGTTTGTCGTATTGACAGGGGCCGCCGCCGGCACTACCCCGACCCCCGGCCTGGGGAATACGGCGAAATGATGTCCAACCGACCGGCTTTGCGACGGGGATTGTGGTAGACATCAAAAACCCGAAGCGCATACAGGCCCGTTATGCGAAGTGCCCATTGCTTTTATACTTATTTATTCCAAGATGCAATAAAATGGCTCTTTTTTTATCATCGACAATTTTCATTGCTATTCGGGTATAAAGTCCCAGTTTCTTTTTTAGCATTTTTCTTGCCTCGGTGAAAAAAACACGTTCCTCTATCAATTTTATCCCCGTTTTCTTTGAAAATTCTACACTATCATTAATGTAGAAATACATTAATGCGTCATCATTTCCAGTTCTTTTTACATATTTATTTGCGTATTTTATTCCTGTTTCATTAGTGGCGTCAAAAATTAATTCGACATTTGAGAAAGATTTTTTTACATTATCGATAAATTGTATCACATTATCTTCTTTAAAATATTGAAAAACACCGGAACCGACAAGTAGTGTTGAGATTGACTTGTCGATTCGTTTTACCCATTCCATGTCGAATATGTTCCCGGCAATTAATATTTCATTTGTTTGTTCGCCTAATATCGTTCGTCTTGCAGCGATTACATTGGGCAGATCAATTTCATAAAAAATTGCCAGCTGTTCATTTAAACGATAATATGCTGTTTCAAATCCCGCACCAAGATAGATGATATTACATTTGCCATTTTCTTTAATAAATGCCTGTACCATTGAGTCTAGATTGTAGTATCTGGCAACGGAAGCCATTAGCGAATATTCAGATGATTTCTTTTGTATACTATCGTCTGGAATATATTCTTCCAGCGACAACGCTTTTTTGTCAAAAAAATATTCAGGAAATTTTTTTGATGCAAATATGCGAGCTACTAAAGGGATAAACAATGTATCGGATACGCCTTGCAATTTATTCATTATTATAACCCCTTTGAATTTTTTAGAACATACATTTATATTATACAGTATTTACAATTTATGCAATATATTTTTGCAAAATATTTCAATGGGCATTTCGCATAACAGGTCTGTATATTTCGGTACTAAAGAGCATCGGGGTTCCGCTGCGCCAGGCCGGGTAATTATATTGGCTTTAAGCGCCTGTTTCTTGCTAAAGAACATCGCTTTTCCGATAGCGATTGAAATATTGTTGGGAATATGTGTTTTAAGGATATTCATTGAGCATTTTATTGGAGACGATCTCAAGGATTTATCTGGAATATTTATTTGGCGTACGCCCCATATAACGTTCAGGTTCTGACCAATGAAGCCTCTGGGTGCATTAGAAACTCTATAAGACCAAGAAACAGTTGCGCGATAAAAAACTTTTTGTCAAGAACCCCGGGGTATTCGTTGTTGGTGTGGTCCTATGTTATTTTGTCAGGCAGAACCGTGTCTATTGCCCGAAATGATTGGCTTTTCAGCTTTTACTTTTATCTCCCGAACACAAGATGTTCACTCATCTCCCATAAGCGGTTAGCTTCATCCATATCAACCGCATATGGCATCACGCCTGTCAAGCGAGTAGAGTCGATATCGCTTAACTTCATTTCTTCATCAGGCTGTGCCAGCGGAGCCACATCGACATCCTGGCAATAAAGTCCGCCCATGCCATCAAGCTGGGGACTTGTCGCACACCAAACCTGAGTCGCGGCGCCCTGCTTTTCGTTTTTGCAATCATTTTCGGGGTCGATAATCGGGTTTCCGTGTTCATCGATCACGCCAAATGCCCGCAGTTGTTCGGGTGTAAAATTGCGGCCCAGATTGGTAGAGACGATGCTGCCAGGATGAAGTGAAAATGCGCGCACGCCGTTGGTCTGCTCATGTGCGTCCAATCCGGCTGCAAATAAAATGTTAGCTGTTTTGGACTGGGCATAACCCAACATTGGTCGATACTCGCGATGTTCAAAATTAAGATCATCAAAAAATACTCTGGACAATTGATGCGCCCTCGCCGATACCGAGACAACTCGCGCGTTGTTTGCCTTACGCAATGCCGGCAGCAATCGCAATGTAAGATGAAAATGCCCAAGATGGTTCGTCGCAAAGTGGTATTCATATCCACGCTTGTCCAGTGTCAACTGCGGAAGCGCCATAATACCGGCGCTGTTTACCAGAATATTCAGCGGCTGGCCAGAGTCCAAAAATTTTTTAGCAAATGAATCTATGGAAGCGGGATCAAGCAAGTCCATTCTTTCAATCTCCACTTTATGTAAACCCTTAACAACATCTGCGGCCCTGTTGTAATCACGAGTTGGTATAATCACCGTAGCTCCGGCGGAACAAAAAGAACGCACTGTTTCCAAACCCAGTCCAGAATATCCTCCGGTAACGATAGCCGTTTTTTCGCTTAAGTTTATTCCGGCAATTACTTCATCCGTAGTCGAAGCAGCTCCAAAACCGGAGCCGATAGGCATTTGTTTTGCTGGCATAAGATTTCCTCCCTATATTAAAAAAAATGAAATTTTTTCATCGGTTTACAAAATCATTATTTTATACTTTATCAGATATTTTACATTTGTACAATATGTACACATATTATTTTCAACAATATTCCAACAATTTTAGCCCATATAAAGAAAGAAGGGGGATATTATGAATCAAAAATAGAAAAAAGTTTATTTGCGGATGAACAGAATGAATTCGGAGCATTAATAATTTTATGTTTAACAAAATACGGGATAATGCCAAAATTCTATCACTGGGACAAACCAAAATTTTATGAAATAGAAATAAAAAATTAAGGTGATTATAAAACAGACTCTTTTTAACCTCTTGAATTCCTTTCAAATTGATAAGTATGATAATTATATAACTCTTCACTTTGCCCCATTCGTGTTCGCGGTTAAATTTCTTTTCCTGTCTTTTAGCCTAATCAGCCGGTTAGTCCAGAATGGCGATTGCGCGGACTGGGGAGCCGTCCCTCCCCTTGAGTTTGAGCGGCAGTGAAAAAAAGGTAAACGGCGTATCAAGCGGGAGCTGTTCCAGATTGGCGAGTCCTTCGACAATTACGATGCGCTCGCCGAGCATTTTAAGATGGACATATTTCCAGTCATAGCCGTTGGGAGTAGGAATATCCATTCCCACAAGGGTTATTTTCTTTTCTACAAACCAGTCGGCCAGTTCTTTGGATACATAGGGGAACCCGGAAAAAAAAGCCGCCTGGGGGAATTTTTTGTCCCATCCGGTGTGGAGCAGCACACTGCAGCCGCCGTCAATAAATTTTTCCACACCGGCAAGATCGTCCGGCGTTATGGGGGTGTCCGGCGTTTTTTTGGTCACGTCGAGCCGCACCGCTTTGACAACACAGTGCTCCAGCGGCAGCGCGTCGATTGTTTCGCCGTCGTTGTAAAAATGCCGCTGGGCGTCCATGTGGGTTCCCTGATGCAGCGAGGTAACGAGCCGCGAAAGATTATATCCCAGCGTTTCCAGGGTACAATGCCAGCTAATCGAAATCTTGGGGTCCATGGCCATGCCCGGATCCCCGTCGCTCAAGGGGGCTGTCAAATCAATAATTTTTCCGCTCATACTGTTCCTCCATTTACTTCAATTACTCTTACTCTACTCGCTGCCGGCGAAACTCGCCGTTTTTCCAAGGCCTTCGGAACCCATCGCCAGATAGCCCGAGTCGGCGGCCAGATCATGACCGGTAATTACACAGGCGTCGTCGCTTAAAAGATAGGCGACAGCGGCGGCAATCTGCCAGGGTTCCTGGAGTTTTTGCAGCAGGTGATATTCTTCCCAGGCTTTGGGGGTGCTTTCCCATGTTTTATCCGGCGTCGCTTTTAGCACTTCGTCGGTTTTTACCCATGCGGGGCTTATGCAGTTTACGCGTATATACGGCGCAAGGTCCAGCGCGGCGCAGCGTACCAGCTGTTTAACCGCGCCCTTTGCGGCGTTGTAGGTCCAGCGGCGGGGCTGGGCGATGTGGCCGGAAATACTCGAGACACACACAACAGCCCCTTCCTTTTTTTTACGTTCCTGCGCAAAGGCGGCTATCATCAGGGCATAGGCCGCAGGTCCGGCCATAAAGGTATGCACCCAATCGTCATATTCCGCGTCAAGCGCTTTTGCGGTAAAGGGAAACGCGTTGTTCACCAAAAAATCGACCTCGCCAAAAAGGGAGCGGGCTTTAGCGACAAGCATTTTAGGCACATCGCGTTCTTCCATATCGGCGGGAACAAAAAAGACATTTTTGTCAAACTGTTTTTTAAATTCATCCAGGGCCTGACGGCCCGAAATTTCACTGCGGCCGCAAAACAGCACCTTTACTTCTTCTTCCAAAAGGCGGCGTACTATCGCGTTGCCAATGCCCCGCGAGCCCCCTGTAACGATGGCCGACTTTCCACTCAATCCTTTCATGACAATCCCCTAAAAAATATCGTAAGAATCTTTACCGCAAAGGAGGCGAAGTAAGGAACTATCCTCGCCTCCCTTTAGGTCACTCCTGGTACCTTGATTGGACTAAAAAGCATACTTTGGAATTCAACCACAAACACGAAGGAAAACAAAAAAGGGAGGGATGGACGAAAAAACGATTCATTTTCTCTCCTATCCTCTTCACTTTGTGCCCTTCGCGCTCGCGGTTAAATTTCTTTTCCTGTCTTTCAGCCTCCTAGAATAACGGAGCGTACTCGTCAATGTTTGACGCGTCGTAAACCATCAGATCCTTGAGGGTAAGAATTTGTCCGTCGCTCTCTACCGAAACGGTACCCAATTTTCCCGCCTGAAAGCTGGAACCGGGAGCCGGCACGTATCCCTGGTTGACAATCGCGTCAACAAGATACACCGCAAGGTAGCCTTCATAGGGAGGATTCCACAGGGCGAAGGATTCACAGGTTCCGTCTTTGACGAATTCCTGCATGGTCGAAGGCAGACCCAGGCCGGTAAGTTTTACCTGTCCGGTAAGGCGGCGGGTCTGGAGCACCTTGGCGCAGGCGGGAATACCGGCGGCGGTCGGAGCGATAACGCCCTTGATGTTGGGATACTTGGTAAGCAGGGCTTCCATTTCGGTGGTTGATTTTTCGGGCTGATCATCGCCGTATACCACGTCGATCAAATTCATTCCGGCATATTTGGAATCGCCGGCAAGCGCGTCTTTAATACCCTGAATCCAGGTGTTCTGATCGGGGGCGTCGGTGGTAGCCGAAAGAATCGCGAAATCACCTTCGTAGTCCAGCTGCTGGCCCATCAATTCGATCAAAAGGGGGCCGACATTGTCAAAGCTCGCCGGCATAATTGCCGCGTCACGGTGGGTTTCGCTTCCCGGAATATCCTGGTTCATGATGAATATTTTGGAACCGGCTTCGCGGGCGTCGTCAAGGGTCCGGTTGAGCGCCGAGTCATGGTTGGCCGACACAAAAATCGCGTTTGTTTTATTCTGCACCGCGGCTTCGATGTATTCGATCTGATCGGTGGGGCCGGCTGTGGCGGGACCGGTATAAAGATACTCAAAATTTTCCTGTCCAAGTTCGTCAATGGCTTCCTTGAATCCCACGTCAATGGCGTAGAAGTAGGGATTTACCGTATCCTTGGGAATGTAAACGATCTTTATCTTTTCGCCGGACGCGGCCGATCCACCGCCGCCGCCGCCGCAGCCAAAGACCATTGCGAGTGTGATACCGCACAACAAGAGAACCATCCGTTTTGTTAGTTTCATGTTTTCCTCCATACAAACTAATTAGTTTTATCTATACCGGAACATTAACAGAACCGGTAACAACCATTATTTATCCTTCATCTCCTGCAGGAGCGAAGAAATATTGGGAATGATAATCGACACAAGCAATATTACTCCCATAATAAACATTTGGGTGTCGGCGGTAATGTTTGCGACAATCAGGCTTGTTTTAAGGATGAACACAAGAATTACCGCGATAAAAGTTCCCGCTATGCTGCCGCGCCCGCCGTTAATATCGGCGCCGCCCAGGAGCACCATAATGACGATGTCTATTTCCATATTCAGCGCCAGACTGTACTGCACAAGCAAAAGCCTCGACATGGTTAAAATTCCGGCAACGGCGGAAAGCGTCCCCGACATAATAAAAAGAATTAATTTGATTGACCGGGTATTAACGCCGGAATGTATCGCCGCCTGCTCGTTTGCGCCAATGGCGAATATCTGCCGGCCAAAACTTGTTTTATGAAGCATAAGAAAAAATACCACGGCAAGCAAAACAAAAAAAACAACGGTAACGCTTACCCTGGCGCCAAAAATACGGAACACGGTAATGCTGTCAACGCCGTTAAACCATTCGGGGAACTTGCCCAGGCTTCTGTCGCCGATAAATATTTGTGAAATTCCCCTAAACAGATTCATGCTGCCTATGGTAACAATCATCGCGGGAAGCCGCGCATAGGCGACAAGCAGTCCGTTAATCGCGCCGCAGGCCGCGCCGGCCAAAAGACCGCAGAAGACCGCCTGTCCCATGCCAAGGCCGCCGTGAAAAAGAACCGCCGTAATGGTGGCGGCGCAGCTCATAATCGCCGGAACGGAAAGGTCAATCATGCCCGCCGTGATAATCAGCGTCATGGTAAGCGCGGTAAGGGACAGTTCCATATAACGGTTGCTTGTCCGCAAGAGATAGCTTAAATCCCTAAAGTTGGCCGAAAAGAGCATGCTGACAAAAAGAACCACCACAAGCAGCGCGAGGGGAACAAACTCGCGGTGAGCCATTCTGCTGCGCAAAACGCTGTTTAACTGCATTATTACTCCTTCTCCAGTCCGGAGAGAACCTGCCTGGCTTTAATATGGGCGGCAAGTTTGGCCCCCTCCTGCATCGCGGCGATAAAACGATCCAGAAGCAATGCCAGAATAATAATAAGCCCGTAACTAAAACGCTGTACGGTTCCCGGAATGCCGACCGAAGCAATAATCGTATTTATTGTTCCCAGCAAAAGGCAGCCAAGAAAAACCCCTGTTACCGAACCCTTTCCTCCCGAAACGCTTACCCCGCCGATGATGGTGGCCGAAATTACCACAAATTCAAGACCGTTGCCCGTTGTGTTGGGATTAACATAGCCAAAGCGGGACATTGCCATTATGCCGGTAATGCCGCAGAGCATGCCGGTAATGGTAAAAATCAAGAATTCAATGCGCCTGCAGTTAATGCCGCGCAGATGCGCTCCTTCGCGGTTTGAACCGACGGCGTATACTTCCCTTCCAAAGTGGGTATGGTTAAGCATGATAAAAAATATAACCCCTATACCGAATGTGATAAGCACCATCCACGGAATAAAAAACGAGCCAAGCGGAATTCCCCGTGAAACCACATTGCTCATTCCGGCAGGAAGCTCATAACCGGAAATTTGCTTTCCGGCGGAAACAATATAGGTAAGGCCCCGGTAGGCGTTAATGGTGCCCAGGGTAACAATGATTGCCGGAATCTTGAGGTACGAAACAAGAAAGCCGTTAAACGCGCCGCACAAAATTCCAATAACGACGGCGATTACAAGGCCCGCAAAAACCGGATAATGAAGATCCCTAAAAACGATGCCGGCGATAATCGCTGACAGCGCGACGCTTGACCCGATGGAAAGATCAATGTCGCGGACAATGATCACCATCATCATTCCCATAGCCATGGTAAAGTTAAGCGGCATCCACAGAAGAATGCTGTTTACCAGGCTCGAAAACTGCCCGCCCGAAAAAAGCTCCGGTTTGGCAATCCCCGCCGCAAGAAAAATCAAAAGCATAATACCAAGGGTAGCAAGCTCTTTAATGTTGTTGTTGATAAAACGCTTCACTTATACCGCACTCCTGTGTCTGACCATTGAAGCGGCGGCCATAATTTTATTGCCGTCCAGTTCGCCGCGCGTAAATTCCGCGGTAATATGCCCGTCGCACATAACATACACGCGGTCGGAAAGCTGGAGTATTTCGGGCAGCTCCGAAGAAACCATTAAAATCGCCTTGCCCTGTTTGGCAAGTTCGTTGATAAGCCGGTACACCTCCATCTTTGCTCCAACATCGATGCCCCGGGTAGGTTCGTCAAGTATGAGTATGTCCGATTCGGTCAGGAGCCATTTGGCTATTACCACTTTTTGCTGGTTTCCGCCGGAAAGTTCCCGGACCGCCTGATCGCTTGCGCGCATACGCACGTTTAAATTTTTTGCGTAGGTATCGACCAGTTCGTTTTCTTTTTTGTTTTTTATAAAGCCTAATTTTCCGGCGATTGACCCAAGGATCGCAAAGGTCATGTTAAACTTTATGGAAAACGCGGTGATTAATCCCGTGCGCGCCCGGTCTTCCGAGACCATCGCCACGCCGCGCCGCATTACCTGAATGGGGCTTTTAACGTTGACCTTTTTGCCCTTGATAAAAACTTCGCCGGACAGGGCGGGCTGCGTGCCAAAAATGGCCGAGGCGACTTCGCTGCGGCCGGCCCCGACAAGTCCGGCCATGCCGACAATTTCGCCGCGCCGTACCTTGATACTAATATTCTCGTACTTGCCGGGGTAGCTTAAACCCCTGGTTTCGAGCATTACTTCGCCGATTTCCGCCGTTTCCTTGACAATAAGTTCGTTAATTGAGCGGTTGATCATCATGTGGACAAGGGTGTCCGGCGTCGCGTCGCCGGGACACTCCCCGACCAGATTCCCGTCCCGCAGTACGGTGATGCGGTCGGAGATTTCAAGAATTTCCTCGAGCCGGTGGCCGATAAAGACAATCGCCTTGCCCTGTTCTTTTAAGCGCCGGATCATCGCAAAAAGGGTTTTTACTTCGCCCTGGGAAAGCGCCGCCGTCGGTTCGTCCATAATAATTACGCGGGCATTCTGTGAAAGCGCGCTGGCGATTTCGATCATCTGCTGGTCGGCGATGGACATACCGCGCACCGGATCTCGGCTGCGCATGCCCACTTCAAGGCTTTCCAGCAGGGTGTCTGTTTTTTTATGAAGGTCCGCCCAGTTAATGCGCAGTTTACCCCCGCCCCGGGTATGCCCCAGATAGAGATTCTCGGTTACGTTAAGGTCCTGAAAAGTAAGCGGTTCCTGGTGAATCAGCGCGATGCCCGTTTCGCGGGCCGAATGGGGATCGCGAAAGCGGGACTCCTCTCCGTCGACCGTAATAGCGCCCTCGCTCGGCAGATAAACGCCGCTGATTATTTTTACCAGCGTTGATTTGCCCGCTCCGTTCTCGCCGATAAGCGCGTGTACTTCTCCGCCGCTGATGTCAAAATCAACCTTGTTGAGCACCTTGACGCCGCTGAACGTCTTGCTGATTCCCCTGGCTTTTACAATGGTCCCTGACGATGATGTGGTCATACCAATTCTCCCTGTCCATTGTACCCGGCAATTCCGGAAAACGCAAGAAGAAATTTTGGTTCATTTTCATACCAGAAAAGATGCATCCGGCCATTATGGGGGTGTTTGCAGGGCCGTCCTGATACGAAAGGGGCGCTCTTTTTAACCAATTTTTTCCAAAACCGTGCGTCCACACGGATGACGGGTGTTTTTTCTCTGTTTAAAATAGCTGGAATATCCGGCTTTACTTTATTATGAAGGAGTTTTGTATGAAAACAAGGTGTGTATGTATGACGGTCCTTTTGCTGTGCCTGGGGGCGGCGCTTTTTGCCCAGGATGCGGCGGCGGCCCGTTCCTGGTATGTCAGCGGTACGGGGAACGACAACGACAACAACGGACGTTCCGAAGCAGCAGCCTTTAAAACCCTTAAACGGGCCTTTGAAGCGGCCCAGGGTTCCAATGTTAAAACCATAACCGTGGCCGGGGATATAACGGGCGGCAATGAATTATCCGGTACAAACAAGCAGGAAATTTTGATCACCGGAAAGGCCGGACCGGCGCCAAAAGTAACCGACAGAATTCGGATTGAAGGCGAAGTAACGATCAGGTTTGAGAATATTGTTTTTTCCAAGAGCAATAATTACTATCAACTTTCCATAGACGAGAAAAGTACGGTTATTCTTGGCCGGGGTATACTATTTGACGAGGAATCAGGCAGTCTCGAATCCAGCGGAACGATCACAATGGAAGGGGACGCTAAAGTTATTGGAAGTGTTGAGGTTTCCCGAGGGACCTTTGTGATGAAAGACACGGCCGTAATTACAGCTGTGTCCCCAAGAACCTCCGGGAATGTCGTAGGCGTAGCGTTATCCGGCGGGTCGTTTAGTATGCAGGGCGATGCGGAGATTTCGGGAATTAATGGGACCGGCATAGCTGTCCTTGGGCAGTGGGGAAACATTACAACAAAACCGTCGTTAACCCTGCAGGACAACGCGAAGATAAGCGGCTGCAAGGGCAGGGGGGTAGTTTTCAATTCAGACGGAACTTTTGTGATGAAGGATAACGCGGTAATTATGGAAAACCTCGTGCTGGACGACAATTACGGAAAGCTCAACTATGTTTCTGGTTATTCTAGTTATTTTGGTTCTGTTATTCCTGCCTGTGGCGGCGGTGTTTATCTGCGGACAGGTTCCCTGTCCATGGAAGGAAACTCGTCGATTACCAATAACCGCGCCGGCGATAAGGGGGGCGGGCTCTATATCCGCGCCGGAAATGTGGTTTTAAAGGGTAACGTGGTAATTTCCGGGAATTCCGCGGAAAAAGGCGGGGGAATTTACTATGAGGGACAAACCGGCTTGATCGAAACCCTGGTTGATTCCAACAATTGGACCGCATCAAGTACGGCTACCAGTAACAGTTTTGTCATCCAGGGTTCCGTGACCGTCAAAGACAACAGCGCCAAACAGGGCGGCGGCATCTATATAGAACATGCTTCCATTTCGGAGACCGCTATCGTCCCCAAAAATGTCACGTTTGAACAGGTTTACGAGAATAGAGTTAAATTAACCTCTTATACCATGAAAGCCTCGGGGCTCGATATGCAGGGCGGCATCATAAGCGGGAACAAAGCCGAATTCGGCGCGGGGGTTTATGTGGAAGGGAACCTTGAGATAGACGAATACAAAATGAAACCCAACGCAGGCCTGGAGGATTTTCGCGTCAAGACCGGGAAAAAACTCAGGACCTGCTTCGCCTTTAACGGCGGCAGCATTACCGGTAACGCCGCCGAATTTGTCGGCGGCGGGATCTATATAAAAACAGCTGGGGCTTATGTCCCGGGAAAGGGAACCGTCAAGGAAAATACCGCCGGGGACGGTGAAGGAGAGGATACTTATACCCCGTAACGGTAAGCAACAGCTTTGAGTCCTGCTATCCGCCACCGGCGGATAGCGTGGTGGTTGTTTTTCTTCAAAATATTCCGGCTTGAGGGAATTTCAGCAGCTTAAAAAAGTAAACGCTTCTGCTCTGAAGTGCGAACAAGGGAAAGGGCGTATGTCGTGAATTCCGTTATAAAGCGTTATAAAACGGTAACGCCGCATTCCCTCATCTAATTCCGAAAACTGTGTATCGGCGGGGGAATTCTTCCTCCCCGGTTGATAAAAATATCACACGAGGCGCTGTTTACCGCCATTACGGGGGCGCGGCCCAAAAGCCCTCCGAATTCCGCCCAGTCGCCCGCCTGTTTTCCCGGAACGGGGATTATGCGGACGGCGGTTGTTTTGCCGTTTACCATCCCGATTGCCATTTCGTCCGCGATGATTGCGGACAGGGTGGCCGCGCTGGTATCGCCGGGAAGGGCGATCATGTCCAGTCCTACCGAGCAGACGCTTGTCATCGCTTCGAGTTTATCAAGGCTCATCGCGCCGGATTCAACTGCGGCGGCCATGCCTTCGTCTTCCGACACGGGAATAAACGCGCCTGAAAAACCGCCGATGCGCGCGCCGGCCATAACGCCGCCCTTTTTTACCAGATCGGTAAGCAGAGCCAGCGCCGCCGTTGTCCCGTGGGCGCCGGCGGCTTCAAGGCCCATTTCTTCCAGAATGCGGGCAACCGAATCGCCCGTTTCGCTTGTAGGCGCAAGGGAAAGATCAAGAATGCCAAAGGGAACGCCAAGGCGCTTTGCCGCTTCA
>JAIRYT010000109.1 GCA_031267675.1 Treponema sp. | reverse complement strand
GAATACATTGAAATCTATTACAACAAAAAGCGTAGACACTCTACGCTCGGATATGCTACACCGGTAGCATTAACAAAAGCGGCTTAATCACCTGTCCGCCAAACCGGGGGAACTCCAGTATAAAACAAACCGCGAGAGAGTCGTTTCGGGCCGATCCCCTGGGCGCGTGCCCGCTGTGCGGCAAAAGCGTCGCGGAGGGAAAACTCGGCTATTCCTGCGAAGGATGGAAAGATTCCCCCAAATGTAATTTCACCGTCTGGAAAACAATCGCCGGAGCCGCGGTAACGGCGGACGACGTCAGAACGCTGCTCGCCGGTAAAACAACGGCCCTGAAAAAATGCAAAAAAAAGGACGGAACCCCGTTCGGCGCCGCCTTCGCGCTTGAAGACGGTAAAGTCGTGTTCAAATTTAAGTGATAAGGATAATTCAATAAAAATGAATGAAAACCCCTCTTATTTCGCGATTATTCCCGCAAAGGTGAGGTATGACAGGCTGTTAAGCCCCGCCGCCAAGATTCTCTACGGAGAAATTACCGCGCTCAGCAACAAGGAAGGATACTGCTGGGCAAGCAACGGTTACTTCGCGGACTGCTACGGCGTCGATAAAAGCTCCGTAACGAAATGGATAAAACGGCTCGCCGAGGCGGGACACGTCAGAATAGAACTAATATACGCGGATGACAAACCGCTCGTTAAAGAACGGCGGATATACATCACCGATCCGCACGTGAAGCCGCAAAGACCGCCGGAAGGCGAACGCGCGGAAGACGAAGATACGCCCGAAACGGAAGAGACGGGGGGTAGTGAAATATTTCACCAGGGTGGTGAAAATTTTCCTATAGGGGGTGGTGAAATATTTCACCGGGGTGGTGAAAAAAGTAAAGGGATAATAATACAAGCTAATAATAAAAATTCTCTTAATACTATAAATTCTGCTGCTGCTGATGAGACGGCTGAAAAAGCGGAGCAAACCGGCCCTCCGGAAGCCGAAGCAGCAGTTGCCGATCTTAAACAAAAATTTAAGGACCTTGACGGAACCTTTGTTTTCGACGAGTCGTTCTACCGCACGATACTCCGCTGCGTGAACGAACGCCGCTTTGATTTGGGCTATCTTTCCTGGCTCTACCAGTGGTGCCGGGCCAAAAAACCAAGAGACATCACCAGTTATTATTTTAAAATCTTTTTTGAACCGCGCCTTTTAGAACTCTACCGCGGGTACCTCGTTTCGCGGCCGCCGCCGCCCGACAGAACCGTTATCTGCCCCGTCTGCGGCGCTTCACACCGCGCGGACCGGCCGTGTCCCGAATGCGGGCTTGAGCCCTCGCTAAGATTTGATCCGCCCGAAATCGAACGTAAAAAACGCTATTACGGCCTCGGCCGGGAAAAAAGGGAAGCGTACGAGGCGGACATGGAATCGCTTTTGGGAAACGCCAATTTCGAGGAACGCGTGCGAAAAGTCGAAGAAATAAACCGCCGGTACGGACTGTGACGGGGGGCGAAAGCCGCTCCCCCCGAACCCCCGCGGCCTTGCGTCCCGGTTCGTTGTTTTTTTTTACGGCGGATGTATATTCAACCGCCTGCGCCGCGGAACGGTACGGTACGTTATGTTTTGTTTTTGAATATCCTCCTGTCCAGAATCTTAAACACTTCCCGCGCCTTCCGTACCAGTCTTTTTTTGCCCAGCATGTCGCGGTGGTTGTACAGTTTGGACACGTCCCCTCTGACACGGTGTCCCATAAACACCTCTTCGACGTCTTCTCCCAGGCCTTCGGCGTTCATCAGCGTCTTCCAGAAATGTCGTCCCGAATAGAAAGTTATATTATGGTCCTTAAGAAAAACATCGTCGGCGTTAAGAAGATTCCCCAGATCGCGGTACGCCCTGGCAAACCGGTACGCCGAAAAATTAAAAATGGCCTCATCTTCTTCCATCGGCTTCGCGTACGCCCTTACCCTGTTATAAACTGTTTCGTGCAGCGGCACGAGCCTGACGCCGTTTTTCGTTTTGCTCCTTTTCACGCTGATAAAATGAACGCCTTCGATTTCCAGTATGTCGTTTTTACTGAACCGCTTTATTTCGCAGTTTCTCATGTCGGTCGTATAGACGAGCATATTAAGAAGCTGCGACTTTTTGTCTTTCCACCGGCGCTCAAACACCCCTTTGAGCCGGTCAAGCTCGTAACAGCCGTGCGTCGTCCGGTCTCCCTCCCGCTTCGGCACCGCGGGAAGCCGGAGACAGGGATTCTCTTTGACCCTGCCTTTTCGCAAAAGGTAATTAAAGGCTTTGTTTACCGCGGTCATATTGTCGTTGATACTTTGCGGTTTCAGCCCTTCCGCCAGGAGAATATCCTGAAAATCGTCCAAAAGGGGAACGGTAATCTGATCGAAGCTTTTTACGCGGCGTTTTTTAAGAAGCGGAATAAATTTGTTGACCATAACCGACAGATAACGCTTTCTCCGTCCTTCGGAAAGTTCCCCGCTTCTCGCGCTCTCACTCCGGTATTCCACGGAACCGGCGGCGTAATATTTTTTAAAAAAACGTACCGCCCCTCCTTCGCACCGCCGCAGATAAGAAGTTACCAGTTCGTTCCGGTTCTGTTCCGCGAATTTTCGCGCCTTTTCAATTATATTGGTGTGGGCGCACCACTTGGAAGCCAGCATCCGGCCTTCGTGGTAATAACGGACATAATACACAAAGCCGAGTTTTTTATGGTCCCGCTTTACCAGATTATATCCCCTGGGCGCCTTTCGCGCCGTATATTCAAAGTCAATAAGTCTCATCGCATTAAACGCTGCGGGGCACTCGTCCGCTATGCGTGACCGTAATACGGTATATAGTTGTTCCCCGGCGACGGCGGCGAAAGCGTCCTGGAGCGTCATCATGCCGTACCCCCTTCCAGCTGCCGGAAATGGTTAACGATCTTGTTAAAATCAAAACGGAGACTCCGCTGTTTATAGGTACAGGGCAGCTGCTTTGTCGCGGCAAGTTTTTTTACGGTTTGCTCGCTAATGTTTAATACAAAAGATAATTCTTCCGCAGTCAATAATTTTACAACGCGTTTCATGGCTTTCCTCCTGATAAATATATCCCCTCCCGCGTTACGAACGGATTATTTACGCTTCTTTACCCCCTTTGCCTTCGTGATAAGAATTTTTGCCAAATCGGCCAGAAAGCGCCGCAGCTTCGTCTTGTTCCAGCCAAGGGTAAGCTCGTCCAGCAATTTTATAAAAGCCAGCCGTTCCATCTTGACCGGCTTTTCTTCGGCGTTTCTGGGGACCCATAGGCGGATCTGTTTGTACCCCGCGGCATACATCCTGTCGCGGTACGCGGCCTGTCTTTCCCTGCCATCCATGGTAAACCTCCTGTAGAAGCGTATACCGTATTGCTAGTAACCGTCAAGCCGTTTTTTAATAAACGCCGTTTTTTAGGGTCACAGGGAGGGGTCAGTGGAATTTTTTATAAAAAAATGCGAAAAACGCTTGACAGAACGCTTTTTCGCGTGTTAGAATGCGTTTGGATGGGTATTTTTGGTAAAATCTGCCGCCGGAACGTTATGCGAAATTGGGGTCGAAATTATAGTAAATAATATATTGACAAAAAAGAAAAATTGTGAAATAACAAAATAACATGATTAAAATGAGACAAAACTACAGAGGGGTTTTCTTGCATGGAAAAATATTTAAATAAACTGGAGAATAATAATCAACAACCCCGCCGCAAGCGGACGGGGTATGTTGTTCTCATAAGGTATTTGACTCAGGGCCCATACCCCCGGTTCCGTCCCAAGGAACCGGGGTATGGACCCTTCGCAACGAATCAAAAATGATATTATTGCTTGTTGTACTTTTTTCATACTTCTTAAATATATTGGCAATGTATGAGTATTATAGGCATTTCTTAAGATATAGAATTTTACATAACGAAAAGAAATTAAGCAATAAAGTATTTAAAATTACCGGACTATATCTTTTAAAAATAAGAAGAGGGAGTAATTTTGTTTCAAAAATACTACTTGTCTTAATAAATATGGAAATAATATTTATACCGATTATTATTATATTTGAAATATTGAAAATATATAATAAATGGTTAGATATGAGACAGCTGGTACATAACATTATAAGTAGATATATAAATTTTTTGTGGGTTATTATGTCCTTATTATACATAGTGAAAATAAGGTTTAGTAAACATAAAGCAATATGAAACAACCACTTCGCATAACAGGTCTGTTTACGCTTCGCCGTTGGCGGCGGCTCGGGGTTCTTTGCCAGGTCGGCTGCGCCTCCCACGCTCAACTCCACCCGCGTTTTGGCAGGGCTGCAAACCTATGGTTTGCTTATCCGCCCTGCCAAAACGTCATATAGGTTCGGAACGTTATGCGAAATGGCTAAAATGGTTTGACATTGTATCCATACAGTGGTATTATTTATTCGGGAGGTAATATGAAAAGCTATCATCATTGGCCAATATATTGTTGCGCGGAAAATAAACAATGTTGCGCGCTTTGCATAACGTCCCGGCTGTATACGAATTATATTTTAATATCAGATTCATGTCTTATTCCATTTTCATCTATTTTACAACACCATTTTACATGATTCCAATATTTTTGTTTATGCAAATTATATTTAATTACCGTTCCATCTGCAATTAAATTGTCAGGTTTTCCATCTTCTTCATCATCTGAATAAATACTTACAGACATACCTTCATAAAATGTTATTATATTTCCATTAGAATCGCTTTTTGTGTCATCCTTTGACAAAAGAACTATATTTCCGGTTACCATCTCGTTAAAATCTACATAAATCCTTGGTTTATCCATTATTTTTTTTCAATTAATGTTTATAGTAAAATTCATAAATCGTAAACCAAACAATACCAAAAATAGTACAACCTATACCGCCTATACCCGCAACCAGTCGAGCCACACCACGCCCCCACATATTACTGATTCCTTCAAGTTTTTTTGTATTAAAACTATTTCCCTTGAAGACCCATTCCCAATTTTTTACTGCTGCTAAAATCATAAAAACACCAAATATAACAAGAACAATGACAAAATAGTGAGGGTTATTTATGAAAAATTGTCTTAAACGTTCAAAAATATTCAATTTTCTATTCATGGTTTTTTATTTTAACGTTTTCATCTATTTTTGTCAATATATTATTATACAATAATTCCCGACCATTTTAACCCATATGTCGCATAACGTTCCGGCTGTATATGACGTTTTTGCAAGCCCGATAAGGGAAACCGCAGGTTTCCAGGGCTTGCAAAAATGTGGGTGGAATGAGCCGTGGGAGCGCAGCGACCTAGGCGACTGGAACCCCGGAGCCGCCGAAGGCGGCGGAGCATATACAGACCTGTTATGCGCAGTTGGTTTTGCTTTTATTATACTAATATTTTTATTTACTATAATTTACAACATGATTATTTTCCAATACTTTTAGATTCTTTATCCAATATTATTAAAATATGTCCTATATAATATTTTTATGATTTTGAATTATATTTTATACTATTATTTCCAATAAATTATTTACTCATATTGTTACACGATACATTTATATATTTATACAATAAATTCAAAGTTTTTTGCCCCGCTGTGAACCGCCTCCCCGCCACGGACGGCGGGGAGGCGTGGGATCAATGCTCCTTTACCAATCAATCATCCGCAAGAAATGTGGCGGGGTCTGTTGCGTAGCAACTGTCCCCGCCGTCTGTTTGCCAAGGTTTCAAGTAATGGTATCAGGCACCTTTGCGTTCCCAGAAATGATTTCAATCACGCCTTCGCTATTGCAAGGTATGGAAATTATCCAAATGCTGCGGAGGTGATTTTAAGTTCATAATTGTCGCTCCATATATCTTTGACAATGTTGACCATAAAACCATCTCCCGACTCAACATTTCCCGCTCTGAATTGATACGTCCCTGTCATATCCGTAACTTCTTCAGTATGGTATTTGAACCCATCGGCTATCAGCGTCTGTGCATACGCCTTTAACTGTTCAACTGTAACATCGGTAAATGTTATAGAGCAGTCACCCTCACCCATGTATATAGAAACATCTACAGAAGAAATAGTAAAATTCGGCTTTGTTACAAGTCGCGTAAATTGGTTGTCTGGCCATTCATTTTGCGAAATTGGCCCTTGTGCCTGCACTGGTATTTGTTGCACCGGAGCCTGTGTCTGCCTGGATACACTTTGCGTCTCGGTTGTAGGACTTTTTTTGTTACACCCAACCAGCATACAAAACGCCATTATCAAAGTAAGCACCAATAAACCGTTCTTTTTCATTCGTTTGCTCCTTATATATTTTTTCAATAATACGTTCCCTCAGAAACGGCTTTTGTTACACTTCCACCAGTAAAAGTTACGGTATCCCAACCGATATAATGTGAGCCTAACGTACCTATATAGCCTTGTGGGTCTGCTGTTGGCATTATCCAAACTTGAAAACTATACATTTTTCCCACGTCTGGAATTGTTTGCGCTGTAATGGTATCACTACCAGAATAGGCGGTAAGTGCTGCCGCAGTTGTTGACTTAAAATACATGGGGAGTTCTACCGTTCCATTCTGTATCTGAATACCACGCATTTCAGTAACAGTACCTGTCGCTCCATATATAAAGCCCGCTGATACCGTTCCTTGTGCATAGGCGTATTGCCTGTTATATGCGCCGGCTCCTGTCAAGGTAAACCTGCCGTTAGTAGTGGGGAGATCTCCATTTCCATCGCCGGGGTCTCCGCCTGTGCCAGTGTCACACCCTGCCACTGTGAACATCGCCGCCATCAACAGAACGGTGAAACCGATAAACATTCCATGTTTCTTTTTCATGGTTTTTTCCTTGCGGTCTTTCCCGCCGTCTAAATTTTTTTATGTTTAACCGCATAAGCGGGTAACACTTTTGTTAGGGTATCAATGCCGATACCAGCGGCCCCCAAGGGCCTTTCTTTCCTTCGTTCTCTATCTGTACCGCAAAATATGCCGTCTTTCCGCTGTCCCCAAACTCAAATTCTATTACGTCTTTTTTCCGTTTGGTGTAGAAGGATTTGCGGAGGTCGTCCGGGTTTGCAGGGGGTGTTTCACCCGGTGCAATCATGCTGTACCATATCCGGTAGCCCTTATTCGCGGGATCGGCGGGATTGCCGGTAACGTAAATGATTTTTACCCCCAGTTCGTGCCGTCCCATAAGGTAAGTTTCTACGGTTACTTGCGCCGTGGGCGTTCCGCTTGCCGTGGGGGTGGTGTCGTGGGGTTTGAGGCCGAGGGAGATATAGTCGGAATTAAGCAAGGGCGGGGTTAAGAAATACCGGCGCTTCATATCCCGCATATAGGCGGTGAGCGCGTCAAAGGCTTCTTTGCATTGGGCGGTGGCTACGGGGGTACGGGTGGTTTCGTTTTTGGCAGTTTCAAGGGCGGCCGCGGCGGCCAGCACGAGCTGGGCATGTTCCTGTATTACGGTCGTGGGTATGTTCCACAGGGTGGCGGTTGTACTCAATACTTCCTGCCAGTCCCGGCTCATTGATAAAAGGCCTTCCCTGTTGTTGGGAAGCCAGTCGGTTGATTTAGACATATTTCCTCCTCATATCCTATTTATACGTTTTCAGGCTGATTCATGGTGAATCTGCCAACTGCCAAGTTAAACCTGCCGACTTTTAGGGCGAATCTGCCAACGGTGAAGGTGAATCCGCCGACTTTCAGGGTGAATCTGCTGACTTCCGGGTTGAATCTGCCAACAGGCGGGGCAAAATTGCTGCCGTTCCGGGCCGTTTTGTTAGTGTTTGAGAAAATTTGATAAAAAAGGTGAAATTTAGTGGTTTTGTTTAGTAGATTTTTTTGCCGGTTATTTGTATAATATGAGCCGTGAGCCGTTGGGCGTATTCTGTCTTTGTCCTGCCGTTTTCAAAAGCATAACATTATTGTCTCTATTTTGATTGAAAGTGTCAATAGGCTATTTGGGGGGCGGTGGGGCGGCTTTGCCGCCTCTCCGCCCCTATTCCCATGCTCTTTTCGAGGAATTTTGGGGGTTTTACGGTATTTTTCTTGGGTCGTAGGGAGTAAATTTCAGGCGGCATGGACGCCGCCTGTTACGATAAATTTGGGGCAAAAAAACTTTGCTTTTGGGGTAATTTTAGGGTTTATTTTTATTCCCATACAATACAATTTTTTTATGTCTTTTTATAATATATTCATAAATTTTTAATATTATTATATTTTTATTTTAATTTTTTTGTTTATAATTTTCCAACTAATTCAAAACCAATTGCGCATAACGTTCCGGCTGTTTACGACGTTTTGACAGCCCGGATAAGGGCTTTGCGAAGCAAAGACCAGGGCTGGCAAAATGTGCCGGAGCAGCGGCGTGGGAATGGAGCGAAGCGGAATGACCTAGCCGTTGCGGAGGCCGAGCC
>JAIRYT010000063.1 GCA_031267675.1 Treponema sp. | reverse complement strand
GTCCGAAGGGACGGCCCGACTTTGCGGTAAAATCTTTTTCAGAAAAGGGAAATTTTTAACCGCCAGGTCGAAAAAGTCGAAAAAGTTACGGTACGGACGTATGAAAGCCCTTTTTCTTTTTTGAACTTCTTTACCTTGTTCGACTTAGGCCGTCCGAAGGGACGGCCCGACTTTGCGGTAAAATCTTTTTCAGAAAAGGGAAATTTTTAACCGCCAGGTCGAAAAAGTCGAAAATGTTACGGTACGTATGAAAGCTCTTTTTCTTTTTTGAACTTCTTTACCTTGTTCGACTTAGGCCGTCCGAAGGGACGGCCCGACTTTGCGGTAAAATCTTCTTCAGAAAAGGGAAATTTTTAACCGCCAGGTCGTCTATGATAAAAGTCAACAGTGTCGAGGCAAGTTTCCGCCCCTTCTTGTTCGTCCCGCGGATACTTACGGACGTGCTCGAGTTCGCCACCCGCGGGGGTTCGCGCCCGCCGCCGGGCGTACCTCCGGACCGACTCGCAACTATGCGCAGCATAGTTGGCGTAGATTGGGTTTTAACCCAATCTAACCTGTTCCCGCAGTCTTGCCGGAAACTCGTTTCCCCATTGAAACAACGGTAAAATTCCCGTAGGATGATCATTGAGCGGGGGAATGCATGGCGGATAAAAGCAGCATAAAGCGGGTTTATGTGGCCGGCGGTTGTTTCTGGGGAGCGGAACAGTTTCTTGTCCGGATTCCCGGCGTGGTACGGACCGAAGTAGGTTATGCCAACGGTAAAACCGCCAATCCATCCTATGAGGATGTATGTCATAACCATACCGGACACGCGGAAACCGTGCTGATTGAATACGATCCCGCCGTTCTTTCGCTGAGCCGTCTGCTGGAACTTTTTTATCTTGCCATTGATCCCCTTTCGCTTAACCGCCAGGGCCATGACGCGGGAACCCAGTACCGCACGGGGGTTTTTTATACTGATAACGAAGACCGGAACGTCATTGCCGCTTCGCTGGCGGAACTTCAGACCCGCTTTGACAAGCCGGTGGTAGTGGAAAATCTTCCCCTGGAAAATTATTATACCGCCGAGGAGTATCACCAAAAGTATCTTGATAAAAATCCCGGCGGGTACTGCCATATTGGAAGCGGCACGTTTGAAAAACTCGACAGGGCTTTGCGGGGCGCTTAATTCAAAACATGAATAAGCCGGTTGCGCCGTTGGTATATCTTTTTCAAAAAAACACCCTGCTGGTAAAAACGGGGACCGGCGATAAAGAAGCCGTAAAGGGAATTGACCGTGAGTCGTGTTCCGCATTCGGCGATGTACGCTTTTACGAGGCTCCGCCGCAGGGGCCGCCCTCGGCGTTTATCGCCGCCGGGGCGGAACTGCCGCCGGGGTGGCAGGCCGTTCCCATACGAAAGATTCTTGGTTCACTCGCGTCTATTGACGGTGACGATGACGGTGACGGCGCGGAACGTTTGCTGCGCGCGTATCACATTCTTCAGTGGAGAACCGAATCGGTATACTGCGGAAGCTGCGGCGCAAAAAACGAAGATGCGGAAGAGCCCGCTCGCCGCTGTCCGCGCTGCGGGCGCGTGGAGTTTCCGCGCATATCGCCGGCGATTATTGTTCTGATTACCCGGGAGGATGGACGGGCCCTTCTGGCGCATAATAAAAATTTTGAAGACAATCTATACAGTCTTATCGCCGGTTTTAACGAGGCGGGCGAAAGCCTTGAAACAACGCTCGAACGCGAAGTCGCCGAAGAAGTAAAAATCCGCATAAAGGACATACGCTATATAAAAAGCCAAAGCTGGCCCTTTCCCAATTCCCTTATGGCGGGATTTACCGCTTCCTGGGCCGGCGGCGAAATACAGTGTGACGGCGTAGAAATTACCAGCGCGCGCTGGTTTACCCGCGAGTCCGTACAGGAAGGAATTGTACGCATTCCCCAAAAAGGCTCCGTTTCCCGCTGTCTTATTGATCGCTGGATCGGCGGTGTATAGAAACAACACAAAAACCTTGCCTTTCAAATGACCAGCAGCTATTATTAACATAAGGAGAGATATGGAAAGTTACCTGGAACAACTGCCCCGCAATTCCATTGAAAAGCGTCATAATTCACCGCCAAAAAATTCAGTGGCGTTTTTGGGTTGTCCGCGCGCGCACCCTTCGGAAAAGGACAAGCTGCTTTTGGTGTATGATCCCCTGGGGGTTAATCCCGCGCTTATGGAATTTAAAGTCGCCGACGTGCTTTTTGTCGAAGATATTCCCCGGGCGGTAACCGAAGCGGGCGAGGGAATTCCGCTGGTAAAAATCTGGGTGCGGCGCGGGGCAAAAGGCGTGCTGCTCGAACCCTTTGAGGTTGACGACCCAATTCAGTTTGTTAATAAAGGACGGGACAAACGGGGCTGTCTGCTTCTTGAAAAATGACCTCTTTGCATCCGGCGCGTTTTTACCACCGTGACAAAGAATGTGTGTGCGATCTTTGCCCGCACCATTGTATTCTTGCGCCGGAGGAGCGCGGCCTTTGCAGGGTACGGAGAGGAAGCGGCGATTCGGTAGTAATTCCCTGGTACGGCTATGTTACTGCGCTGGCGGTCGATCCGGTAGAAAAAAAGCCGCTTTATCATTGGCGGCCGGGGGAGCGGATTTTTTCGGTTGGTTTTGCGGGCTGTAATCTTCGCTGCCCGTTTTGTCAAAACGCCGCTATTTCGCAGTCGACAGACGGGCCGGGCCGTTATCTGCCGCCGGAGCAGCTTGTCGAAGCGGCAAAAGAGAACGCCTGCGAAAGCATCGCCTACACCTACTCGGAGCCGCTGGTCCACGCGGAATATCTTGTCGACTGTATGAAGGCCTCCCGCAGGGCGGGCATCGCCAATGTGCTTGTCACTAACGGATGCGCCGAAGGCGAAGCGGCAAAAGAAGTGCTTGAGCTAAGCGACGCCGCGAATATCGACCTTAAATGTTTTGACGAAAAATCGTACAAAACTATACTGGGCGGTGATTTAAAAACCGTTTTGCTTTTTATTAAAAACGCGCTGTCGTACGGCGTACATGTAGAAATTACCACGCTGGTGGTAAGCGGCTTTAACGACCGGGAGAATGAACTTGACGGCATTGCCGGCTGGATCGCGGATGCCGGCGCGCCGGTCTGGCATCTGTCGGCATATCGTCCCGGCTGGAAATACAGCGCGCCGCAGACTGATCCCGCGTTCCTTGTCAAAACCGCCCGCCGGGCAAAGAAAAAACTTCCCTTTGTATACCTGGGGAACATTGATTCGCCGCCCGAATTCCGCGACACCCGCTGTACGGAATGTAACGCGCTGCTTGCCGGGCGGCGCTTTCGGACTTCCGCCGCCGGGCTTGTGTTAAAAAACGGAATGTATTTTTGCGCCTCGTGCGGCGCAAAAACACCGTTTACATTTTAACGAATATCCAGAGGAAGGCCGCGATCACGCAGGCAAGAGCGCCGGCGGCAAAAATATACACCCACAGGCGCAGGGGACGTACGCTTCCCGCCCTTGTTTGGGCCAAAACGCCATTGTTGAAACAGTAACCGCAGGCGGGGCAGCCGCTCCTGAATTTTGAATCGTCGCCGGTAAAACCGCACGCGGGGCATCGTATATTGGCAAAATAACGCCCGCAGGAAGGGCACTGTTTGCTGTCCCGCCGTACCTGCGCCCCGCAATATTCACAAAAAAAACGGGCGTTGTTTTTGGGCGGCATTTAGACGGCTGTTTGCGGGCACGAACCTTTTGAAGCGGCCGGACACGACGCCGCCGCGGGACAGGATTCTTTTGTTCCGCCCTCTTTCGCGCCTTCTTTTTTTTCTTTTTTCTGATCGGTTTCCGCTTTTGAATTTTTTGTCGTCACTGTTTTTGTCGCTTTGTTTTTGTCGGTTACATAAAAGCCGGAACCCTTAAAGATGACGCCGGCGCCCCCGTTGATAAGGCGGCGTACCACGCCCCCGCACTCGGGGCATTCGGCAAGCGGATCGTCGCTCATTTTTTGAACTATTTCAAAATCATATCCGCACTCTTTACATTCATATTCATAAGTCGGCATTCGTATCCATCCTCAATTATCTGCTATCAATATAGCGAGAGTGTATTAAAAAGTAAAGCAAGCTCGCCGCCGGAGAGCGCGCCTGTTTTTATGATTACCGCCGCGCCGTCCTGCCCGCAGCTTCCGCCAAAAAGCGCCTTGACGACGCTTTCAAATTCGCGGTATTGGGAAAAATCCGTTCCCGCCATGCCCAGCGACGCAAGGCCAAAAATACGCGTAAGCGCGAGCGCCTGGGAATTGCCGGGGGTTTCAAGGCGCAGTACGGCGGTGTAGGCGGTTCCGGTTTCATACACGGCAAAGAGCAGTTTTTCCGACGGAATGCCGAGTTCCACGCCGAGCGATAAAATAATTTTTTCCAGGGGGCCGCTGGAATTTTCCAGCCAGCCGTAAAGCGCTGCGCCTTCGGCAAGTTTTGCAAGCGCGGCGGGGCTCCTCGCGCCCGGCGCTTTTACAAACGGATCGCCGTCAGAAAAAAACAGGCGGCGGGCGCTTAAATGCAGAGAAAGGTTTGCCGCGTCGGAGCGCCAGTATTCAATACCGGCGGCGGAAACCGCCTTTTTCCAGTCTTTGCTGCCGCGCAGGTACAGGCCGCCGCGCGCGCCGGGAAACGAACCGGAAGCGGCGCCGATAAAACGGCGGTCCGCGTGTTCGGGATACAGCGCGGCGACAATCAAATCGCCGCGATCCAGAAAATCGCCCAGTTGGGAAACACTTGCCGTCCCAAAGGCGAGTCCTTCGACAATGGAACGCGACGCCGGCAGCCGCGCGGCAAGGTACAATTCCGCGCCGCTTTCCGTTAGCGAAAAGGGATCGCTTCTGTCCGCGTAATAGGTTTCGGGCGTGGGAAGCGAAGCGCAGGACAGCGCGAAAAAAACAAAAAGCGCCGGCGCAAACATCCGCATGGTTACGCCCTGGTTATTTTTACAAACCACGTATTGTCTCCTGCTTCTATCGCCGTCATTTTTTCGCTTTCGCCCCATTCCATTGATATGGAAAGGGTTTCCGCGGCAACATAATCGGCAAACTGTTCCCAGGCCTGCTTAAGCCCGGGCGAGCCGTAAAGACAAAGCCCGATACGGTCGCTTACGGCAAAGCCCGCATCTTTTCGCGCGTTCTGCACGCCCCGGATCAAATCCCTCACGTCGCCCTCGCGCGAAAGTTCTTCGGTAACTTCGGTGTCAAGCGCCAGGGTAAGCGTGCCTTCGTTAAGCACGCGCAGCGCGGCCTTTTCGGTACGCCTGATTTCGACGCTTTCCCGCGTAATTTCTATTGAGCGGCTGCCGGTGTCAAGTACGAGCACCGCGCCTTCAAGCAGGCCCTGGATTTCCGCCTGGCTTAGCGATTCAATTCGTTCCGCGGCGGCTTTCATATCCTTTCCCAGTGTTTTTCCCAGGATGCGAAAATTCGCCTTCGCGCTGTATTCAACCATGTCTTCTTCGTTGTCGCGGAATACGAGCGACTTTACATTAAGCTCCTCGCGTATGCTGTCTTCCATTTCGAGCAGCACTTTTTTTTCATCGGCGCTGCGCGTTACCAGTTCCACCGCCTTAAGCGGCTGGCGGACTTTAATGTTAAATTGTGAACGCAGGGCGCGGCCCATGGACACCGCGTGGCGGACGGCGGCCATTTTAAACTCAAGGTCCCGGTCCCGCCGTGTTTCGGTCGCCTGGGGATAGGCTGCCAAATGTACCGATTCAGGGTCGCTTTCAAGGCGCAGGTTCTGCCAGATCGCGTCGGTGGTAAACGGCATAAAGGGAGACGCGACCAGCACCAGTGTTTTGAGCGCGGCATAAAGCGACGCGTAGGCTTCGGCCTTGTCGGTATCCGATCCGGCGCTGCCCGATTTCCAAAAACGGCGGCGGCTGCGGCGTATGTACCAGTTGTTAAGAAGATCGATAAATTCCAGAATGGGATCAACCGCGTGCGCAAGATCATAGGAGTCAAGCGCGGCGCTTACGCTTTGTGAAAGGTGTTCCGCTTCCGACAGAATCCAGCGGTCAAGCGGATTTGACGGCGCTTGCGGCGCGGCGCTCGCTTTGGCCCCGTCGATGTTGGCGTAGGTAACAAAAAAACTATACGCGTTCCACAGCGGAATAATGATGGTTTTCATCACCTCTTTTATGCTCTCGTCGTTGTACCGCAGATCATCGGATTTAACTACCGGGGAATGGACAAGAAAAAGCCGCAGCGCGTCCGCGCCAAAATTATTGACCACTTCCATGGGGTCGGTATAATTTTTAAGGCTCTTGCTCATCTTTTTTCCGTCGGCGGCAAGCACAAGGCCCGAAACAATACAGTTCTTGAAGGCGGGCTTTTTAAAAAGCGCCGTGGATAAAATGATCAGCGTATAAAACCATCCGCGCGTCTGGTCAAGGCCTTCGTTAATAAAATCGGCGGGAAAGTGCGCGTCAAAAAATTCGCGGTGTTCAAAGGGATAATGGTTTTGTCCGTAGGGCATCGCGCCCGATTCAAACCAGCAGTCAAGCACTTCGGGAATACGGCGCATTGTTCCCCCGCAGCCGGGGCTGCCGCCCCGCGCCTTTTCGCCCGCGGCGGCGCAGGGTATGGTAATGTTGTCGACAAACTGTTTGTGCAGATCTTCGCAGTCTTTGCCGCTCAGCGCTTTTAGTTCTTCCCGCGAGCCGACGCAGACTGTTTTACCGCAGTCGCCGCAGCGCCAGATGGGCAGCGGGTTGCCCCAGTAACGGTTGCGGCTTATGGCCCAGTCGCGGGCGCCTTCGAGCCATTTGCCAAAGCGTCCGGTCTTGATGTGTCCGGGCACCCAAAAAATATTATTGTTGCAGGCGATCATATCAGCCTTGATTTTTTCGACATTGACAAACCACGAGCCTATCGCGCGGTAGATCAGCGGACTGCCGCAGCGCCAGCAGTGCGGATACGGGTGAAGAATCTGTTCGCGCCTGACAAGTTTCCCCTCGTTCCTGAGGCGTTCGATAATCGCCTTGTCCGCGTCTTTTACAAAAATCCCTTTATAGTCGCTTACTTCTTCGGTAAAGCGGCATTCCTCGTCTATGGGGCAGACGACCGGAATACCCGTTCCCTTAAGAACCCGCGCGTCGTCTTCGCCAAAACCCGGCGCGGTATGCACGACGCCGGTGCCGTCTTCGACGGTGACAAAATCGCCGGTATAGGTGCGGAACGCGTTTGATTCCGCCGCGTCCGCAAAATAGGGAAAGAGCGGCTCGTATTTAATGCCGGTAAGTTCGGCGCCTTTTTTTACCCAGATCAGCCGGTATTCGCTTTCGTCCCTGTAATACGCGGAAACTCTTTCCTTTGCCAAAAGATAGCGGTCGCTTTTATCCTGTACGAGCGCGTAGTCAATGTCACCGCCCAGGGTAAGGGCGAGGTTCGAGGGCAGCGTCCAGGGAGTCGTCGTCCAGGCGAGTATGTAGGCCGCGCCCGCGCCTTCGGCCAGATCGGCCGGTTCCACCGAAGCGGACGCGCTGCTGCCCGGAACCGTTCCCTTTACCTTAAAGCGCAGGGTGACCGCCGGATCATGCACGTCTTTAAATCCGCCCAAATTAAGTTCGTGATTGGAAAGCACGGTCGCGCAGCGGGGACAGTACGGCAGAATGTAGTGGCCTTCGTAAAGGAGTTCTTTTTCCCACAGCGACGCCATAACCCACCAGATTGTCTCCATGTAATCGCGGTCCATGGTTTTATAATCATTGTCAAAATCGACCCAGCGCCCCAGGCGGGTAATAATCCGCCGCCATTCGGCGACATAGCGGAGTACGGAAGCGCGGCACGCGTCATTAAACGCGGCGACGCCGTATTTTTCTATGTCGGATTTTGAATTAAGGCCCAGTTCTTTTTCGATAAGCGTCTCTACCGGAAGCCCGTGGCAGTCCCAGCCAAAACGCCGCTCGACATGAAAGCCCTTCATGGTTTTGTAACGAGGAATAATATCCTTTATGGTTGACGGAACAAAATGGCCAAAATGCGGCATTCCCGTCGCAAAGGGAGGCCCGTCGTAAAACACAAAATCTTCCGCGCCCTCGCGGGAACGCACCGATTTTTCAAAGATGTGGTTCGCTTCCCAGAACGCCAGGATTTCTTCTTCAAGCTTTGGGAAATTCACTTTGGGATCAACCGCTTTGTACACAATTCCTCCGATAGCGTGAGTATGCCATATTTTTGCGGTAACGCCTATTCCCGCCTCTGTTGCGGTTTTGCCCGGCATAGCCTATTTCGCTGATTTATGTTAAAAAAAGAACCATGTGTGGAATTACCGGTTACATTGGCGGCGAAGCGGCTTTACCTATTTTACTTTCAAGCCTAAAAAAACTTGAATACCGGGGCTACGATTCGGCGGGCGTGGCGCTGCTTGACGGCGGCGATATTTTGGTGCGAAAAACAAAAGGCCGTATTTCCGTACTGGAAGAAAAGCTCGCCTCCGAGGAAAAAACCGAGGCAAAAACCGAGGCTGAAACCGAGGCAAAAACCGAAGCGGAAACCGGGGGCAAAAACGTATTTGGCGCAAACGCGGGCATAGGCCATACCCGCTGGGCGACTCACGGCGAACCGTCCGATGTTAATTCCCATCCCCATACCGACGAAGCCGACAGCATCGCCGTGGTTCACAACGGCATTATCGAAAACTACCTTGTGCTGCGCGACTGGCTGTACGAGCGGGGCGTTAGCTTTCGCAGCGAAACCGATACCGAAGTCATCGCCCATCTTGTCACCTACTATTACCAAAACGAACCGGAGGTAAATCCGGGCACGGGCCTGGGAACACGAAACATACTTGGCGCGGTGCGGCGGACTCTTTCGCGGCTTCAGGGATCGTACGCGCTCGCGATCATCGCCGCCGGTTACCGCGATCGTATTATTGTCGCGCGAAAAGACAGCCCGCTGATCATCGGATTGGGCCGGGGCGAAAACCTTGTCGCGTCCGATATTCCCGCGATTCTTTCCCGCACGCGGGAAGTGCTTTTTATGGAAGACGGCGAACTTGCGGTGCTGTACCGCGACAGGGTGGATCTTTTTAACGAACAGGGGAATTCCGTTACGCGGCCGCCAACTCACATTGACTGGACCGAAGAAGCCGCGGAAAAAGGCGGATACGCCCACTTTATGCTAAAGGAAATTCACGATCAGCCAAAGGCGCTGCAGGATACCCTGCGGCCGCGTCTGCGGCGGAGCGGCGATAAACCGGTGGATATCGACTTTGACGAAATCAATTTTGATCCGCGCTGGGCAAAAAGGGATCGCGTGGTTATTATCGCCTGCGGCACCGCCTGGCATGCCGCGATGGTAGGAAAATACGCCTTTGAGGAACTGGCGCGCATCGGCGTCGAAGCCGATATTGCCAGCGAATTCCGTTACCGCAACCCCTTGCTTGCGCCCGGCGATCTGGTCATCGTTATCAGCCAGTCGGGGGAAACAGCCGACACCCTGGCGGCAATGCGTCTTGCCAAAAAAAACGGCTGCCATGTTCTTGCCCTTACCAATGTGGTAGGTTCCACGCTTTCGCGCGAAGCGGATACCGTGCTTTATACCTGGGCGGGACCGGAAATCGCCGTTGCGTCGACAAAGGCGTTTACCACCCAGCTTATGTGCCTGTATCTGCTTGCCCTTAAACTTGGCCGCATAAGGGGCTGTCTTGACGAAGGGAATTTTAGGCGCTGTCTTGCCGCCCTGGAACAAATTCCCGGCCAGTGCGCGGAGCTTTTGGCAAAGCAGGATGTAATACAGCGTTTTGCCTCACGGCAGTTTAATAAAACAAAGGTGTTTTTTATGGGCCGCCAGTATGATTACGCGGTAAGCCTTGAAAACGCCTTAAAGTTAAAAGAAATAAGTTACACCCATTCGGAAGCCTTTGCCGCCGGCGAACTAAAACACGGACCCATCGCCCTTGTCGACAAAACGACCCTGGTGGTCGCCGCCGCGACCCGCGTTTCGCTTTTTGACAAAGTTGTTTCCAACATACGCGAGGTAAGTTCGCGCGGCGCTTCGACCCTGGTTATAACCTGGGAAGGTGAAAGCGCCTTTACCAAGACGGCCGACGAAGTGTTTTTTATTCCCGCGCCGTTATGGGAGGACGATAAAACCGAAGCCGCCGGACAAAACCGCTTTAGGGAATGTTTTTCGCCCATTCTTTCGGCGGTTCCCGCGCAGCTTTTTGCGTACTATTGTTCCATCCAGCGCGGCAACGATCCCGACAAGCCGCGAAATCTCGCAAAAAGCGTTACCGTGGAATAAGATGATTCTTACCGCCGCCGAAGACGATGACGGCCGCCGGCTGGACCGGATTCTTCGTAAAGCCCTGCCGTCCGCGCCGCTCTCGCTGGTTCACCGGCTGTTACGGCAGGGCAAAATACTGGTGGACAATAAAATGGCCGGCGCGGCGACAAAAGTGTTCCGGGGAAACCGTATTACCCTGCCCGGCATCGCGCTTGATTCGCAAAAGGCCACACGGGAATCAGCCTGCGGGGTTGATACAAAAAGCGGATACGCCCGCCCGCCGTCATTGCCGGCCCTCGAAATTCTTTACGAGGGCGGCGGCATTCTTGCCGTCAGCAAAGCGGCGGGCGTTGTCGTACACGGCGGCAACAGCCTGGAAGAAGCGGTCCGCGCCTATCTTGCCGGCAAAACCGCGCCATCCCTTTCGTTTAGACCGGGGCCGCTGCACCGGCTGGACAAGGGCACCAGCGGCGTGATTGTTTTTTCAACCAGCCTTGAAGGCGCGCGGCGTTTTAGCGCCCTTCTTGCCGGGGGTAAACTCCGCAAGCGGTATCTGGCAATTCTTGAAGGCCGGCTGTCCGCCCAACGCTGGGAACACCGGCTGCTCCGGACCCCCTCGGGGAACCGCGTCCTCGCCGGGGCGGGCGGCAAAACCGCGGCGGCAGCCGTTACTCCGCTGGCGGCAGCAGACGGGCTTTCGCTGGTTCTGCTGGAACCCGAAACAGGCCGCACCCACCAACTGCGGCTCCAGGCCGCCGCCTGCGGCCATCCCCTGTGGGGCGATAAAAAATACGGCGCGTCAGGCCCCCGGCGGACTTTTTTTCTTCACGCGCTCAGCCTGGAATTTCCGCGTTCGGATCCGCCGCGCCCTAAAGGCGCGTTCCCCGGCAAAATTGAAGCGGCGCTCCCGGAAGACTTTGCGCGGGCGCTTACCCGCATCTTTGGCGTTTTAGACATTAATTCCATACTGCAAAAGAGGACCCGGTATGATACACTATAAGTATGTTGCGTGAATTCCTTTACGCCGTTAAACGGGTCAAAATCTATGCGCTCGTGGGCGAAAGCGGAACCGGCAAAAGCTTTCGGGCAAAACTCGTCGCCCAAAAATACGGCATTGAGGTAATTGTCGACGACGGCCTTTTAATAAAAGACAACCGCATTCTTGCCGGACACTCGGCAAAAAAAGAAAAAACCTTTATGGCCGCGGTCAAGGCAGCCCTTTTTGACGATCCAAAGGAACGCGAAGCGGTGGCGGCAACACTCCAGGGCGAAAAATTCAAAAAAATACTCCTTTTGGGAACCTCTGAAAAAATGGTAAATAAAATCGCCCTGCGCCTTAACCTGCCTTCGCCCTCGCGTATCATTCATATCGAGGATATCGCCAGCCAGGAAGACATCGAAAAGGCCATACGAACCCGCAAAATTGAAGGAAAGCATATTATCCCTATACCGTCAATCGAAGTCAAACACGCGTATCCGCAAATTTTTTATGACGCGATACGGATTTTTCGCCAGCGCCGGGTAGCCGAAATGATCAGCTCCACGCCCCAGGTTCACGAAAAATCGCTTGTGCGGCCGGAATACTCCAAGCGGGGCAGGGTGATTATCTCGGAAGCGGCGCTGTCGCAAATGGTGATCCACTGTGTTGACGAGTATAACAGGGACATCGTTATCAAAAAAATCGCCGTAAAGGACGATAAAGCCGGTTACCGGCTGGTAGTTACCATTGACGTGCCCTATGGAATACAATTAAGCGGAAATATTCATGAACTTCAGCATTATATTATCGATAATATAGAGAGGTATACCGGAATCTTGATCGAAGCAGTGAATATTATTATCGATAAAATCCGGGAAGAAAAACCTCAAGCTTTTGCAGGTGGAGGAACATAATGAAAAACATCAAAAAAGGCATGGTGATACTGCTGGTTTTTGCCTCAAGCGCGCTGTTTGGTCAATATTCGGTGCTGCGCGGCCCTTCCGCAGGGTCTTCCTATACGCTGCCGGCCAACCTGAACTTTACGGCCCAGCGTTCGGCCCACTATGAAGCGCTCGTCCCCGACGGCGTCGACGGCGCTTTGCTTCTTGCCGAAATGGAACAGCGCTTTGAAGTGTACAACCGGCTTTTTCGTTTTGATCCGGATACCCTGCAAAGCGCGCTGCGGGTAAGGGTGTTTACCAATCCCCGCCAGTACCGGGATTATGTGGAAAGCAAGCTTGGCGTGTCCCGGGACGGGGCGGTGTACCTGCACTACAACAGCGCGGAAAACCGCGAATTGGTTGTACTTAAAGGGAGCGGAGAGTCCGCCCCGGTTTTTTCACACCAGGCGTTTATTCAGTTTTTACGCGGATTTGTAAACCAAAGCCCCGCCTGGATACGCGAAGGTTTTGCCGTTTATTTTAGCACCCTTGTCTACAACGAAACAGAAGGCCGTCTGGAATACGAAGAGAATCTTTCCTGGCTTGACACCGTTAAACGCGCGGGTCCGGCGAACCCCGAAACAATATTGCTTGCCGACCGCAGGCCCGGCATTCCCGCGAATTTTCAGGGCCTTTCCTGGGCGCTGGTTTCGTTTTTTCTTGAAAACGGCGACCTGGATTATTTTCGCACGCTTACCGATTCTTTTATGGTACTGGACCCTGCGGCTTCGGCGCTAAAAAATTCAGAGGCCGTCTACCAGCGGCTTATCCGCTTTACCAATCTGACAAGCCTTTCGCGCGCATGGCAGGCGTATATTGCCCAAAAAAGGACCTTTACCGAATTGGTCGACCAGGGGCAAAAAAATTATTCAGAGGGAAACCTGGTCGCCGCCGAAGCGGATTTTACCGCCGCCGGAAAAATAAAAAGCGGCCACTATGCGCCGCTGTACTATCTGGCGCTTATTGCCTACGACCGCAATGATTATGCCGGGGCGGAAGCCCTGTATAAACGCGCCCTTGACGCGGGGGCCGAGCGGGCCCTGGTGCAGTACGCGCGCGGGGTAAACGCCTCGGCGCAGGGCGACCCGGCCAGCGCAAAGGCGTTTTTGGAAGAAGCGGCGCGGCTTGCCCCGGCCCTCTACCGCGCCAGGGCCGACGATCTTATCCGCCGCCTGGAGTAGACCGCAGGCAACAAAGAACCCCCAATCGTTTCTTTGACTGTACGACGGGTAGAGCGGTGAAAATTTCTGCCGCCTTCAATGTGTCATCGCTGTCCGGATAGTCTGCGGTAACCAGCCGGTTGAGCGGGTCACGGCGGTATCTTCCTGTTCAGTCATATTCCACGGCAAGCGCAAAGCCGTTTACGTCAACCGCTTTGGGCATCGCACCTATGGGCATTATGGAGAGGGAGCGCGTTTCCGTCAAGGAGCCGCAAAAATGCGGGTGAAAGGAGCCGTGGGAGCGCGGCGACATGGGCGACTGGAACCCCGAGCCGCCTGCTGGCTGCGAAGCATATACAGATCTGCTATATGCAATGCGGGCCAAGTTGGTTGAAAAATTATTAAAAATATTGAGCAAAACAAATTAACAAAATGTGTTAAATAATAAATTATGGAAAATATTTATTGGAATAAAGTTAAAACAGCACATGGAACGGCTGAAAATATATCGAAATTATTTGAATAACTATTGACAAAGTAA
>JAIRYT010000018.1 GCA_031267675.1 Treponema sp. | reverse complement strand
AACAGGCCATTCATACCTTCTTTTCCGCCGTCAAAAACCCGGCTCGTTTCTTTTCCCTTGTTTCGCCCCGAACAATTCTTTCCGCGTGGAAAAATATCCTGGCAAAACACTGGGCGAAGATTTCCGGTGTCCGCAGAAAACCCGGAAGACCGGGAGTTCCGACCGGGCTTAAAAAGCTTGTCCTTAAACTTAAAAAAGAGAATTTCCTGTGGGGCGCTCGAAGAATCCGGGACGAACTTCTTAAACTTTCAATTGCTGTCTCCCACGAAACGGTCAGCCGTATCCTCGGGCATTACCGGAAAACCGGGGACATTAAACCGGACCTCTCCTGGAAACGCTTCCTCAGTTCCCACTGGAATTCCCTTTTTGCCTGCGACTTCTGTACCGCCACTACGTTCGGGTTCAGGACCTTCTATATCTTTTTTATCATCTGCCTCAAAACCAGAAAAATTGTTCACTACAATGTCACTACAAATCCTGCGATACGGTTTTTGCGTTTGCAGTTTTCGGAGTTTAATTACTGCTACCCGAATTCGTGCCTGATCCATGATAACTCGGGGGAATTAAAATGGTTCCCCTATGCCGATTATCGTATCAAAGATATTCCCACCGTGCCGTATTCGCCAAACTTAAACGCTTATGCGGAACGTTTTGTCCGCTCGCTGCGCCAGGAATGTCTTGACCATTTTATCCTGTTCAGCGATACGCAGCTTCGCCGCATCGTGAAGGAATACGTCTATTACTATAACAATTACCGGCCCCATCAGGGACTGGGCGGAATTCCGAACGCCCCGCCCGAACAGCCGGCGACCGGAACGATTAAGCAAAAACCGCTGCTTTTCGGGTTACACAACCATTACTACCGGGAAGCGGCGTAAGCGCTATTTGTAAAACCATTTCTCACAGTTTTCACCATGGGATAACTATGTCCGCATAACCGAAAAGTCCGGCTTTTTCGGCACATTTTCTATTTTCATATCCCATTTTTTGACGGCTTTCTGTCAAAAAATTTTTCCGTTATCGGTTTTTTTACCGATTTTTGAATAAGTTGACACTACGGGTAGTCGATTTTTACCAGGCGGTTCATGCCGTCATAGCGGTACATGATTTCTTCGCCCCGGCCGCGCAGGACCGAGTCGTCTTCGGAGGCGATGGCCCCGGCGGCGTTGTAGCGGTATTCTTTTCTTCCCGTGTCGGCGCTCCGCATGGCGGTCCTTCTTCCCATCAGGTCGTATTCCACCTTGAGGGGGTTGCCTTCGTAGTCGTGCTTCCGTCAATTCCCCTATGCCATTGTAGAGGGGGAGCGCGTTTCCGTCAACCAACTGCGGGAACAGGTTAGATTGGGTTAAAACCCACTGTGCTGCGCATAGTTGCGAGCCGGTCCGGAGGCACACCCGGCGGCGGACGCGACCCCCCTCGGTCCTCAGATGCGTCAACATACGTGCGCGAACCGGTGAGCGCGACATACCAGTTGCCGTAACACGACACTTCGGGCACTCGCCATATGGGGTATCCCTTCATAGAGAGCCATTTAAAAAATAAATATCCTTCTCCTTCAAACACAACGGTATTATCTGTAACCAGATTGTCCCGCAAAATTCTATCTTCTATCTTATTTAATTCCTCATCTTCATATTCCTTGTAATCCTCTAAATCCGGCAATCTTTTCACGTGATCCCAAATGGTATTGTAATTTTCTACCATATCCACCGCCGTCTCCAACTGCGATCCTGTTATCAATGACCAGAATTTCATTTCTTTCTGTGATCTAATAGACACTCCTTCCCTGTTTATTATATCAAGCCGATAATCATTAATGACCTCAATTTCTATGTCTCCCCTGCCCCGCCCATTAAAACCCTACGCAGTCTTAAGGTGTCTCCGCTCTTGAACAGGACTTTAACGCCAAATTCGTGCACGAAAAAAAAACCGTCATTATAAAGAATCTCAGCCTTTAATACAGATGGAACAGTCTCAATCATTGATAGGACTCTTTTGCGAGCCATCTTTACTTCGATCGGTGCATACAATATTATTAACCAACATAGCACTATCAGAAAAATAATGCCATAGATCAGGTTTCGTATTATGCCATAGATCAGATTTCGTATTATTTCTATACATTTCATTTTATCCCCCAAATAAACGATCGGACTCGCGCGCTGTAGTTGGTGCCAACGCCCCGCCCGAACAGCCGCGACCGGAGCGATTAAGCAAAAGCCGCTGCTTTTCGGGTTACACAACCATTATTATAGAGAAACGGCGTAAGCGTTATTTGTAAAACCATTTCTCACAGTTTTCACTACAGGATAACTATGTCCGCATGTCAGGAAAATCAAGCTATTTTTCGGCAATTTCCGGCTTTCACACTCTGTTTCGGATCAATTTTCCTGCAATCCCTGTTAAAAATTTCCCCCTTTCCCCGGTTTTTTTACCGATTTTCGAATAAGTTCTTTCTAACTCTTCGCTTTTTTTGTAATCAGCGTCAGCCTTCATTTTGTAGTCATTTTTCACTTCCTCATCTATTGCCTGTTCCTCCAATAATTTGTATATGTCAGCACGATCATTGTAAAAAACAGGGTTTTGGGGAAGTAAATTAATTGCTTTTGTATAGTCATCAAGTGCCTTCTGATAATTTTTAGTTTCGTAATAGAGTACAGCCCTGTTATTATATGCATCAGCATAATAAGGATCAATTTTAATTGCCCAGGAAAAATCCTCAGCTGCTTTTTGATACTCGTTTAGTTCAAAATAAATCGCACCACGCCCATTATACGCTTCCGCATGTCCATTATTAATTTTAAGCACTTGATTGAAATCTTGCAATGACTGTTGATATTTGTTAAGCCTATAGAGTACCAGTCCGCGTTTTATGTAATTTTTCGCATACAGATACTCTTTTTGTTGTGTCAACTCAATTGCTAAACTGTAATCAGCAAAAGCATCGTCAAGCTTTTCCATTTCGTAGTATATATCTCCACGCAATGAAAAATATTTTCCATCGTTGGGCGAAATTATAATTGCCTGGTTTATATCATTTAACGCATTGCTATATTGTTTTTCAAGATGATACAATGTGCTACGATTATAAAAAACCGATGCATTTGAGGTATTGATGAGCATGGCACGATTTAAATCGGCAAACGCGTCTTCGGTTCTGGCTAAAGCTATATAAATAGCGGCGCGATTGTTTAAATATTTTTGACTCTCTGGTTCAAGAATAATCGCTTGGCTAATATCGTCGAGAGCTTCCTGATACATATTCAAATCACTAAAAACCAATGATCGTTGATTATAAGCCTCTGAATATGCGGGGTCAATTTCAAGTGCTTTAGTAAAACCAGAAATAGCAACATATCTGCGCCCATTCCTTGCATGATTGATTGCTTTGTTGGTGTAAAAGGAGGCGTCTTTTACTGTTTTGCAGTCTACAATAAACAACGAAAGCATTAATAATAACGCGGCTCCTACAAAACATTCATTTCTGCTACATAGTGGCAACATCCTACCGTCTCCCTTCTTTTTGTTGTTTATTCCCCTCTCTTAATTTATCGATCTCCTCTTGCAAAACGTCTTCAATGTCTTCCATTGTTTGTGACGATTTATTTTTACCTTTTTTCATACCAACAGTTACCTTTTTATCAAGGATATTTTCTCCTCCATCGGTTTTTTCGCCGATTTTCTAGTAAGTTGACACTACGGGCCGCAGAAAACCAGGCAAACCTCCCCTTGCAAAATATAGTTTTCAATAATATCATTTACATTATTAAGACGTATACTCAATTCATTTTCCAAAATACCTGCATCAATAGTTTCGGAAAATGAATACCGGCCATATTTTACAAAACCATATTCTCCTATTCTTTTTACTCTTATATCACCCTTTAGCTGTTTATTAACATTTTCCAGTATTATTCGTTTGCCATCATAAAAACTAATATCTAAAGTCCTTGGACCAAGTTCTATTGAAGAGGTTTCCACTGACTTTATCTCCGGGTATTCTGTTCTAATTTTGTCTACCCGCGTATCAGCCAGCCATTCAAAAAAAACAATAGTACAGGCAAATCCGACAATACCAATAAAAAGCACTATTATCATTCGTTTAAACACTTTATTCAATCTCCCTAAGGACCGAGTCGTCTTCGGAGGCGATAGCGCCCGAGGCGTTGTAGCGGTATTCTTTTCTTCCCATGTCGGCGCTCTGCATGGCGGTTTTTCTTCCCATCAGGTCGTATTCCACCTTGAGGGGGTTGCCTTCGTAGTCGTGCTTCGTGCTTCCGTCAATTCCCCTATGCCATTGTAGGAGGGGGAGCGCGTTTCCGTCAACCCTTGTTCCCGGCTGGGCTGTTACCGTTATTTACTCTTAAAACATATTCGACTTCTTTGACGTCGCGGTTAAATCCTCTTCCGTTTCCTTCCGTATCTGTGTCTTTGCATTTTCGGCAAAGCAGGGTTTTCCAAGGCCGCGCTGCTCCGCCCTGGTCGCGGGTTGCTCCAAGGGCCCTGCGCTTTTTTTTACACGGCATTTTCGGGGCCCGCACTGTGGCATATTCGGGTATGCCGCGCTCGCCGGCCCGCGCTGTAGTTGCCGTGCCGCGCCGGGACTGACCTAAAAGGCCAATCCCCGCTATACTTTTATCATGAACGAAAGGCAGCGCGAAGTACAAATGACCAGCGCCCTGCGCTATGGCTACGATTTTATACCCCGTGAATACCTTCCCGAAGGAAGGGATGAATATTGGCTGCGGAATATGCAGAGCGGCGCAAAACCGTGGCGGGCCCTTGCCAAAGCGGAGATTGACGCGCTCGTGCAAAACGGCAACTATTGCCCCCGCTGGGAGGATTTTTTGGTATGCGATCCCTTTGATCCCGCGCGCATAAAAAATTCTGAATTTTACGGACTGGTACGGCTTGGCGCGCTGGGCGGTACGCTGCTGGTTCACCACGATTTCCAGATTCCCTGCGGTATACGAAACAGCACTATTATTTCCTGCGATATCGGCGACAATACCGCGATACAGGAATGTTCCTGTATCTCCCACTATATTATCGGCGATTTTTGCATACTGTCCCGCATTGACGAGCTGCAGGTTTCCAATCACGCCAAATTTGGCAACGGTATTATCAAGGAGGGCGAAGACGAAGAGGTGCGCGTGTGGATTGATGTAATGAACGAGGCGGGCGGGCGGTCAATTCTGCCGTTTGAAAGCATGATTCCCGCAGACGCGTATCTGTGGGCGGCGTACCGCGACGACGGCGATCTGACGGAAGCGTTAAAACAAATCACCCAAAAAAGCGCGGGCCTTTCAACGCTGGTAAATTCGGCTGCTGGAGAATCCGCAAAGCGCGGGTTTTACGGTACAATCGGATCGGGGGCGGTAGTAAAAAGCTGCCGCATCATCAAGGATACACTGGTGGGCGAAGGCGCCTATATCAAGGGCGCCAACAAACTTAAAAATTTGAGCATACTTTCCAGCGAAGAAGATCCCACTCAAATCGGCGAAGGGGTTGAACTGGTAAACGGAATTATCGGCTGCGGAAGCCATGTGTTTTACGGCGCAAAGGCGGTGCGTTTTGTTATTGGAAGACGCTGCAATTTAAAATACGGCGCTCGTTTGATTCACTCGGTATTGGGCGACAACTCAACCGTCTCGTGCTGCGAAATTCTTAATAATCTGATTTTTCCGGTTCACGAGCAGCATCACAATAATTCATTTTTAATTGCGGGCCTTATTGAGGGAATGAGCAATATGGCGGCGGGCGCCACCATTGGGAGCAACCACAACAGCCGGGCCAATGACGGGGAAATTCGCGCGGGCCGGGGTTTTTGGCCCGGACTTTCGGTGACGTTAAAACATTCAAGCCGTTTTGCCTCGTTCTGCCTTATTGTCAAGGGCGATTATCCGTACGAACTTGATATTTCCCTTCCCTTTGCGCTGGTAAACAATAATGTACGCAAAGACCGGCTCGAGGTAATGCCCGCGTATTTTTGGATGTACAATCTTTACGCCCTGGAACGGAATTCCTGGAAAACAAAAAACCGCGACAAACGGCGGATTAAGACGCAGCATATTGAAACAGATTACCTGGCGCCCGATACCGCTGAAGAAATTATCAGCGCCCTTGGCCTGCTCGAAAACTGGATGGATAAACAGAATATGCCGTACGGAATTGATCCAAAAGAAAACCCTGCCGGGAATTATGCCGAAGGAGAAGAGGATCCTGAATATTCGTACAGCGACGCCGACGCGGAAACACTTTCGGTCTCGGGTCTTGAACGCCACAAACGAAAAACCGCGATACTTAAACCGCGAAAAGCCCGCGCGGCATACCGCGAAATGCTTTTTTATTACGGAATAAAAACGCTTGTCGATTACGCGCTTTTACACCGGCTTGATTTGCGCTCGCTGCCTGAATCGCTTTTTGCGCAAAAAAACATCGGGCGTGTGGACAAATGGGTAAATTTGGGCGGACAGATTGTTCCCCTGTTTCGGGTGGACGAACTGCGGGCTGAAATAAAATCGGGCGCTGCCGCTGACTGGGAGGCGGTTCACGCCCGCTATTCACGGATGGCCGCTCTTTACGACAGCGACAAATTGTCCCACGCCGCCGCCGTTTTGGAATATTTAAAAAGAACCGGAGGAATCAATACGCTTGAAAACCGGGAATCATTTAAAACCGCGCTGGGCGAAGCGGTAAAAATTCAGTATTGGATCAGCGATCAGGTTTTAATCAGCCGCGCAAAGGATTTTCACGACCCGTTCAGGGGTATTACCTATCGCAATGAAGAGGAGATGCGGGCGGTTGCCGGCAAAGTCGAAGAAAATTCCTTTGTACGCCTTGCGCGCGAAAAAGCCGCCGCGTTTGAAAAAGCGGCGGCCCTGTTAATCGCGAAACAAGCGCCTAATCAGTATGGCAGTGCTCCAGAATCTGTATCGCGGGATCGCCAAGTTCAATCGTAACGGGAAAATCATCGCGGCGCAGCAGCACCGTTTCGCCGTCCATTTGGGCAAGAACATTCTGCCGGCCGTTTATCACTACGCGCTTTGCCGTAAACAGGGACGCTTCGGGTTTGCCGGCATGGGCGCCCGTGTTAAACATTTCTTTAAAGGCGATTTTCCGCCACAGCGGCATCTGGGCGATTGCGCAGACATTGCGATCATCGGGAAGAATCATTTTGCGCGACCCGTAGGTCCGGCGTCCGCTTTCGCCTACGGCGCAAAGAAGCAGCTTTTTGGTAAACCGCGCGCACTCGGCGCCTTTTTCGTCAAAGGCCCGCAGCTCCATGGGGCCGACCTTGTAAAGTTTATCGTAAAAGAGCGCGGCGATGTCGACCCACAGTTTGTACGAATCACCGGGAAGCCTGCCCTTCATCCGGTTTGTCATGTGCGTAACAAACGCGTCAAGACCAATTGACAAAATATTGAAGGCAAAAAAATTTCTGCCGTCCGTCCATGTTTTTCCCGATGCGGTACCAAGCGAGACGGCCCGTACAAGTTTTATGTTTGTTTTTTTATGGAGCAGGGACAGCGCGGACGCCATGTCGCGCGCGTCCGCGCCGTCATTGCCCGTTCCCATGGGGAGGCGTAAAACAATAAAACGCTTTCGCAACGCGGCGGCGGTATAGATGGTTTCCAGCACTTCAAGACTTGTCCCGTCGCCGCCCGCGGTAATCACCAGAAAAAAAGGTTCCGTATCGCGGGCTGCTTCTTCCAGCAGCGCCTTGGTATAGGCGACGGCGCTACGGGGGCCTGTTGTTTCGATTAAGCCGCCGGGAAACGATTCCGCGGGTTCCGCATCCCGCTCGCTGTTTTTTGCCGATAACACGAGCGCCTCCCGCAGGGCGTTCCTGTGAACGCGCCAGCGGCCGGGAATGGTAAAGCCGCCCGCCTTCGGATTGGCAATAACCAGATACCGTAATTTTTTGCCGCTCATGACGCGGCAGTGCGCGCAAAGCCCGGCGATTGTTTTTGCAAAAAAGGCTGTTTTTCCGGCGCCTGTCATTGTTCCTCCAATCCCCGGGGCAGATACCGCGTGCGTATTCGTATCATTTTAGCGGCTTTTTGACGCAAATCAAGAGCCGTACAGTTTTTGCCTTCCAGCGCAAGCGCCCCTACAAGCGCGTCTCCGGCAAGCTCGGCGTCGACAATTTCACATTCCAGCAGAACGCGGTTAAACCGGTCCGCCTTAAACTGATTCCATTGGGGAAAGAGCGCCTGCCCGCCGGAAAGCGTCATGCTGGCGGCCGGGTACCCGGCGGCTTCCAGTTTGTCCAGCGCCGCGCGCACAGCGCCGGAAAGCTGCTCCAGTATTTTTAAGCCGCCGTCAAGTTTTTGTAAAAATATTTTTTGCGGCAAGTCTTCTATCGGTATTCCGATTGACGCGGCATAATCGGAAAGAAGCGTTCCCGATTTGGGAATTACAATCCCGATATTAACATACCCTTCAAGAATATGCGGCAATACGCGAAAACCGCCGCCGCCGATTCCGCCGATAATGCCGCCTGAAAGCGGCATTTTGGCGCAGACATTGATCCCCTCGCTGCTGCCACAGCGGTCGCAGCATTTTCCCTCTTCAAGCGTTCCGGTTCCGATAAGCGCCATGATAAAATCGGGGCCGGCGCACACGATGGGAACGCCGTGCAGCGGACCCCTGCGTGTTACGGTTCCGGCGATTGAGCCCATCATTATTTTTTGCGGGAATAATTTTGGATCAATGCCAAGAAGGGAAAGCTGGGCTTCGTCCCAGTAATAGCGTTCATATTCCCGCCGGGGAAGTATTGAAAAAGGCGGCGCGCCGCAGCGCCAGTTGAGCCATTCGTACGGCGTAAGAAACATGACGGTTTTTTTATACGCCTCGTTTTCCAGTTTGGAAAAGGCGGCGATTTTTGGAAGGAAAAACGAACTGATCTCTCCGGGAACCGGGGACAGCCTGTTTTGCGCGCCCGGTATGGAATCGGGATACGACCATAAAAGCGGCGCCAGCGGACCGTCCCCGGTAACAGGCACCAGAGTAGGTCCGTTGCCGGAAAGAACCAGCGCGTCCGGTTTGCGGTCTTTAAGGTCGTCACGGGATGAAAGCAATAATTCCACCGCCGTAAAGAAAGCGTCTTCCCAGCAGTACGGGGCTTCTCCGCGGTAAAAAATTCGTTCGGCCCGTAAAAGGTTCCCGCCGCCGCTGATCAGCGCGGCTTTAAGGGAACTGGTTCCCAAATCGCCGCACAAAAAGAGCGGTTCACTTTCCTTGACATGCGTGCGCATAATCATTTTCTGACAAAAGCTTTTCGATTATACCCCGGTTGTCCAGAAGCGAGGAAACCGAAAGTTCCTGATAAAGCCGCGCGATGGTCCTCGCAAAAAGTTTGCTTACATTTACCGAAATATACCATTCGCGTTTTAACACTTCTTCGTGGTATACGGCGTTTGTTCCGATAATTCTAAAAAAAAGCCCCTGTTTGTACGCTTCGTCAAAGAAATGCACCGCGTCCCTGGAAAAAAGCGGAAGACTTATCGCCGCAATCACCTTTACCGCGCCCTGCTCTTTTAAAAATTCCATCGCCTTGAGCAGGGTGCCGCCGGTTCCCAAAATATCATCGGCCATAAAAACAACTTTATCTTTTACCGTGCCCAAAAGCCGCATTTCGGCGATATTATTTTCGTGCGCGTCTTTGGTAACGCGCGAATAATCGCGTTCCTTGTAAAGCAGGGCAAGCGGCTTTTTAAATGAATTCGCGTAAAATTTATTGCGGTCGACCGCGCCGGTGTCGGGGGACACCACCACAAAATTCCCTTCCTGTATTTCGCGCATTTTTGCAAGCTGCCTGATAATCTGGTAGGAAGCGTGAAGATTTTCAAATCCCATTGTACGGAATGAATTACAAATTTCCGACGAATGAATATCCAGCGTAAGAAGGCGGTCAACGCCAAGGCTTTCAAAAATAACGCCGACACGGCTTGCGGTAAGCCCTTCCCTTCCCTTTCGCTTATGCTGCCGCGAATACGGATAGTTTGGCAGCACCAGCGTTACGCGATCCGCGCCCGCCTGCTTGACCGCGTCTACGGTTACAAATATCGCCATAAGATGATCGTTGATCGAAAGCGTTTTTGTTACTCCGCCGTTAAACACAAGCGGATAATGATTTTCAACATCTTCGACAATGTATACATCCCTGCCCCGCACCGATTCAAGAATTTCTGTTTTAATTTCGCCGTTGGCAAACATGGTGTAGGTCGCCTTGATTTTAAACCGGGGAAGATGAAACCGGCCCTCGTTCATGGCGTTTAACGACTGTATTTCATGGATAAAATTAACCTGGCGCGTCACTTCGTCCTCGTTCATCGCGTGGCGTTTTGCAAGCGCGGCGACGGCGCTTTCAAAACTGTGACGGTAGCAGTGCCGTAAATGAACGATAACTTCATCGGCGAATGATTCGCCGCCCGGACAGGCAAGTATGGCAAGTTTGGACGGATCCGCGTAACTCATAAAATGCTAATTCTCCAGTATGGTGATTTCTACCCGCCGGTTGCGGCGCATTCCCGCCTCTGTATTGTTTGGCGCTACCGGTTTTTCCGCGCCAAAACCGCGGACTACAACCTGTTCGGGAGCGCGGTAATTTTTTCCGATAAGGTAGTCGGAAACCGCCGCCGCACGCTGCTGCGAAAGCTGCTGCCTACCTGCCGCCGTACCCGCCAGCGCGGTGTGACCGCTTACCAGTATGTCGCGTCCGGCGTACTTTGCCAGTATCACGCCGATTTTATCCAGCTTTTCTTTTTCACTTTCGCGCAAAAGCGCCGAATCGGGCAGGAACTGTATATCTTCAAGACTGATGGTAATACCGCCCTCGTCAATGCGCACCGAGGCGTCGTTTAGCCCCAAATCCTTGATCGCCTCGCCGATTTCCCTGGCGGCGTCTTCCTTGTCCATGATTTCGGATTCGATGATTTCCGCTTCCGCGCTGCCCCGGTATTCAATTATGCCGCCGCTGGATAACTCCAGAATGATGCGGAACTGTTCTTCGTACGCGGTCGCCTGCCCCATTTCGCTGTCCCAGTAGACAATCTGGTCCGAAGAACCCAGTATACGCCGGGGCCAAACCGTTCCCGGCACCGGATCCGGCTCGTGGAAAATACGGTATGAAACTGAAAAAGCGGGATAGGATTTACCCTTCCATTGCCGGGTTCCCACAAACACATACCGGGCGGTAAACGGAATGCAGTACGGTTTTTCGATACCGAACGATTTGCGAAAATCATGCATCTCGTGGCCTTCCGCGCTCCAGGTTTCGCCCTCCGCAAGGTCCCTGGCGGGAAAGACAGGTACGTCGCGCACCACCGGCATAAAGTAAGAGGCGTCGATAGTCATGTAACCCTGGCTGTCGCGGTCAAAAACAGAAGTATATTCTTCCGCCCACTGGAAACCGCGCCCGCGCCCCTCCGCCTGTTCCGAAGTCTGGAAAACAGCGCTGTGCCGCGCGACGCCGTTTTTTACCTCGCCTACTTCTACCGCGACGCGGTTTAGAATGTGCGCGCGGTGGCTAAAACGCCTGTTTACATAGACATCCTCGTCTACAACGGAAAGAATGCGGTACCTGCTGCCCGTCTCCTGTTTATAGGCAAAGGTTTCCGCGCCCAGGGGCAGAACAAACAGCGCGGATAGTACAACCAGTGTCACTTTCTTCATATTTTTGGGCCTTCCTGGACTTGAACCGGGGACCGACGGATTATGAGTCCGCAGCTCTAACCAACTGAGCTAAAGGCCCGTAATAAACGTTACCGTATATGTGTTATACCCAAAAATTAGCATATCGTCAAGTCCCCGGTCAGGTCCGCCCAAACCGGGTGTGAAAAGTCAATTACGGTTTAGGAATGAAACTAATCATGATCCTCGCTTTCCAACAAGGCTTTTACTTCGGCTATCAATTGTTGTTTGTCGGGAATATAATAAACATAGCGGGAGGCGAATATGGTGTTTTCAAGGCCGCCAAGGGCGAATTCTGCCATTACGTCATGCTTGTCGGCGCAAAGAACAATACCGATTGGTTTTTGATCGTCTTCGTCATTTACCTCTGAGGCATAGTAATTCAGGTACATATTCATCTGGCCGATGTGTTCAGGTTTTAGCTGGCCTGTTTTCAGATCGATGAGAACATACGCCTTGAGGATTTTATTATAAAACACCATGTCCACATAGTAATGGGTATTACCAAGGGTAACCCGCTGCTGGCTGCC